>JAIXTO010000209.1 GCA_027483885.1 Rhizobiaceae bacterium
CTCAGGTGGCCAGCACGCGCGGCGAGGGGAAGGTCACCTCCACCAGCGTGCCTTCGTTCGGTGCCGAATGAATGGAGAAGGCGGCGCGGTTGGCATCCACCATCGCCTTGGTCAGCGGCAGGCCAAGGCCGGTGCCGTCGCCACGCTTGCGGGTGCCGCCGGCCACCTGCCGGAACGGCTTCATGGCAAGCTCCAGTTCCGAGCGGGTCATGCCGATGCCGGTATCGCGGATGCGCAGCACGACATTGCCGTTCGCCTCATAGGCGGTGGAGACAACGATCTGACCGCCCGATGGCGTGAAGCGGATGGCGTTTGCCAGAATATTCAGCACGATCTGCTTGATCGAGCGCAGGTCGGCGACGACTGGCGGCACCGCATGCGACAGCGCCGTGCGGATGATGACCCGCTGGCCGTTCGCCTGCGGCTGCACCAGCGACACCGCCTCCGCCACCGTCTCATTAAGGCCGACGGCTGCGAAATCCAGCTCCATCTCGCCCGCTTCGATCTTGGAAATATCCAGGAGATCGTTGACGATATCCAGCACATGCCGGCCGGAACGGCCGATATCATTGGCATATTCGACGTAACGCTGGTGGCCGATCGGGCCCAGCCGCTCGGTTGCCATCATGTCGGCAAAACCGATGATGGCGTTGAGCGGCGTGCGGATTTCGTGGCTGACATGGGCCAGAAAATCGCTCTTGTGGGCATTGGCGGTTTCTGCGGCGCGCTTGGCACTGCGCAATTCTTCTTCCGTGCGCTTCCACTGGGTGATGTCGCGGATGACGGCGCAATAGCCGTTGGACGATGTGAGGTGGCCAATCGTCATGAACAGCGGCAGGAAACCGCCAGAGGCTTCCCGGCCAATCACTTCGCGCCCGTCGTTCAGGAGGCTTGCCACGCCATGGCCGGCAAGGCCTGCCAGATAATCCAGCACGGATTTCTGGCTTTCATGGGCAAACAGCATGACGAAGGGTTTTCCGGCCGTCTCGTCATTGTCATAGTTGAACAGCGCGCTGGCCGCCCGGTTCATCGAGCGGATATCGCCATCGCCGCCAAGGATCACGACGCCATCGGTTGCGGTGTCGAGAATGGCGCGCAACTCGTCCACCTCGACCGCCATGCGCGACAGTTTTTCCGCCTGGTGGGCGTGTTCGTCGGGTTCCGCGGGTGTTGTTTCGTCAACGGGGGCGGTATCGGGTGCCGCAGCAGCCTCATTGACCGGCATCAGCGCAAGAATGAGCGCGGTTGCGCCATCCCAGCGCACCGATTGCAGGCGGGCGGTGACCGGCACGAGGCTGTCATCGGCGCGCACCACCACCATGCCGCCGGCTTCAGACGTCTTGTCTTCCAGGTCCTGGCGCTGCAGCAGGGCATCGAGCCCGCCGACGTCAGCGAGCGCCTCCAGCGTCTGATAACCGGTGAGGCGCAGGAATTCCGGATTGCCATGGATCAGCCGTTCGCCGCTGTGGACGAGAAGGGCAACCGGCATCTGGTCGACGACATCGGATGAAAGCTCCGGGCGCTGGCGAAGCGGCATGGCCTGCGCATAGGCCTCGGCCAGCGAAATCCGCTCCTCGCCCTCGGCATCCACGGCGTCCTCGACCGGCGTGTTTTCGGCCTCAGCGGTGTCGGCTGGCAGGATTTCCGTCGGCGCGGCCTCCTCCGCCATCGCCTCGACCGGTATGCCTTCGGCCGGCATTTCTCCGGCGGGCGTGCCTTCGGCAGCCAAGGCGTCGTCGTCCTCAACCGTCTCCGCAGCTGTCATGGCGGCGGCGGGTGCTGCCTCCGGCGCATCCGCAATATCGGCAATTTCTGTTTCGTCAGCCGTATCTTCCGCTGGAGCAGCCGCGTCGTGCTCGCCGGCATTGTCTGCAACGTCGATCGCTGCGTCTTCCGCTTCGGGAAAAACCTCCGGCGATGCCGGGTCGTTCAGAAGGCCGGTTTCCGTCGCCCCTCCGTCCAAAGCCTCTTCTTCCGGCACGGCATCGGACGTCATGTCGGCATAAAGCGCCTCGTCGGACAAACCGTCTGTCTCGTCTGCGGTTTCCGTCTCGGCTGGGTGTTCGGCCTGGTCTGCACCCTCATCGGTCGCAGGAAGCGTTTCTTCGGCGTAGTCGGTAAAAGCTTCGAAGGCAGGTGTGTCTGTGCCGCTGTCGTCCATGGCGCGAGCCATGTCTTCATCGGCGGCCAGCGGCAGCGGCTGTTCCGGGGCTTCCTCGTTCTGGCGAAACACTTCCAGACGGCGGGCGATTTCGCGGAACGCTGCCTGCTCGACCGGCGTCAGGCCTTCGCGGGGGCCGGGACGGCGGTCTTCGATGCGGATGACCTTGTCGGAATAACGCGGCGAATTTTCAACCAGACGCAGCGCCGGCTTTTCATGCGCCGGCCACAGCAGCGGCATCGTCGAAGACGGCGGCGTTTCAACGGGGGGCTCGAGTGTCTCGGACGGCGCTTCTGCGGTGTCCTCGACATCATCTGCCGCGTCAGCCTCTTCCGCCGGCTGCTGCGCAGTCGCCAGGGTATCGTCCCCTTGCTCTTCTGGGGCCTGCTCTGGAGATGCCTCGCTTACAGGTTCTGCTTCTGCTTCCGCCTCGGCATTGGGAACATCCGGCGAGATGTTCTCCTCGTCCGCCTGTTCAGCAAGCGCAGCCCCTGCGTCCTCGGCAAGGCTTGGCATCTCGGGTTCACCGGGCACAAAGGTCAGACCAAGCGCCAGCGGATCTTCCTCGACATCGGAAATGCGCACGATGCCGAAACCGCGGAAACCATCGAATTCGCGGGTACGGGTATAGGTCGGCAGGGCTGCGAGATCGATGGGCACGCAGAGCGATGTGCCTTCCACAGGCCAGTAGATCGTCTTGCCGGACCAGGTGTCGCGGCGCTGCAAAAGTTCGCCGATCTTGCCATCGGGATCGAGGTTGAACAGGGCGGCTACATCGCCAAAACCCAGCCCCACCACTTCGGCGGCATGCGGGCCGACGGTGGCAGCCAGTTCCGGCGAGATTTCACAGAAAACCCCCTGCGCATCGATCTTCCAGACAAACCGCGTGGCACGGGCCTCGCGCGGGAACTGGAAGCCGGAAACCTCGGCTTCAGGTGTCAGGTCATCCGCTGCCACTACATCGGCAACCACGTCCGGAGCGGCCTCAGCACTTGCGATACTGGCAGCGTCCGGTTCTGTCGGCGCGTCCAGCGAAGACGCTGTGTCGTCGCTCTGCGCCTGCTGGCTCTCGTCGGTCATCGCAGGCGTTACGACGGCCTGCGGCAGAACTTCGGCCTCTTCAACGACTGTTTCTTCCGGGGCAGGCGACGCCGGCTGATCATCGGCGTTCTCCGCCGAACCGGTCGTCTCGTCTAAAATGGCAGGGGCAATCTCGTCGGGTGCCTGCGCTGACTGTCGTTCCTCGCTGGCGATCTCTGGCTCGCCGGCATCGTTCTCCACGATGAACAGCAGGTTGAGCACCGGATCGTCGGACAGCTTTGCAATGGCAGCCGGCAGATAACCGGCGCCTGTCGGCACCGGGCGTTTCACCAGCCGGTCGCCGTCATTTGCGGCCAGCGTCACCAGCATGCGGGCGGTGTGAGGGGTAAGGTTGATCGAGCCGAAATCGGACGAGGAGGAAATCACATGGCCATCGCCATCCAGCACGGCCACATGGGTGTTGGGGTCGTCAAAACCCTCCAGCATCTGGCGGGCACATTCGGCAGCAAGCGGCGGCTGGGCGGCAGCGGGCACGGCCAGAAGAACGGCCGTTTGCCCATCCGCCAGTTCGATCAGCTCGCACAGCGCCTGCACGGCCAGCCGCTCGAAGCCTGAAGTCATGCGCATCATGAAGGTGCGGTGGTCGCCCGGCGCGTGCAGCTGGCGCGCTGTCGCCTGCGCCTGGCGCACGGTCAGATCCAGCCGCGGCGGCCCCTGGTCGATAAGGTCGTATATGATGTCGGTGCCGAACAGCTGCGCGCCGCGGCCATTGGCCCAGAGCACGTCTGCCATGTCATGCGAAAACAGCACGACCGCCTTGCCCGCCGCAAAATGATCGCGCACCCTGGGATGCGCGGCGATGTCTATGAAGGGATATTGCACAGCAGACATGGCGGGCCTTGCACTCGGTGCCGTCTTCATCAAGCCGGCGCTACGTTAACACATTGTTAGTAACTTCGAAGCCCCTTCAGGTCCACAATGTGGCTCAGGAAACGCAGAACACGGTTAATCAGGAAAAGTTCATGTTGCACTGCACAAACATATTGCAACGCAACATTACTTTCGCTATATTTATGGTCATGAGGTCGCCCATCATGGGGGCCGGGATCGAACAAGGAAGCTGGACATGGCTTACAAGACTGATGACGTATTCTCCTTCGCCGCCTTCGACCCGACGCGGTTGACGGAAAGCCTGCGTGATTTCGCCGAAAAGGGCACCACGCAGTCGCGCGAAGCCTTTGCCAAGATGAAGGTTGCCGCCGAGGAAGCCACCAAAACGGTTGAAACGACAATGCAGACGGCGCAGGCCGGTTCCGTCGAGTTTGGCCTCAAGGCCATCGAAGCGATGCGCACCAATGCCGAAATGTCGCTGTCGCATCTGGAAGCGCTGATGGGCGTGAAGTCGGTTGCCGAACTGATCGAACTGCAGACCGGTTTCGTGCGCAAGCAGGCCGAAGTCACCGTCGAGCAGGCCAAGGCCATGCAGGAAGCGGCCCGCAAGATCGCTGAAGAAGTGACCAAGCCCGGCAAGGAAGCCGCCGAAAAGGTGATGACCACCTTCAAGGCTGCCTGATTACCCTTCGAATTTTTTCAGGGAAAGGTCGGGTCATCCCGGCCTTTTTCGTTTCGGGGCGAAACTCGGGGCTTGCAAAAAAAATGCAATGCTTCTATGTCACGCCCCAGACACGGCCGACCAAGGTTGGCAACGTGGCGTGCGGTTGTAGCTCAGTTGGTTAGAGCGCAGGTTTGTGGCACCTGAGGTCGGAGGTTCGAGACCCCCCAACCGTACCATTCTTCCACATTTTATCCCTTATTACCCTGGTCCGTGCGGCATCCCTGTGATGCGACCTCTCGATCACGGCAACAACACCCCTCACACAAACACATGCCGTTCGGCGCCCACCGCTTCCTGCAGAAACGCGATCACCGTGCGGATGCGGGTGAGGTCGCGCAGGCTTTCGTGGGTGCTGGTCCAGTAGGCGCGGCGGATGGAGATGTCGGGGAGGATGCGGGCAAGTTCCGGCACCGGGCGGGCGATATAATCGTGGAGTATGCCGATGCCGGCGCCGGTGCGCACCGCTTCCGTCTGGCCGATCGCGCTCGAAATCTCGAACCCTGCATCCCAGTCGCGCATCACTTCGCCGGTGAAATTCAGCTGCGGTGAAAAAATCAGGTCGTCGACGTAACCGATGCGCGGGTGAAGCCGCAGGTCTTCGAGGGTGGCGGGTTCGCCGTTCTGGGCGAGATAGTCGCGGGAGGCGTAAAGGCCCAGCGTATAGTCGGTGAGCTTTGAGGAGACGAGCCGCCCCTGGCTTGGCCGCTCCACGGTAATCGCAATATCGGCCTCGCGCTGCGACAGCGAAAACGAGCGTGGCACCGGCACCAGCTGGATGCGCAGGTTCGGGTGGCGCCTGATCAGCGTGCCGAGACGCGGCGCCAGAAACGAAACGCCAAATCCATCCGGCGCGCCGATGCGCACGGTGCCTTCAATGGGCGCATTCACTTCGCCGGTGCGCGCCTGCGCCGCGAGCATTTCCGCCTCGATGCGTTCGGCGGACGCGAGGAAGGCATGGCCATCCGCCGTCAGTTCACAGCCGCTGGGCTTTCGGATCAAAAGCCGCGTCCGCAACGCATCCTCCAGCGCATTGATGCGCCGCCCAAGCGTTGCGTGGTTAAGGCCGAGCCGACGGGACGCCGACAGAAGCTGGCCCTCGCGCGCCACGGCCAGAAAGATGCGCACATTGTCCCAGTCCATTGGATTTCCTTCAGGCGCCTCCTGAAACCCGGTAAGGGGAAGCACTGCACATCAATTTTTGCACAATGGATGCGTAAATCATCGCGTTGTCTTGTGCAAATTAAAGCGCATACTGGGTCCATAACAATCCAGGAGGATCATCCATGTATCAGGTAGGCCATTTCATCGGCGGCAAGCATGTGCCCGGCACGTCCGGCCGCAGCCAGCCGATCTACAACCCGGCAACCGGCGAAGTGCAGGGCGAAGTGTCGCTGGCAAGCGATGCGGAACTGAATGCCGCCGTGGAAAACGCCAAGGCGGCGCAGGTCAAGTGGGCAGCCACCAATCCGCAGCGCCGCGCCCGCGTGTTCATGAAGTTCGTCGCCCTCCTCAACGACAACATGGACAGCCTTGCTGAAACCCTGTCGCGCGAGCATGGCAAGACCATCGAAGATGCCAAGGGTGACATCATCCGCGGCCTGGAAGTCTGCGAATTCGTCATCGGCATTCCGCATCTGTCGAAGAGCGAGTTCACCGAAGGCGCCGGCCCGAATATCGACATGTATTCGATCCGCCAGCCGGTCGGCATCGGCGCTGGTATCACGCCGTTCAACTTTCCGGGCATGATCCCGATGTGGATGTTTGCGCCGGCCATTGCCTGCGGCAACGCCTTCATCCTGAAGCCTTCGGAGCGTGATCCGTCTGTTCCGATCCGCCTTGCCGAACTGATGATCGAGGCAGGTCTTCCGGCCGGCATCCTCAACGTCGTCAATGGCGACAAGTCGGCCGTTGATGGCATCCTGACACATCCGGATATTTCCGCCGTGTCCTTCGTCGGCTCCACGCCGATTGCCCGGTATGTCTATGGCACGGCTGCCATGAACGGCAAGCGCGCCCAGTGCTTTGGCGGCGCCAAGAACCACATGATCATCATGCCCGATGCCGATCTCGATCAGGCAGCCCAGGCGCTGATGGGCGCCGGTTACGGGTCTGCCGGCGAGCGTTGCATGGCGATTTCGGTGGCCGTTCCCGTCGGCGAAGAGACGGCAAACCGCCTGATCGAAAAGCTCACCCCGATGGTCGAATCCCTGCGCATCGGTCCTTACACCGATGATAAGGCCGATCTCGGTCCTGTGGTTACCAAGGAAGCCCAGGCGCGCATCAAGGGCCTAATCGACAGTGGCGTCGAAGCGGGCGCCAAGCTCGTGGTCGATGGCCGCGATTTCAAGCTGCAGGGCTATGAGAACGGTTATTTCGTCGGCGGTTGCCTGTTCGACCACGTGACGCCTGACATGGACATCTACAAGACCGAAATCTTTGGGCCTGTCCTCTCCGTCGTGCGTGCAAAAACCTATGAAGAAGCGCTCGATCTTCCGATGAAGCATGAATATGGCAATGGCGTTGCGATCTACACCCGCGACGGCGATGCCGCCCGCGATTTCGCCTCCCGCATTAATATCGGCATGGTCGGCGTCAACGTGCCGATCCCGGTTCCGCTCGCTTATCACTCCTTCGGTGGCTGGAAGTCCTCGTCCTTCGGCGATTTGAACCAGCACGGCACGGATTCGATCAAGTTCTGGACGCGCACCAAGACGGTCACCTCGCGCTGGCCGTCCGGCATCAAGGACGGCGCCGAATTCGTCATGCCGACGATGAAGTAAGCACCGCACATCACGATAATAAAAAAGGGCGCCCGCGAAGGCGCCCTTTGCATGTGAGGCGAAAAGTGGATCAGTTCGACGGGCCGTCGTTGAAGCCGACCTTGTCGACGAGTTCGGACGCCGTCTTGCGGTTCTTGGCAATATCGGTCAGCGGCAGGTTGTCCGGCTTCAGCGTTCCGAAGGATTTCACGATGTCAGACGGTTCTGCGCCGGGCATAACAGGATATTCGAAAACCTCTTCGGCGTAGATCTTCTGGGCTTCGCCCGAGGCCAGAAACTCCATCAGCTTGACGGCGTTTTGCTTGTTGGGCGCGTTCTTCGCCATCGCCATGCCGGAAATGTTCACATGCGTGCCGCGGTCGGCTGCATTGGGAAACAGGATCTTGATGGCGCTCGCCCACTCCTTCTGTTCCGGCTCCTTGTCATTGGTCATCATCAGGCCAACGTAATAGGTGTTGCCGAGCGAGATGTCGCATTCGCCGGCAAGAATGGATTTCGCCTGGCTGCGGTCATTGCCATCGGGCTTGCGGGCCAGATTGTTCTTGAAACCCGTCAGCCATTTTTCCGTATAGTCTGCGCCGTGATGGGCAACCATGGAGGCGAAAAGCGCGAGATTATAGGCGTGCTGGCCATCGCGGATGCAGATCTTGCCCTTCCACTTCGGATCGGCCAGTTCTTCATAGGTAATGGCATTTTCGGCCACGCGCTCCTTGGAGGCGTAGACAACGCGGCCGCGGGTGGTGAGCCCGAACCATTCTCCATCCGGATCGCGGAAGGCAGACGGGATATCCTTGTCGATGGTGACGTTGCCCTTGACGGGCTGCACCACGCCGCCATCCTTGGCTTCGCTGAGGCGGGCGATATCGATGGTGAGGATGACGTCGGCCGGCGAGTTGGCGCCTTCGGCACGGATGCGCTCGACCAGCCCCTTATCGAGAAACAGCACGTTGGTCGTAATGCCGGTTTCCTTGGTGAAGGCATCCAGCAGCGGCTTGATCAATTCCGGCTGGCGGTACGAATAGATATTCACTTCGCCATTGGCCCATGCGGCCGACGAACCAGCTGTTACGGCAGACAGAATGGCCGCGGATGCAATCAGAAACTTCTTCACAGGCGTCTCCCCCTCTTATCAGAACATGATGTCTCACTTATGTTGAGTTTGGAATTCATGATTTTGTTCGGCCGGTCAATTCACAGGGCTGTGAAAAGTGGATAGGCTGAGTAAAATTTTCAAATTTGGAATTGTTCAAAAGTGGCAAACGGCTTATATATCCGCCAACGGACCCGAGGGAGAATGGCATGCGTTTGACGAAACAGACCAATTATGCGGTACGCATGTTGATGTATTGTGCAGCCAACGAAGGGCAGTTGAGCCGTATCCCCGAGATTGCCCGTGCCTATGGCGTGTCCGAGCTTTTCCTGTTCAAGATCCTGCAGCCGCTGACGAAGGCCGGTCTTGTGGAAACCTTGCGTGGCCGCAATGGCGGTGTGCGCCTTGGTCGCCCGGCCGAAAAGATCAGCCTGTTCGATGTGGTGAAGGTCACCGAAGACAGCTTTGCCATGGCGGAATGTTTTGAGGATGGCGCGGTCGAGTGCCCGCTCGTTGATAGCTGCGGGCTAAATTCCGCGCTGCGCAAGGCGCTCAACGCCTTTTTTGACGTGCTCGCCGGTTATTCGATCGACGATCTCGTCAAGGCCCGTCCGCAGATCAACTTCCTGCTCGGCCTGGATATTCCGGCAAGTCGCGCGGTGGTGGCACCTGCCGCCTGATTCGGGCGACAGCAGACCAAACGATGAAGCGCTCCGCTGGGGGCGCTTTTTTTTAGCATGACGACAAGGTTTTCTGTCATCGTGGCGCATTCTTGATAAAAGGTTTCCATCCGGCCGGCCGGCCGTTCCTGTTGAAACCGCATAATTTTTCGCATGATACATTCTGACGATTTCATTCCCTTTGCCTTGACGCTTGTCCTTGGTGCCTTCGGTGCTTTCCTTGCCGCCGCATTGGGGCTTCCGGCCCCTTTCCTGATCGGTCCGGCCATCTTCGTGACGTTGGGCAGCCTCTTCGGTCGCCGGCTTCTGGTGCCAGTTGGCGTGCGCAATGGCTGTTTTGTCGTGGTCGGCATGTCGATGGGAGCCGGCGTGACGCCGGAGGTGATGGCCGCTGCCGCCGCATGGCCGGCAAGTTTCGTCATGGTGCTCGTCACGTCCGCCATTCTGCTCTTCTCGGCTCAGGCACTGCTGCGTCGGGTTTTTCACTATGACCGCATGACGGCGCTGCTGGCGGCCTGTCCCGGTCACCTCAGCTACGTGATGAGCCTTGCAGCCGATACCAGGGGGGATGTCGCCAGTATCGGCGTCATTCAGAGCGTGCGCGTCCTCGCCTTGACGCTGCTGGTGCCGTTGATCGTCGAGCTTTCCGGCGCCTCGGGTGAGGGCGTCATCATCCTGCCGCAGGCCATGGGATTGCTGCCGCTTGCCGTCATCACGGTGCTTGCCGTCCTGTGCGGGCTGATATTCCTAAAACTTCGGGTGCCGGCCGCACTTCTGGTTGGTGGCATGGCGGTATCGATCCTTGCCCATCTGTCCGGCCTCGTCAGCGGCACCATCCCGCAATGGCTGCAGATCCCCGTCTATGTGCTGCTCGGCAGTATGATCGGCACCCGCTTTTCCGGCGTAAGCCTGGCCGATCTCAAGAATGCCTTTGTGGCGGGCATGACAGTGACCGTTGTTGTTGGGTTGATCTCTGCGATTACCGCTGCCGGCATCTCGCATCTGCTCGATGTACCGCTTGGTGCAGCGCTGATCGCCTTTGCGCCAGGCGGGCTGGAAACCATGGCTGCCATGGCTGTCATCATGCATGCGGATCCGGCCTATGTTGGCACACACCATATCCTGCGGCTGCTGTTTCTCTCGGTTCTCATGCCCTTTATGCTGTCCAGGTTCAGATCACTATAAATTATCACCCCTGATATTGAGGATGGTGATTGCGCAATTTTGCGCCTTATTTTCATTGATCTAATGTAGCGGCTGAAGTATTTAAATAATGTCTTCAGTTAACAGGCGCGGTGCTCCAGACTGAACGCCGATTTAAATATGACTTATGCCATAAGGTCGGCAGTTTAGTTGGGTATCGGGATCGTTTGGGCACTAAAGGATCTGGATGGAAGGTACCTTTACTAAAGAAGTGCTTTTCGATCAGGATTTATGCGGTGCGCGTTTCGTCTGTATGGGCATCTCGCGGGCGTGTTGCCTTGCAACGTGGCGTGGCTGGAGCGTGATGCACGGCGTATAGTCTTGTCGGGCAACCATTGGTGAATGCCAGATATATCTTGCGGACTTGCAGGTTGTATTTTGGCGTGTGCGAATAATGACTTAAACGTCAAGTATTTCGGGCGTTCCGGTTCATTTTTGGACTGGAAAAAAGCTTGGACAAAAGGATATACCGGATGACGAAGGTCCGGCGATCCATCAACAACAGAGGCGCCTGCGGGTTCGATTAAGCAGGATGGGCAGCGCCCAATGAGGGGGGAATACGCATGGACGGTTTGAGGTTCGATATGCCAGAGGCCAAGCAGGGTTGCGTTCGTCCGGTCTTGCGCCGGATTCCGAAGCAGGAGCGCAGCAGGGACCGGATCGATGAAATCCTGAAGGTCGCCATGGATCTGATTGGCCAGAAGGGCATTGATGCCGTCACGATGAAGGAAATCGCGGCGCTGTCCGGCGGGCCGATCGCCTCCGTCTATCAGTATTTTCCCAACAAGTCGGCAATCATCGCGATGCTCTACGATCGCTACATTGCCAATGTCTCACAGTTCATGACGCTGGGGCTGAACGACGTGCGCGGGCCGCAGGATATCTGCCGGGCGACTGACGCGATGGTCGATCTCTACAATCTGTATGTCCACGGCAATCCGCAGGTTCAGGACCTGATCAACGCGATCCAGGCCGACAAGATGCTGGCGGACATGGATCTCACCGAAACCCGCAGGTTGGCGGACCTGTTTGCCGATGCAACTGACATTTACATCGCCAAACACCTGCGGGATCAATATCGCCGGACAACGTTCATGATGTGCCACCTGACGGTGAGCGTCGTTCGTCTGGCGCTGAAGTCGCAGCCGGAAGAAGCAAAGCAGATCATTTCTGCCTTCAAACTTTCGACACGCGCCCAGATCAGCCTGTTTCTTGACGGTAGCTACGGCGACCATTGAGACGGGTGGTTTGAACGACCGGACCGCAACGTTTTGCGCCTTCCGGTGATCCCGCATCCATAACACTATCCGAATACAGGAATTGGCGGTCGCCGCGGCGGACGACCGTCATGCCTGAAGCGCGGCCGGTCATCTCCCGGCCGGTCGCGCAACCCATACCCAACAGCCCTTGCGCCTGCAGCGCATCGGCGGGTGCATTACAGACATCTGATGCAGCAATGAAAAATCCCTCCCAAGGAATTGACGGTCGCCGCGGCGGACGACCGTCATGTCTGAAGCGCGACCGGCTACCACCCCAGCCGGTCGCGCATCCCATACCACCAGGCCCCCAGCACCGTAAGCGGCACGCGGAATCTCCGGCCGCCGGGGAAGGGCAGGTTCGGCAGCGAACTCCAGATGTCGAAGCGCTCCGCATGGCCGGCCACCGCTTCGCCCAGAATTTTTCCCAGAAGATGCGTCGTCGTCACCCCATGGCCGCTATCGCCATGCGAGAAATAGACCGTGGGCGAAAGCCGCCCGATATGGGGAATGCGCGTCAGCGTCAGCGCAAAATTTCCGCTCCAGGCAAAATCGATGCGTTTTCCCGCAAGCTGCGGAAAGGTCTTCAGCATATTGGGGCGGATGACGGCGGTGATATCCTTCGGGTCTCGCCCGCCATACCCGATGCCGCCGCCATAGAGAATGCGGTTGTCGGCGGTGCGGCGGTAGTAGTCGAGAATGTAATTGGCATCCTCGACGCAGTAATTTGCCGGCAGCAGCGTTTCGGCAAGATCCGCGTCCAGCGGCTCTGTGGTCAGAACCTGGCTTGAGACCGGCATCATGCGCGAGCTGATTTCCGGCAGTTGCGGGGGAAGATAGGCATTGCCGCAGACGAGGACATAACGCGCCGTCACTGAGCCGCCAGCCGTGCGAACGCGGTTGGGCGCGCCTTCTTCCAGTGCGGTCACGCGGGAGTTTTCAAAAATCTGCCCCCCGAGCCTTTCCACGGCGGCGGCTTCGCCAAGCACCAGGTTCAGCGGATGGATGTGGCCGCCGAGACGATCGATCATGCCCCCGGCATACCGGTCGGTCTTCACATAATGGCCGACCTCCTTGCGCGTCACCATCTCGAGGCCGGGATGACCGTGGTGTTCCCAATCTGCCTTGTGGGCCTCCATCTCGCGGATCTGCTTATCGGTAAAGGCGGCAAAAAAGCCGCCGTCGACGAGATCGCAGTCGATGGCGTATTTTTCCACGCGCTCGCGGATGATGGCCGCCCCCTCCAGCGACATTTCACCGAGCTTGACCGCCTTGTCCGCGCCATAACGTGCCGCAATCGTTTGCAGGTCACGGCTGTAGCCATTGACGATCTGGCCGCCATTGCGCCCGGAGGCGCCAAAGCCGATGCGTTCTGCCTCCAGCACAATCACCGAATAACCGCGTTCGGCAAGTTCAAGCGCTGCCGAAATACCGGAAAAACCTGCGCCGATCACGCAGACATCTGCCTCCCTGTCGCCGTCAAGTGCCGGGCGCACCCGTTTGTCGCGGGCACTGGCGGCGTACCAGGATGCGGCGTGACCGGGATTGTCGTTCATTCCCCGCACTGCCTCAGGCATCAAAAAATCTCCTCAGATGACGAACCGCTCGGGCCGGTAGGGCGTGGTATCGATGAAGGGTTTTTCGCCGCAGATCTGCTCGGCAATCACCCGGCCCGTCACCGGGCCAAGCGTCAGGCCGTGATGGGCGTGGCCGAAGGCAAACCACAGGCCCTTGTGGCGCGGCGCCTTGCCGATGATGGGCATCATGTCCGGCGTGCAAGGGCGCGCGCCCATCCAGGGCTCCTTGTCCAGCCGCTCGCCAAGCGGAAAGATGGTGCGGGCAACGGCTTCGGCGCGACCGAGCTGCACCGGCGTCTTCGGCGCGTCGCGAAGCGCAAATTCGGCGCCCGTCGTCAGCCTTATGCCCTTGTCCATCGGGGCCAGGAAATAACCGCGCTCGGCATCCATGGTCCAGCCGTTCAGCACCTTGTTGTCGGAGAGTCCGTAATGCATGTGGTAGCCGCGCTTGACGCCGACGAGGAAATTGTAGCCAAGCGGCTTCGTGACCGTGTCCGACCAGGGGCCGAGCGCGATCACCACATCCTTGCCCTCGACGGGGCCGTCATCGGTCAACACTGTCCAGCCGGTCGCGGTTTGCGCAAGGCTTGTCGCGTCGCCCCTGACGAAACGACCGCCGAGGCTTTCGAACAGTTTGACATAGGCGAGCGTCAGCGCGTGCGGATCGGTCACCGACCAGGGATCGACCCAGGTGAGGCCGCCGACGAAATCGCTGCTGAGATGCGGCTCCTTGGCGGCAAGTTCGGCAGCATCCAGCACCTTGAAATCGAGACCGTATTCGCGCTTCAGACGCTCGGCTTCGGCAACCTCTCCATCCTGCTTGGCCCGCGTGCGAAAGGCCTGTGTCCAGCCATCCTTGCGGATGAGGTTTTGCGCGCCGGATGCTTGGATCAGGTCGTCATGTTCTGCAATCGACTGTTCGATCAGCGTTGCATAGGACCGCGCAATTGCCTGATGGCGGCCGGTGTTGGAATGCCACCAGTAACGGCCGAGGAATTTGGCAACCGCGGGAAGTGCGCCGAAATCATAACGCACGTCGATGCGGTTGTTGAGCGCCACCTTGAGGATCATGCCGATCTGCTGGGGAAAGGCGTAGGGCACCACGCCCTCGCGCTGGATGAGGCCGGCATTGCCGAACGAAGTTTCCTCGCCAGGGCCGCGCCGGTCCACCAGCACCACGGATTTGCCGCGCCTTGCCAGATGAAGCGCCGTGGACACCCCGATGATCCCCGCGCCCAGAACGATTGCGTCCGCTGCCATAACTTGCCTTCGATATTTCTGTGATGTTGCCCGAACATGCCCCCCGCTACGCTGCGGCGCAAACGAAAAGTGCGCGCTGTGCACACTCTCGCAAGCGCCGCGAAAGCCTTGGTGGCTATCCAGTTCAGATTGCGGGGCATCGTCCTCCCGCGCTTTTAACAGCACCGTCCCCGGGGAGGGCATTGCCCGTGAGCTTTCGTGATTATGACCTGATTATCGTCGGTGCCGGTTTCTTTGGCGCCACCATTGCCGAACGCACGGCCAACGAGCTTGGCAAGCGGGTGCTGATCATCGATCGCCGCCATCATATCGGCGGCAATGCCTATAGCGAAAACGACCGGGAGACGGGCATCGAGGTGCATAAATACGGCGCCCACCTGTTTCATACGCCCAACAAGACCGTGTGGGATTATCTCCACCGCTTCACGACCTTCACCGATTACCGCCACCGGGTGTTCACCTCGCACAAGAGCCAGGTTTATTCGATGCCGATCAATCTCGGCACGATCTGCCAGTTTTTCGGCAAGCAGCTGAATCCGGCTGAGGCCCGCGCGCTGATTGCACAGCAGGCCGCAGAACTTGGTGGCCGCGCGCCAGAAAATCTCGAGGAAAAGGCGATCTCGCTGATCGGCCGCCCGCTCTACGAGGCCTTCATTCGCGGCTACACCGCCAAGCAATGGCAGACGGATCCGCGCGAACTGCCGGAATCGATCATCACCCGGCTTCCGGTGCGCTACAATTTCGACAACCGGTACTTCAACGACCCCTATGAGGGGCTGCCCGTTGACGGCTACACGGCGATCTTCCAGCGCATGCTCGACAATCCGCTGATCGATATCCGCCTCAACACCGATTATTTTGCCGTGAAGAGCGAGATCCCGCAGGGTAAGCCTGTCGTCTATACCGGTCCCATCGACCGCTATTTCGATTACCGTGCCGGCGAGCTGAAATGGCGCACCATCGATTTCGAGGAAGAGGTGGTGAATACCGGCGATTTCCAGGGCGCGGCTGTGATGAACTATGCGGATGAGGACGTGCCGTTCACCCGCATCCTCGAATTTCGCCACTTCAACCCGGAACGCGCTTACCAGACGGATAAGTCGTTGATCGTGCGCGAATATTCGCGCTCCGCCACCCGCGCCGACGAGCCGTATTATCCCATCGATACGATGCAGGACAAGCTGACCTATCTCGCCTATCGCAACCTTGCCGAACAGGAGAAGGACGTGGTGTTCGGCGGCCGCCTTGGCACCTATCGTTATCTCGATATGCACCAGGCGATCGGAGCGGCGCTCAAAAGTTTCGAGGCTGAAATTCGTCCGCGCTTTTTTGCGCCGGAGCAGACAGCGCTGGCGGGCTGATACGGCGGCTGGCGCGTGATCCTGCCCGGCTGGATCACGCGCTTGGGAAAAGGGGGGATATCTCTTCCCCTCTGTAATGGTTGGCTATCCAGGATATGTGCCACCTCCGACCCTCTGCACGGCCTGTCGCAGGCAAACCGAAGTGTCCGATTGGGTGCCGAGCATCGGCCTGACCAAGCGCCAAAATACAGCTGATGATGCACCAAATGCTGTTTTCGTTCGAACAAAACGGCCTAACAAGAGCCGTTGATCTTACGTTCGGGATCACATCAACCTTCCTTCACTGTCATCCCATTGTCAGATGGTGGCTCTAAGACCCGGGATCAGGCATTGCACGGTTGTGCATGGGAAGTACGATAGAAGCGGATCGGTCGGCAGGTGCCCTGTCTGCCGCAATCTATCACGCGTCGGGCGGTGAACTGGTGATGAAGAATGACAAGGTCTCGTCCAATCGCATGCGCTTCGTCAGCGCCGAGCAGGTGGCGCAGCGGGCCGGCGTTTCCCGTTCGGCTGTGTCGCGCACGTTTACACCCGGCGCCAGCGTGTCGCCCGCCACCCGCGAAAAGGTGCTGCAGGCTGCCGAGGAACTTGGCTACCATGTCAACGATCTCGCGCGCGGCGTTCTTAACAACCAGAGCCGGCTGATCGGCATTGTTGCGACGAAACCGGAGGTTGGATTTCGCGCACATCTGACGGCAGCGCTGGCCAAGATGCTGATCCAGCGCGGCAGCGTGCCTGTTCTCATCAACACCGGTGAGACCGAAGAGGAACTGCTTGCCGCGCAGAAAATACTCATCGGTCACCGCGCCGAGGCAACCATCATCGTCTCCGGCTCACCGCCGGCAAGTTTTTTCGAACTGGCAAAACGCAACGGCCAGCCGGTGGTGATGATCGGACGCGCGGAGCCGGATGCAGACCATGTGCAGGCCGGAAATTCGGAAGCCTCCGAACAGGCGGCCGCGGCCTTGATCCACGCCGGACGCCGCCGGTTTGCTTTCGCCGGTTCCAACTCCCGCACGCCGGCCATACTGGAGCGCGAGACGGCCTTCGTTGCCGCCATCGAGGCTCGCGGATTTTCGGTGCGCGTCGTGCGTGGTCGCGATTCCGATTATGACAGCGGCTTGGTTGCGGCGCGGCAATTGATGGCCGAGCGACAGCCGCTGCCGGATGCGGTGTTTTGCGCCAACGACCTCATCGCTTTCGGGCTGATGGATGTGTTTCGGCTGGAGGCGGGGCTTCGGGTGCCGCAAGACGTGGCGGTGATCGGTTTTGACGATGTGCCGCAATCCGGCTGGCTCAACTATCGCCTCACCACCTTCCGCCAGGATCCGGATGCCATGGCAAGGCGGGCGGTTGATCTTCTGGAGCGGCGTGTGGCCAATCCTGAAGGTGCGCCGGATGTGGAGCGGATCATTCCCCGGATTGTTCTGCGCGACAGTTTTCGTCCAGCCGAGTGAACCGCATCCCTGATGTGCCGAACTGCCTTGCGCCCCTTCGCCCACACATCTGGATGATGTCATGGGAACACCTGCCGGCATAGGCGGGTTGAAGGGGCAGAAGGAGACATCCCATGAACCGTTTGATCATGACGACACTCATCGGCCTCAGCCTGTCTGCCTCCGTTCTGACAACACAGCCTGGCTTTGCGCAGGACAACAGCAATGCGGCCCCGCGCGAAAAATGCACGCTGCCGCCCGGACAGGCACCGAACCATCAGCAGGGGCAAAACTCCGGAAAAACCGCCCGGAACCAGCAAGGCACCATGCCGGATCTTGCCGATTGCAACGGTGTTTTGAAAGCGCCGTCCGTTGGCGATCAGGATCTGGTTGAGCCGGCACCGTCAGTCGGCGAAACGCCTGTCATCAAGCCACAAGACCTGCCACGAAACACGCCAGTTCCGGGAGCGACGGGCGGTTAACAAAGGCGCATCCATCGGCAATAGGCCCAGTCGCTGGAGGGCCATTACCACTCTTTGCTGAGCGATCCTCGGAAGGCCGGAGATCGTTCGCTTTTTCTATGTCTTTCGACGTCAATATTGAGGTAGCGCGGTGGCGTTGTGTCGTCTTCTGCTCTGTGGATCGACGCCATAAACACCAAAAAGGCCGCCGCCCGAGGGCGCGGCCTTTTGCATGCCACAGAGGCGCAAAACTTACTTCTTCGAAGCAGTCTTGCGTGGCTTTGCGACTTTGGGTGCGTCTTCCACAGTCTCTTCCGCCGCTTTGGCGAGCCGTGCCTGCTTCAAGCGTTCGGTTTTCTTGTCACGCGCCACGGATTCGGCATCGATGATCGCACGGGCCGTGTGATCGGTCGTTTCCGCCTTTTCACGGGCAGATACCTTACCAGGCTTGAAGAAAACGTCTTTCGTTGCAGTCATCTTGGCTCCTCTTGCGAAGGGGTGAGGGACAGTGAGCAGCGAAAATTAACGACGGCCGCGAACGGCGGCAACCTTCTTGGGCATCGGAAGCAGGCCTTCGCGCTGCATCTTCTTGCGCGCAAGCTTGCGCTGGCGACGGATGGCTTCCGACTTTTCGCGGGCGCGCTTTTCCGAGGGCTTTTCATAGGCGCTGCGCGCCTTCATTTCGCGAAACACGCCTTCGCGCTGCAACTTCTTCTTCAGCACGCGAAGTGCCTGGTCCACATTGTTGTCTCTTACCAGAACCTGCAAAACATCTCCTTTTGCACGGCCGCAAGGGCCACTGTGTGCATCTTTGGTGTGGTCACTTGCCGATCTTCATCGAGGCTGGATTGAGCCACGAATTACCCTTTGCGGGCGAGACGGCTTTTTCTTCTGTGGCAGAGCGCTTCGACCGCTCTGGGTCGATGTCGCCCTCAACGATCCGGCGATCGAATGTCTCATTCTCGAACCGGATACGATACTGAGCATGGCCATAGGCGGACGGCATCACAGCCGATATGCGGCACGCATCTGTCCGCTCCTGCCTGGAGCCTGCTGCCGCCTTCAAGACAATCATGTCTCCGACGGAATAAGTCGGTCTGCTCATTGCGCATCTCCCGACGTGCTCAGGTAAAACAAAAAGGCCGGGCGTTAACCCGACCTCCTCAAGTCACTCAGCCAACTGACCGCCAGTACATCCGTGGTCGGCTATGGCGAATGACAATATTAAGCCGCCTGCAGGTTGTCGGCCGAGCTTTTGCCCGAACGCTTGTCCTGGACGATGTCGTAACGGATCTTCTGGCCATCGGCCAGGCCGCGAAGGCCGGAGCGCTCAACAGCAGAGATGTGGACGAATACGTCCGCGCCGCCGTTGTCAGGCTGAATGAAGCCGAAGCCCTTGGTGCTGTTAAACCACTTTACGGTACCAGTGTTCATGACGATCTCCTTTGTCAATCGTAAGTTATCCCGACGCGAAAACCGCCGGGTGGATCGATGTTTTGAAAGGAAATCGACAGAGCGCCTTAGCTCTCGGACAAAGTCACAACCAAGTTCGATGAAGCGCAATGTATGCCTATTTCACGGAAATGCAACAGTTTTCGCGAAATAAAATTTCTTGCAGCGCAAAATATCCGCCGAAAATTTCGCGTTATCCCCTTGTTTATCGAGGCTTTACGGCAATCATTTTGTCGCCGTGGCTCTGCAGTCGCTGTGGCCGCCATCGCTCTACCAAGGCCACAACCTGCGCTCCGGATCAAGGGCGGGAAGCTGCCGCTTGACGCTTCAGGGCTCATTTTCTCAGTCGTCATATATCTATTGCGGGGTGTATGATAAATAATATTGACGCCTGCGGGCATTGGCTCTTTATGCTTATCTTGGATCTGCGCGCGCGTCTGGTGATTGCAGGGCAGCTGTCGTCGTATGGCGCCGAACAATCCTTGCACGCGGGCCTTGCATGCGGGGCAGGTGGCAGGCCATTGTTTTATCATCCGGCGGCGATGTCCGCCGAACATTGTTTAAACGTAACGGCGAAAACGCCGAAGGGAGGCTTCATGACCATCCACCAGAACCTGATTGCCGGCGAATGGGTCGGCAGCCAGGCATCCCAAAACATCAACCCGTCCGATACCAAGGACGTGGTCGGTCTTTACGCGCAGGCAACTGCCGAAGATGCCAAGGCTGCGATCGATGCAGCGCAGGCAGCGTTCCCGGCCTGGTCGCGCTCCGGCATTCTCGAGCGCCACGCTATCCTCAAGAAAACCGCCGATGAAATCCTGGCCCGCAAGGACGAGCTTGGCCGCCTTCTCGCGCGCGAAGAAGGTAAGACACTTGCCGAAGGTATTGGCGAAACCATCCGTGCCGCGCAGATCTTTGATTTCTTCGCAGGCGAAGCGCTGCGCCTGACCGGCGAGATGGTGCCGTCCGCGCGCCCCAATATCGGCGTTGAAATCACCCGCGAGCCGCTCGGCGTCATCGGCATCATCACGCCGTGGAATTTCCCGATCGCCATCCCCGCCTGGAAGATCGCGCCGGCGCTTTGCTACGGCAACACTGTTGTGTTCAAGCCAGCCGATCTGGTGCCGGGTTGCTCCTGGGCCATTGTCGATATCCTGCATCGCGCCGGCCTGCCGAAGGGCGTGCTGAACCTCGTCATGGGCCGTGGCTCGGTCGTCGGTCAGGCGATCCTCGACAGCCCGAAGGTCAGCGGCATCACCTTTACCGGCTCCACCGGCACCGGCAAGCGCGTGGCGCTCGCTTCCGTCGAGCATAACCGCAAGTTCCAGCTGGAAATGGGCGGCAAGAACCCGATGGTCGTGCTCGATGATGCCGATCTCACGGTCGCCGTGGAAGCGGCTGCCAATTCCGGCTTCTTCTCCACCGGCCAGCGTTGCACGGCGTCTTCGCGCCTCATTGTCACGGAAGGCATCCACGACCGCTTTGTGGCAGCGCTCACCGAAAAGCTTCAGTCGCTCACCATCGACAACGCGCTGAAAGCCGGCACCCATATCGGCCCGGTCGTCGATGAAAAGCAGCTCAAGCAGGATACCGACTATATCGAGATCGGCCAGAAGGAAGGCGCCAAGCTTGCCTTTGGCGGGCAGGTTCTGGAGCGCGAAACCCCCGGTTTCTACCTCCAGCCGGCGCTGTTTACCGAAGCCACCAACCAGATGCGCATCGCGCGCGAAGAAATCTTTGGCCCCGTCGCCGCCGTCATCCGCGTCAAGGATTACGACGAGGCGCTCTCTGTTGCCAATGATACGCCGTTCGGCCTGTCTGCCGGCATCGCCACCACCAGCCTGAAGCATGCCACCCACTTCAAACGCAATTCGGAAGCCGGCATGGTGATGGTCAACCTGCCGACCGCAGGCGTCGATTTCCACGTGCCGTTCGGCGGCCGCAAGGCCTCGTCCTTCGGCTCGCGCGAACAGGGCAAATATGCCGCCGAATTCTTCACCGTGGTGAAGACGGCCTATACGCTGGCCTGAACTCCAACGATCTCAACGAGCAACTTCAGCCGGCGAGGCCCAGCCTCGCCGGCTTTTTCGTGCCGCCCGCGCTTGTTCAGGAGCGCCATTCATGCAACGGTGCCAGTGGGTTAGGAGGGGTTTTCCAGTATGATCGAGTTTCTTGTCTCGCAAGTTATCGATCCGTTTCGGATCGGTTTGATTTTCTTTCTTCTCCTCACGGCGATAAGGACCCGCCGGGAGATGGGCATGCGGGCGCCTCTTGCCATGGGCGTGGTGTTCATCGCCATTCTGCTGCCGTTGACCACAGGTGCCACAGTGGATGCAGAGGGCAGTACGCGGCTCTTTTCCATTCTCAGCGGCATCATTGCCAATGCCATCATTCTCGCGGTTTTCCTCGGCGGTTGGTTCGTCTGGGAAAGGCGCCGCAAGTAGTCTGCACATTTCGGCAAATGCCAGCTCGCAGAATAAATGCAGAAGGGCCGGGCATTTTCTGCCCGGCCCTTCGATTTTCTTAAAATGCTTTCAGGAGATCCGGCTCAGTCGGAGAAGATGTCCTTCTTGTGGGTGTTGCCCGGCACCAGCAGCGCGCCGATGACCACGGTCGCACCGGCGATGATGATCGGATACCAGAGGCCGCCATAGACGTTGCCGGTCTGCGCCGAAATGGCGAAGGCAGTTGCCGGCATCAGGCCGCCGAACCAGCCATTGCCGATATGGTACGGCAGAGACAGGCCGGAATAACGGATACGCGTCGGGAACAATTCGACCAGCATGGCCGCAATCGGTCCGTAAACCATCGTCACCAGGATGATCAGATAGGTCAGGATCAGGACGACCGCGATCTTCTGGCCGGTGAAGATGTCGAAGAAGTTCTGTGCCCGGGCAACCGTGGTGTTGGCTTCTGCCGACAACGGATAACCAACGGCGGTCAGCGAGGTGGTGACGGCCTTGTTGAAGCCGGCGGTTGCCGTCTTCAGGGCGTCGCCGGTCAGGGCCGCGCTGTCATAGGAGGGGATAACGGTTTCGCCGATCTTGATCTGCGCCACCGTGGCTGCCGGATCTTCGACCGTCGAATAGTTGACCGAGCTGCGGGCGAGCGTCGCCTTGGCGATATCGCAGGACGAGGTGAACTTTGCCGTGCCCGTCGGATTGAACTGGAACGAGCAGTCATTCGGCGCTGCGGTAACTACGACCTGGCTCTGCTGTGCCGCATGCAGCGCAGGGTTAGCCATTTCAGTCAGCAGCGGGAAGACGAACTTGTAGGTGAGGGCTGCAATCAGGCAACCGGCCAGAATGATCGGTTTGCGGCCAATACGGTCCGACAGGGCGCCGAAGATCAGGAAGCCGCCGGTGCCGAGGATGAGCGACCACGCCACCAGAACGTTGGCGGTGAAGCTATCGACCTTGATGACATTCTGCAGGAAGAACAGCGCGTAGAACTGTCCAGAATACCAGACCACGGCCTGGCCAGCCCCCAGGCCGAACAGGGC
>JAIXTO010000235.1 GCA_027483885.1 Rhizobiaceae bacterium
AACCGGATGGTGGATCTTTCCGATACCAAGGCCTTTGACCTTGAAACCTTCAAGGCCAGTATCAAGGACAATCTCAACAAGAAGTTCGGCGACGATTACGTTCTCGAGCCGCTTGTCGAGCAGATTGATTACCTCTCCAAGGACGATATCCGCGCCAATGCCGAGCGCCCGCAGGGCAAGCAGGTGATGCCGACGAAGATCGTCGAAGGTGTGGCCCCGGTCGAGGCGGTGAAGACCGGCCATTAAAACTGGCCGGCGATACGCCGCAAAGTGTGCCCATATCCATGTGTTAACAAAAACCCAATCCCATTTCTCGGATTGGATTTTTTCCCTTAAGCGCAGTTTTAGCGCCTCCTGATATTGCTGTTGTCCAGTTTGCAACGGGTGTCAGGTGCTTCATGCCACGTCGAAATCATGTCTGGGAACGCGCCTCCGGCGTGCCGTTCGCGCCCGGGAAAAGGCTGGTAGGGCGCAAAGGCGCCCTCACGCGCAGGCCTTCACAAAACCGCCAGCCACCCTGTCCCCATCTGCTGGGCCTGCCGTTTCCGGTGCTGTCGTGGAGCGAAACGTTCGGCGCGCTTGATGCCGCAGCCAGGGCACGGAGCGGCAGCCGCACCGTCAGCTTCGTCACGCTTGCCGGGCTTTGCCGTGCGGTGATCGATCCTGTCGCCCGCGCCAAATTGTCGGCGCGCATTCTTTTGCCGGCAAGCCGCAGCGTGGCGTTTATGCTTTCCCGTGTCGCACGCCGCCCGGTCGAGAAATTTGACCCGGCCGTCGTCCTCTCCTCGCTCCTCACCTATATGGATCGCCGCCGCCGCATCCTGCTTGTTGGCCCCGATTCCTGGCGCCTGGAAGCCATGCGCCGGTTTATTCGCGCCCACACGCCGTGGCACGACGTTGCCGTGGTCGAGAGCGTTCCGCCCGCTGGCTGGCATCCTGTTACAGCCATGGGCCGGCTCGTGATGAGGGGAGGGGCTGATCTTCTTCTTGTCGATGGCGCAGGACATGCGGCGGAAAGCCGCGTGGAAGGCGATCCCGATCTTGGCCACCATGGCCTGGTCCTTCTGGCCGGGGACCTGTTTACGGCCTGTGCCTTGCGCCAGAAGGCCGATGAGACGCCCGCCAGCCGCCAGCGATGATCTGTCTGCCACACAAAACCGGCCTTCCGGCTGAAACGGCGCGACACGCCTTCGCGCGCTGCCGGCCAAACTCGGCAATCCCCTTGCAATCGCCGTTTTGACAGCATAGGGCGTTTGGGAAGCGACACGGCTAAGGCTTTGTTGTGCGTGCTCCGGCAGGCGCGACAGGGCCGCGGCCGGCACCCGGAACCCCATGAGGAGACATGCGCGTGGCGAAAATCATCGATGGCAAGCAGTCGGCGGCAGCGGTCACCGACATCGTGACGCAGGCGGCGGCAAAGCTTGAGGCGGAAGCCGGCGTCAAGCCGGGCCTTGCCGTCGTCATCGTCGGCGATAATCCGGCAAGCCATTCCTATGTCGGAGCCAAGGGCCGCATGGCCAAGCAATGCGGGTTTAATTCCATGCAGTACACGCTGCCGGAAGACACCACGCAGGACACGCTGGAAAACCTCGTCGAGAAGCTCAACGCCGATCCGGCGGTGCATGGCATTCTCGTGCAGTTGCCGCTGCCGGGCCACCTGAATTCCGAGCCGGTCATCCAGTCCATCCGTCCGGAAAAGGATGTCGATGGCCTGAACGTCGTTAATGCCGGCAAGGTGGCAAGCGGCGATCTGGCAAGCGGCCTTGTTTCCTGCACGCCCGCCGGCGCCATGATCCTGGTGCGCAACGAACACGGCGCCGATCTCTCCGGCCTCAACGCGGTCGTCATCGGCCGCTCCAACCTCTTCGGCAAGCCGATGGGGCTTTTGCTGCTGGCGGCCAATGCCACGGTCACCATGGCCCATTCGCGCACGAAGGATCTCGCTGCCGTCTGCCGGCAGGCCGATATTCTGGTGGCAGCCGTCGGCCGTCCGCTGATGGTGAAGGCCGATTGGGTGAAGCCCGGTGCCACCGTCATCGATGTCGGCATCAACCGTGTCGATGCGCCGGAAAAGGGCGAGGGCAAGACGCGCCTCGTCGGCGATGTTGCCTTTGACGAGTGCCTCGATGTGGCCGGTGTCATCACGCCGGTGCCGGGTGGCGTCGGGCCGATGACCATCGCCATGCTGATGGCCAATACCGTGGTTGCCGCCTATCGCTCGCTCGGCCGGCCCATCCCGACTTTCTGACGTTGACTGCCGCCTCAAGGATTCCGGAGCCGCCTGTCAGGTCGGCGCCGGACCTGTCGAGGCCCGCACGATAAGGTCTGCCGTCCACAATTCGCCAAGCAGCGCGGGTGCATCGGGATCGGCAACCGCTGCGATCAGCCGCTCTGCGATCCTGCGGCCGGCGTCGCGCAGCGACGAGCCGGTCGTCGTCAGCGGCACGATGAAGTTTTCGGGTTTGAGCAACATCAGGTCGTCGTCATGGGCGATGAGCGAGATATCGCGCCCCAGAACCTTTCCCGCCTGGCTGATCGCCCGCACCGCGCCGAGCGCCAGAACCGTGCTAGCGCACAAAACGGCCGTCGGTCGCACGTCGCTGTCCAGGATCCGCGCCATCTGGCGGTAACCGCTGGCATCCGTCATCAGCGTGTTGCTGACGGCGTGGTCCTCCAATGTGAGGCCGCGTGTCGCAAGCGCCTGCTCAATGCCCATGCGGCGGCGGATGGCAAAGTCGAGGTCGGCGGGACCGTTGATCAACGCAAAACGGCGATGGCCGAGGTCGAGCAGGAATTCCGTTGCCTCGCGAAACGCCCGCTCGTTGTCCACGTCGACGTAAGGATAATCCTCGGCAAGGCCCAGAGAGCGGCCATGCACGATGAAGGGCGTCGGCAGCGATTTTGCCATGGCGATACGGCTGTCGCGCTCGCGCATATAGGCGAGATAATAGGCATCCACGCTGCCGCTTGAGACCAGCCCACGAATGGCCTGTTCCTCTTCGTCCGGCTGGGAGGGCATGATGACAAAATGAAATTCATGGGCCAGACATTCATCCGCCAGCCCGCGCTGGAATTCGGCAAAATGGATGTCGGCCGATTGTTCAGACGCAATCGGCATGATGAGGCCGATGGAGCCGGCCTTGCCTGTCGCCAGCCTGCGGGCGGCGCGGTTTGGTCGGTAACCGGTTTCCTGCACGGCCTTCAGCACGCGAAGCCGCGTTTGGGCATTCACCTCCGGATAGCCGTTGAGGGCACGGCTGATCGTCGTCTGCGACAGGCCGAGCAATTCAGACAATTGTTTGAGGTTCACGACCCTTAAATTCTCCGTCCCATGCGCACTGTCTCCCACCAGCCGCACTCAAAGCGCTTCGGACTGTATCAGGGCCTTTCAACGGGAGAAATCTAAAAGTGGACTTCCCACGTCTTTGCCCTAACTCAATTCACACTTTGAAGATGGAAAGGCGGCGTTAAAAATTCCTTGACTTGAGGGCGGTCGCCATGGCTTTCTTTCCCTCAAAGCGCTTTGAAAGCCTTTAAGCAGGTCTGGGTGGGAAGATCAATTACACGATAAGGGAGGAATTCGACGTGAAATCAGTATTACTGGCAAGTGTTGCCGTGTTTTCCATGGCTTTTACTTCGGTTCAGGCTGCCGATTTGAAGTTCGCGCCGGGGCAGGATGCGAAATTTAACTGGAAAAGCTATGATGAATTCAAGACCGCTCACGGCGATCTGAAGGGTCAGGCGCTCAGCGTCTTTGGTCCGTGGCGCGGCGATGACGAGATCCTCTTCAAGACGGTTCTGGCCTATTTCAACGCGGCGACCGGTGCCAACGCGCAATATTCCTCGTCTGAAAACTACGAGCAGCAGATCGTCATCGATACGCAGGCTGGTTCGGCGCCGAACATCGCCATTCTGCCGCAGCCGGGCCTTCTGCAGGATCTCGCCTCCAAGGGTTTCCTTGCGCCGCTGAAGTCGGGCACATCAGATTGGGTGAAGACCAATTACGGTGCCGGCGACAGCTGGGTGAAGCTTGGCACCTACAAGGGCAAGGACGGCAAGGATGCCTTCTTCGCCTTCCCCTACAAGGCCGACCTGAAGTCGCTGGTCTGGTATGTTCCGGAAAATTTCGAGGAAGCCGGCTACAAGGTCCCCAAGACCATGGAAGACCTGTTCAAGCTCTCTGACCAGATCGTCAAGGATGGCGGTACGCCCTGGTGCATCGGTCTCGGTTCAGGCGGCGCCACCGGCTGGCCGGCCACCGACTGGGTGGAAGACCTGATGCTGCGCATGAACACCGGCGAGACCTATGACAAATGGGTTTCGAACGAGATGAAGTTCAACGACCCCAAGGTCGTCAGCGTCATCGAGGAATTCGGCAAGTTTGCCAAGAACGACAAATACGTCTCGGGCGGCGTCGCAGCCGTCGCCTCGACCGACTTCCGCGACAGCCCGAAGGGCCTCTTCGGCATTCCGCCAAAATGCTATCTGCATCACCAGGCTTCCTTCATCCCGACCTTCTTCCCGGAGGGAACCAAGCTCGGCACCGACGCCGACTTCTTCTACATGCCGACCTATGCGTCGAAGCCCGAGCTTGGCACGCCGGTTCTGGGTGCCGGCACGCTGGTCGCCATCACCAAGGATTCGCCGGCCGCACAGGCCTTCGTCGAATTCCTGAAGACGCCGATCGCCCATGAAGTATGGATGGCGCAGTCAGGTTTCCTCACGCCTTACAAGGGCGTGAACATCGAGACCTACGCCAATGATGCGCTGAAGAAGCAGGGTGAAATCCTCTCCACCGCCACCACCTTCCGTTTCGACGGGTCTGACCTGATGCCCGGCAAGATCGGCGCCGGCGCGTTCTGGACCGGCATGGTCGATTTCGTTGGCGGCAAGTCAGGCGAACAGGTGGGCACCGAAATCCAGAAGGCCTGGGACGGCCTGAAGTAACCTGCACTCAAAGGCGCCGCCGTTTCATCAACGGCGGCGTGCCTTGCCTTAAAACAATCAAGCGGCATCAAGCCGGGTCCAGGGCAGGACCGTGGAGGAGGGAACATGGCATCGCAGATCGTCTCGGCTGTCGGCGTAATGATCGTCGGCGTGTTTGCCTGCGCATTCTATTACTGGCTGTCCGACAAACTGCTGAACCTTGCACTTCCGGTGCGCGACGGCGACGTGACGCAGGCCTCGCGCAATCTCAACCGGCGCGCCACGGTGCGCCCCTGGCTGTTTCTCGGCCCGGCGCTTCTGTTGCTTGGCATCTACCTCGTCTATCCCGTCATCGCCACCTTCATCCTCTCCTTCTACGATCGCTCCGGCGTGAATTATGTCGGCCTTGCCAATTACCGCTGGGCCATTTTCGATGACGGTTTCCGTCAGTCGATCTTCAATAACATTCTCTGGCTTGCCGTGGTGCCTGCCGCCTGCACCTTCTTCGGCCTTGTCATCGCCGTGCTGACCGACCGCATCTGGTGGGGCAATATCGCCAAAAGCATCGTCTTCATGCCGATGGCGATCTCGTTCGTTGGCGCCTCCGTCATCTGGAAGTTCATCTATGAATATCGCGGTGCCGGGCAGACGCAGATCGGTCTCCTCAACGCCATCGTCACCTTTTTCGGCGGTGATCCGGAAGTGTGGATCGCCATGCCCTTCTGGAACAACTTCTTCCTGATGATCATCCTCATCTGGATCCAGACCGGTTTTGCCATGGTGATCCTGTCGGCGGCGCTGCGGGGCATTCCGGAGGAAACCATCGAGGCCGCCGTTATCGATGGCGCCAATGGCTGGCAGATCTTCTGGAAAATCATGGTGCCGCAGATCTGGGGCACGATTGCCGTCGTCTGGACCACCATCACCATCCTTGTTCTCAAGGTCTTCGATATCGTGCTGACCATGACCAACGGCCAGTGGAGCACGATGGTGCTGGCCAACCTGATGTTTGACTGGATGTTCCGCGGTGGCGGCGATAGCGGTCGAAGTGCGGTCATCGCCCTCATCATCATGGCCGCCGTCACGCCGATCATGGTGTGGAACATCCGCCAGGCAAATCGCGAGCAGGGAGGTCACTGAGATGGCAAACATCGCCACCCGCATCCGCCGCGTCGGCCTGCCGCGCCTCATCGTTCACCTCTCGGTTCTCTTCATCGCCATTCTTTGGCTGGTGCCGACGCTCGGCATCCTCGTCACCTCCGTGCGCGATAAGGGCCAGATCACCACATCCGGCTGGTGGACGGCGTTCAGCAGTTCGACGCAGACCAGCGCCGGGCGCCTGGGAGACCCCTCCACAGCACGCCAGGAGGGCGCCAACTACGTCATATCAGGCTCCGTGTTCGAAGACGGGCAGGGCGGCACGGTGCGCGCCTTTGGCGTGCGCGTGCAGGAGCCATCGGCCTTCCCCGCCGACGAACCGGCAGATCTCGGCGAAGGCGAAACGCTGACCGTCAAGCCGGACGGGTCTTACGTCTACACCAAGAACGCGCCCTTCGAGGGCTCGCGTGGCAAGCGCATCTATCTATCCGTTGCCTCGCCGCCGGCCTTCACCTTCGACAATTACCGCACGGTGGTGAATGCCGAGGGCATCGGGCAGGCCTTCATCAACTCGCTGACGGTGACGATCCCCGCCACCATCATCCCGATCCTGATTGCCGCCTTTGCCGCCTATGCGCTGTCGTGGATGCATTTTCCCGGCCGCACGCTGATCATCGCGCTGGTCGTCGGCCTCATCGTCGTGCCCTTGCAGATGTCGCTCATTCCGCTGTTGCGGCTTTATAACGAGGTCGGCAGTTTCTTTGGCACCTCGTCCAAGACCTATGCCGGCATCTGGCTTGCGCACACGGCCTTCGGCATGCCGCTTGCGATCTATCTGCTGCGCAATTACATCGCCGGCTTGCCGAAGGAAATCATCGAAAGCGCGCGTGTCGATGGCGCCTCGGATTTCGAGATTTTCGTCAAGATCGTGCTGCCGCTGTCTTTTCCGGCGCTCGCCTCCTTTGCCATCTTCCAGTTCCTCTGGGTTTGGAACGACCTGTTGATCGCCATCGTGTTCTTGGGCACCGGACGCGACCAGCTGGTGCTGACGGGCAGCCTCAATGCTCTGCTCGGCTCGCGCGGCGGCAATTGGGAAATTTTGACCGCATCGGCCTTCATCACCATCCTCGTGCCGCTTTTCGTGTTCTTCGCTCTACAACGTTATCTGGTGCGCGGCCTCCTGGCGGGTTCCGTTAAGGGCGGCTGAGCACTTTCATTTTCAAGGTTTTCTTTCCATGCTTGCTTCTTCCCAGACCATTGAAGCGCCGGATGCCGATTGGTGGCGCGGTGCGGTCATCTACCAGATCTACCCGCGCTCCTATCAGGATTCCAACGGCGATGGCATCGGCGACCTGAAGGGCATTACCGCGCGCCTGCCGCACATTGCAGCGCTCGGCGCCGATGCCATCTGGATCTCGCCGTTCTTCCCGTCGCCGATGAAGGATTTTGGTTACGACGTCTCGAACGATACGGATGTCGATCCGATGTTCGGCACGCTGTCGGAATTCGACGGCCTGATTGCCGAGGCGCATCGCCTGAAGATCAAGGTTATGATCGACCTCGTCATCTCCCACAGTTCCGACCAGCATGCCTGGTTCATCGAAAGCCGCTCCAGCCGCTTCAACCCGAAGGCCGACTGGTATGTGTGGGCTGATGCGAAGCCGGATGGCACGCCGCCGAACAACTGGCTTTCGATTTTCGGCGGGTCCGCCTGGGCCTGGGATCCGACGCGCATGCAATATTACATGCACAACTTCCTCACCTCGCAGCCGGATATGAACCTGCACAATCCGGAAGTGCAGGATGCGCTTTTGGATGTGGTGCGCTTCTGGCTGAAGCGCGGTGTCGATGGTTTCCGCCTCGATACGATCAACTTCTATTTCCACGACCGGGAGCTGCGCGACAACCCGGCGCTGGCGCCGGAACGGCGTAATGCCTCCACCGCGCCAGCGGTTAACCCGTATAATTTCCAGGAGCATATCTACGACAAGAACCGCCCGGAAAATCTCGAATTCCTGAAGCGTTTCCGCGCCGTGTTGAACGAGTTTCCGGCCATTGCCGCCGTTGGCGAAGTTGGTGACAGCCAGCGCGGTCTGGAAATCGTCGGCGAATATACGTCCGGCGGCGACAAGATGCAGATGTGCTACGCGTTTGAATTCCTGGCGCCGGACATGCTGACCGCCGAGCGCGTGGCCGAGGTGCAGCATGCCTTTGCCGCCGCTGCGCCGGAAGGCTGGGCCTGCTGGGCCTTTTCCAACCATGACGTGGTGCGCCATGTTTCACGCTGGGGCGCGGATGTGGCGGACCGCGACGCGTATGCCAAGCTTCTCGCCTCCATCCTGCTGACCCAGCGCGGCTCCGTCTGCATCTATCAGGGCGAGGAACTGGGCCTCACCGAGGCCGATATCGCCTTTGCCGACTTGCAGGACCCCTATGGCATTCAGTTCTGGCCCGAGTTCAAGGGTCGCGATGGCTGCCGCACGCCGATGGTGTGGGACGATCATGCCGTGCTTGCCGGCTTCTCGCATGGGGAAAAGGCGTGGCTGCCGATCCCGGTCGAGCACCAGTTGCGCGCCGTTACTGTGCAGCAGGGCGTTGAGGGTTCGGTGATGGAGCATTATCGTCGTTTCCTTGCCTTCCGCCGCCAGCATCCGGCCTTCGCCAAGGGCGAGATCCGCTTCCTGCCGGTGGACGGCAATGTGCTGGGTTATGAGCGCATTTTGGGCAACGAGACGGTGCTTTGCCTGTTCAACATGAGCGCGGAACCGGCAGCAGCCAGCCTGCCGGATGGCGACTGGATGGCGCTGGAAGGCCACGGCTTTGACAGCGTGACCGATGCGCGCACCATAAACCTGCCGGCCTGGGGCGCGTTCTTCGCACGCCACGCCTGACGACAAAAAAAGGGGAGAGAGACATGGCCGGACTGGTTCTGAAGGATGTTCGCAAGGCCTATGGGCAGGTGAAGGTGCTGCACGGCATCGATCTCACCATTGCACAGGGTGAATTCATCGTCTTCGTCGGCCCGTCCGGCTGTGGCAAATCCACGCTTTTGCGGATGATTGCGGGGCTGGAGGAAATCAGCGGCGGTGACCTGTTGATCGACGGCCAGAAGGTCAACGAAGTGCCGCCCTCCAAGCGCGGCATCGCCATGGTCTTCCAGTCCTATGCGCTTTATCCGCACATGACCGTCTACGACAACATGGCGTTTGGCATGCGCATCGCCAAGGAAAGCAAAGAAGAGATCGACCGGCGCGTGCGCGCCGCCGCCGACATCCTGCAGCTGACGCAATATCTGGAGCGCCTGCCGAAAGCGCTGTCGGGCGGCCAGCGCCAGCGTGTTGCCATTGGCCGCGCCATCTGCCGCGATCCCAAAGTCTTCCTGTTCGACGAGCCGCTGTCGAACCTCGATGCGGCGCTGCGCGTCGCCACCCGCATCGAGATCGCCAAGCTCAACGAGAGCATGCCCGACACCACGATGATCTATGTGACGCATGACCAGGTAGAGGCGATGACGCTGGCCGACCGTATCGTGGTTCTGTCGGCCGGCCGCATCGAGCAGGTCGGCCCGCCTCTTGAACTGTACGAGCGGCCAAAAAACCTGTTCGTTGCCAAGTTCATCGGCTCACCCGCCATGAACATCATCCCGGCGAGCATCAAGGACACCGGCGAAAACACCGGCATCGAACTTCGCGGCGGCACCATTGTCTCCGTGCCGGTGGCAACGTCCGCTTCGGAAAAGGGCAAGGCTGCCAGCTTCGGCATCCGCCCGGAAGATTTGACGGTGACGACGGGTGGCAATTATCTGTTCGAGGGCAAGGTCGCCATCGTCGAAGCGCTTGGTGAAGTCACGCTGCTTTATATCGATGGTCTCTCCGACGAAGAACCGATCATCGCCAAGATCCCCGGCATCTTCAAGGCGGAAAAGGGTTCTGTGCTGCGCTTTACCGCTACTGAGGACAAGATGCATCTCTTCGATGCGGACGGCCAGACTTACCGGCGCTGAGCGGGAACATCAGGAAGATCTCATCTGACAGGGCCACGGAATCTGGAGCTATTCTTCATACGCTCTATTAAGCTTCCGGTTCTAAAGTCATCGCGTCCAGCAAGTTCATGTTCGAGGCCGCGATGACCGTTAACCCGAAAAACTATCTGAAACGGGAAGAGTCCTTCATGTACGACCGCGAAACGCGGTTTCGCATGGAAGATACGATGAACGCCGCGCGCATCGAATATACCGAAAAACACGTCATGCACATGGCATCCCGCCGCTGCGATATGGTGCGCGTCTCCATGAGCGGCGCCGTTCTGGCGCTGCTGACGCAGTATAACCTGCCAAACGAATTCGTGCTGGATATCCCCGACGCCCGCATCATGAAAGTGGGCTGCATCCTCATGCGCACCAACACCAACAACACCATCGACGTGCGTTTCCTGCGCATGCTGACGCAGAAGGAACTGGATCGGATCTTTATCTTTTCGACCCATCCGGCGCATCGGGACAAGAAGCTGGATGTCAGGAGCTGGTGAGGGGCTTGCCGCTTCTTAGCTGCGGTTGAGCGCCTCGACCACCAGGGCCTTCAGTTTCACCTCCGGCACTTCCACAAATGCCAGATCCTCGCGACCGAAATAGGACTTGCGGTTGACGGCGGACCAGTCGTTGCAGGCGATGATATAGCTTTGCTTGGCTGCGATCCCCATGGGTGCCGCATAGAGGAAATCGCCGGTGCGGGCGCTGAGCGGCACATCGCCGTCCTGGTTGCAGCGCGTGAGGATCGCGGCAAGCGTTGCCGCATCCACCTCGGCCTTCATGATCTTACCCTCGAAGCGTAACGCGGCATTGTAGTCAAAGCGGCTGACGTCACCCATCGGCAGGCCCGTGCCGAAGGATGTGTGGCCGATGAAGCCAATGTCGGCGCTGGCCTTGGCGGCAATGGCGGCGGCGGCAAAACGTGCGGTCTCGCCAAGCATCATCGGCTTGGCCACGTGGGCGACGATGCTGCGGTCCTCTGCCTTCAGATGCTTCTCCAGCACGGCGCCGATCGCGCTCTTCAGGTCGGGCGCGGCCGGGCCGTCGCGTTCTATGGCCACCCGTTCCAGGCTGGCGGCATTGCCGGCGGCGGAAATCGTTGCGACGGTCAGCAGCGAGGCCCAGGAGCCGGTATGGACGTAGCGTGTCTTGCCCGCCTCATGAACCAGCGTCAGGTGGTCGTGGCCACCGATCATCAGCGTGCCATCCGGCAGCATCGGTAAAATATCGCGGTCGGGCACGACGCCGGCATGGCTCATGACGATGTTGATGCTGTCATCCTTCAGCATCGACGGCAGGTTCGCCTTTGCCCATTCGACCGGCTGCGGCACGTCGATCAACTCGCGCGTCGGCTTTGGATAGGTGGTGAGTGCGTTCGTTCCAAGCGCTGCGATGCGCAGCGTCATCCCGCCGGCGGTCAGTGTGGCGGATGCGTCGGCATAGGGCTTGCCGGTGCGCTTGTCGTTGATGTTGCTCAGTACGGTGACACCGAGCGAGCGGGCCTTCTCGACGAAATGCGCAAGATCATTGTCGAAATCCGGCTCATGATTGCCGATATTGAAGACGGTCGGGGCAAGCTTTGAAAGTGCGCCAAGGAAGGCCCAATCGGCCTCACCGCCGGAGCGTGCCGCAGCCACATTTCCCGCTTCGAACAGGTCGCCGTTGAACAGGATGACCTGGGGCCGGCTGGCGGCGGCGATGCGGTCCTGCACCACCTTGAGCAGTTGTGCCATGCGTTCATAAGCCGAATGCAGATCTGACAGGATGATCAGATCGACCCCCTGTCCGGCTGCGCGGGCAGGGAGGCTCACGAGCGGCAGCAGGGTGGTCGAGGAAATCAGCCCAAGAACGGCACGGCGGTTCAACAGCATAACGGCAATCGCTTGTTGGAAATACCTTCGCCTAGCAATGCTCTGCTACAGCCTTGTGACGCGAGATCCAGGGCGGCGTTCGCCGCCCCGGCTCATCCCCTCATCCTCACCCGAAAAACACGCTGGCGCCTGAATCTGCCGGGCCGACATGGCGGCGGAAAGGCGCAAAAAGTTCGCGGCCCATGCCGAATTCGTTGTCGGAAAGGTCGGCTTCAGCCAGCGGGCGGGCGGCAAATTCGGTGGCGTCGGCCAGAATTTCCAGCGTGCCGTTGACGGCGTCGAGGCGCACGATGTCGCCATTGCGGATCTTTGCGATGGCACCGCCGTCGCAGGCTTCGGGCGTCACGTGGATGGCGGCCGGCACTTTGCCGGATGCACCGGACATGCGCCCGTCGGTGACGAGGGCCACCTTGAAGCCGCGATCCTGGAGCACGCCGAGCGGCGGGGTGAGGCGGTGAAGTTCCGGCATGCCGTTCGCCTTCGGGCCCTGGAAACGCACGACGGCGACAAAATCCTTGTTCAGCTCGCCGCGCTTGAAGGCATCCTGCAGCTCCTGCTGGCCGTGGAAAACGATGGCGGGGGCCTCGATGACGTGACGCTCCGGCTTGACGGCGGAAATCTTGATCACCGCCTTGCCGAGATTGCCGTGCAGCATTTTTAGCCCGCCATTCGACTGGAACGGCGTGTCGATGGTGGAGAGCACTTTTGGATCGCCGCTGACATCAGGGCTTTTTTCGCGCATGACAGCGCCCTTTTCATCGAGCTTTGCCTCGACTGTATAGGCTTCCAGCCCTTGCCCGAACACGGTGCGCACATCGTCATGCACAAGGCCAGTCTTCAAGAGCTGCTTGATCAAAAAGCCCATGCCGCCGGCGGCGTGAAAATGGTTCACGTCGGCCAGCCCGTTCGGATAGACGCGGGCGAGCAGCGGCACGACGTCCGACAGCTCGGAAATATCCTGCCACGTCAGGTGGATGCCGGCGGCGCGCGCCATGGCGACGAGATGCAGCGTGTGGTTGGTCGAGCCGCCGGTGGCGTGCAGGCCGACAACGCCGTTGACGATCGAGCGCTCGTCGATCATCTCGCCGGCGGGTGTGAATTCGTTGCCAAGTGCGGTGATGGCCAATGCGCGCTTCACGGCTTCCTTGGTCAGCGCTTCGCGAAGCGGCGTGCCGGGATTAACGAAGGAGGCGCCGGGCATGTGAAAGCCCATGATTTCCATCAGCATCTGGTTGGAATTGGCGGTGCCGTAGAAGGTGCAGGTGCCGGGGCCGTGGTAGGATTTGGATTCAGCTTCCAGCAGTTCGGCGCGGCCAACCTTGCCTTCGGCATAGAGCTGGCGGATGCGGGATTTTTCGTCGTTGGGAAGCCCCGTCGTCATCGGGCCTGCCGGAATGAAGATGGCGGGCAGGTGGCCGAAGGTCAGCGCTGCAATGACGAGGCCGGGCACGATCTTGTCGCAGATGCCGAGATAGACGGCGGAATCGAACATGTTGTGGGAAAGGCCGATGCCGGCGGCCATGGCAATCGCATCGCGGGAAAACAGCGACAGCTCCATGCCCGGCTGTCCCTGTGTGACGCCATCGCACATGGCCGGCACGCCGCCGGCCACCTGCGCCACGCCGCCGGCTTCGCGGGCGGCATCACGGATGATCTGCGGAAAGATCTCGTAGGGCTGGTGGGCCGAGAGCATGTCGTTATAGGCGGTGATGATGCCGAGATTGGGGACGACATCGCCGGCCAGCGCGTCCTTCTCGGCGGGGGAACAGACGGCAAAACCATGGGCCAGGTTGCCGCAGGAGAGGGTGGAGCGGTGGACGCCCTTCGAAATCGCCTTTTGCACGCGGCCGAGATAGGCCTCGCGGTGCGGCTTTGATCGCTCGACTATGCGGGCGGTGATCGCTTCGATGCTCGAATGGGCAGCCATGGCCAATCTCCATACATGGATCCAGCGGGCCGGGACTGCCCGCCGGTTTTCAGGTTTCTGTTGCAACTTGCGCCGCAGGCTGCAGCGCGTGTGCGGGGCCCGTTCAGGGCGCCCAGTAGATCTCAAGGTCGGATCCGGCCCGGTTCAGCATGGCGCGGATCGGCATTTCCATCTCGTCAGAGCCCCCTTCTGCACGTGCCAGAACCTCTTTCTTCTGGTCACCTTCGATATGCAGAACCAGCATGCGGGCATCTGCAAGGCTTGAGAAGGTAAAGGTCAGGCGTTCTTCGCCGGCACCATCGGCGTCCATGGTCATCACGCCGCGCGGCGTGTCTGCCGCAATGGCACGCTCCAGATGGTTGCCATCCGGGAAGAACGAGGCGGTGTGCCCATCCGTTCCCATGCCAAGGATCGCCACATCGAAAGGATTGCCGATGTCAGCCGTGCGGTCGGTGGCAATGGCTGCCGCCTGGAGGGCGGAGGCCACGTCGGCATAGAGCGGCAGGAAGATTGCCGCTGCCGCCTTGTCCTTCAACAGATGCGTGGCCACCAGCAGATGGTTGGAACGCGGGTTGTCCGAGGGGACGAAACGTTCGTCCACCAGCGTCACCGTCACCCGTTCCCAGGCGATGTCACGGCCCGAAAGCGCCTCGAAGAAGCGTTTTGGCGTGGAGCCGCCGGAGACGGCGATGGAGGCGGAGCCGCGGGCGGCAATCGCTTCGGAAAGCTTTGTCGAGACGTCGAGCGCCAGCTGCGCGGCAAGCGCTTCGGCATCGGCGAATGCGTGAAGATGCGCGCTCATCGGCATCAACCCTCGTGCCAGGTGCGGCCGTCACGCTCGATAAGCGCAATGGCCTGGCTCGGACCCCAGGTGCCGGCGGTATACCCTTGCGCCAGCTGGCCGGTGGCTTCCCAGGCCTTGAGGATCGGGTCCACCCATTTCCATGCCGCTTCCACTTCGTCACGGCGCATGAACAGCGTCTGGTTGGAGCGGATCACGTCCATCAGAAGGCGCTCATAGGCATCCGGACTGCGCACATTGAAGGCAGCGGCAAAACTCATGTCGAGCGAGACGTTGCGCAGGCGCATGCCGCCCGGACCCGGGTCCTTGATCATCAGCGACTGCTTGACGCCCTCATCCGGCTGCAGGCGGATGATCAGCTGGTTTGCCGAAATGCGACCGGCTGCGGGATCAAAAATGTTGTGCGGGATCGGCTTGAAGGTGATGACGATTTCCGACATGCGGCTCGCCAGCCGCTTGCCGGTGCGGATGTAGAAGGGAACACCCGCCCAGCGCCAGTTGTTGATCTCGGCCTTGATCGCCACAAAGGTTTCGGTGTTGGACACGCCGCCTTCCAGCTCTTCCAGATAGCCCTTGACCGGGCCACCGGCTGAGGCACCGGCGCGGTACTGGCCGCGCACCGTCATCTGCTCCACATTGGCAGCGGTCACCGGCTTCAGCGCGCGCAACACTTTCAGCTTTTCATCGCGCACGGCTTCCGAATCCATCGAGGACGGCACTTCCATGGCGACAAGGCAGAGGAGCTGCAGGATATGGTTCTGCACCATGTCACGCAGGGCGCCGGCGGTATCGTAATAACCGGCACGGCCTTCAAGGCCAACGGATTCGGCCACCGTCAGCTGCACATGGTCGATATACTGGGCATTCCACAACGGCTCGTAGAGGGCATTGGCAAAGCGCAACGCCATCAGGTTCTGCACGGTTTCCTTGCCAAGGTAATGGTCGATGCGGAAGATCTGCTCTTCCTTGAAGGCCTTGCCAATGTTGTCGTTGAGATCAAGTGCGGAGGCGAGATCGCGGCCGATCGGCTTTTCCACGACGATCCGGGTGGATTTGGTGATCAGCTTGTGGTCGCGGATCTTTTCGGAAATCGCCCCGAAAATGGCCGGCGACACGGCGAGATAAAAGGCGCGAACGCGATCCTTGCCATCATCCAGCAGCTTTTTTAGCACATCCCAGCCGGCATCGGTCTTGGCATCCACCGACACATAGAACAGGCGGGCGAGGAACTTTGCGACTTCCGCATCGTCGTATTCGCCTTCCTTCAGGAATTCCTTCAGCGCGTCCTTGGCAAAGGTGCGAAACTCCTCATGCGTCAGCGCACTGCGCGAGGCACCGATGATGCGGGTCGGTTCGGTGAACTGGCCTTCAATCTGGCGGTGGTAGAGGGCCGGAAGGAGCTTGCGCTCAGCAAGGTCGCCGGTGCCGCCGAAGACGACATAGTCAAAGGGTTCCACGGGGATGATCTGGCTGCTCATGCCTTGCACTTTCCAAGTCTCGAGGTTGTGGATTTCATAATCTAATCGATTTAAAAATGCCAGCCCGCTTCTGTGATTTTGTCGCGGGCGTAGCCGTTTCAGCTTTGGTTGCGTGGCGCCCCGTCATGGGGTGAAGGGCAGGGTTGCCACTTTATCCTGTCGGACTGCATTCCATTTGATCCTTGTGCCGGCCCTTTGTCGGTGACGGCCTCAAAATCTGTCCCGAAGCGCAAACCAGGTCAGCGCCAGAAACAGCAGGGGGCCGCGCAATCGCTGTCCGCCGGGAAAGGGCGGAACCTGAAGGTCGGTCAAAAGATCCAGTTCGCTGGAATTGCCGGCCACCACGTCAGCATACATCTTACCCGCATAGTTTGACAGCATGACGCCATGGCCGGAATATCCCGCGATAGAGGTGACGCCCGGCATCACCTCGCGCGCAAACGGCTTTCGCGTCAGCGTAATGCCGACCGAGCCGCCCCAGGCATGGCTGATGTCGATGTCCTTCAGATCCGGATAAAGCTCGGCGATCTGCTTGCGGATATGCTGGGAAATGTCACGCGGGCTGTCGGCGGTATAGGCTTCGCGCCCGCCAAACAGCAGGCGTCCGTCCTTGCTCTTGCGGAAATAACGCACGACGAAGCGGCTGTCGGCCACGGCCTCGTTGCCGGGGATGACCTTTGGAAAATCATCGAGCGGTACGGTGGTGGCAATGAAGGAGCGGATCGGCATGACATGGGCTGCCGTCTCGCGTTCCAGATTGCCGATATAGGCATTGGTGGCAATCAGCACACGGTCGGCGGTGATGCGGCCTGACGGCGTCTCGATCAGCGTCTTGCCGGCGTTTTGAGTGATGCTCAGCGCTCGCGTCATCTCGCAGATCCGCGCCCCGGCTTGCGCTGCTGCCCGCGCCAGCCCCACCAGCAGCTTCAGCGGGTGGATATGGCCCGTGCCGGTATCGCGCACGCCGTAATGATAGGCCGAAGAGCCAAGCCTTGCTGCCGTTTCCTCGCGGTCCATGAATTTGACGTGCGGATAATCGTAACGGGTCGCCAGAAGATCGGCGGAGCGCCGATAGGCATCCTCATGACCCTTCTTGTGCGAGACATTCATCTGGCCGGGCAGAAAATCCACGTCGATGCCGTGGGTTTCGGCAAAGTCGAGAAGGTAGCGTTTGGCGTTTTCTGCGAGATCAAACAGGGCGCGGGAACGCTCGTAGCCCAGCTCCGGCTCAAGCTCGTCCGGCCAGGCGCGCTGGCCTGTGCCAAGCTGGCCGCCATTGCGCCCGGATGCGCCGTCGCCAAAGCGTCCGCCTTCGATGAGAAGAACGTTGACGCCGTGCTCGGCCAGATTATAGGCCGCCTGCAGCCCGGTAAAACCGCCGCCGATGATGGCGACGTCGACGCTAACCGATCCGTCGAGCGGCGGGTAGCTCGGGCGCTCGACCAGGCTGTCCTGATACCAGGAGATGCCGGGCGCGATGGGGCTTTGCCATCTCTCCCGGCTGCTGTTTTGGGTGCCGTTCATGCGGCCACCTTACACGTTCAAGAGCAGGAATTCACGCTCCCAGGGACTGATCACCTGCATGAAGGTTTCGAACTCGCCGCGTTTGACGCCCGCATAGATGCCGATGAACTCCTTGCCAAACACCTCTTCGAAGGCCGGCTCGCCCTCGAGAAGGGCAACGGCTTCGAGCAGCCCGCGCGGCAGCTCGATGGAGCCTTCGTTTGCCGTATCATAGGTCGGTTCCGTCGGCTCGATCTCGCGCATCATGCCAAGGAAACCGCAGCCGAGCGAGGCAGCGAGCGCCAGATAGGGGTTGGCATCGGAGCTTGGCAGGCGGTTTTCCACGCGCCGGGCGGCCGCATCCGAAATCGGCACACGAAACGCCGTGGTGCGGTTGTCGTAACCCCAGGCATTGTTGACCGGGCAGGCCATGTCGGGTGTCAGGCGCCGATAGGAATTGACGTAAGGCGCCAGCATGACGAGCGAACTCGGCACATATTTCTGCATGCCGCCGATGAAGTTGAAGAAGGCGCGCGACGGCGAACCATCCTTGTTGGAGAAGATGTTCTGCCCGGTCTTGATGTCCACCACCGACTGGTGAATGTGCATGGCAGAGCCCGGCTGGCCCTGCATCGGCTTTGCCATGAAGGTGGCATAGATGCCGTGCTTCAGGGCTGCCTCGCGAATTGTGCGCTTGAACAGGAACACCTGGTCGGCCAACTGCACCGGATCGCCGTGGCGCAGGTTGATTTCCAGCTGCGCCGGGCCTTCCTCGTGGATCAGCGTGTCGATCTCGAGGCCCTGTTTTTCGGAGAAATGGTAGATGTCGTCGATCAACTCGTCGAATTCGTTGATGCCGGCGATCGAATAACCCTGTCCGCCGGAAATCGCCCGGCCCGAACGGCCCTTTGGCGGATGCAGCGGATAATCCGGGTCGTCATTGGTGGCGACGAGGTAAAACTCGATTTCCGGGGCAACGACGGCCTTCCAGCCTTTTTCCTCGTAAAGCCGCATGACGTTTTTCAACACGTTGCGCGGCGTATAGGGCACGGCCTCGCCTTCGGTGCCGACGATGTCGCAGATCACCTGCGCCGTCGGATCGCTTTCCCAGGGCACGACGGAGAGCGTGGAGAGATCCGGCACCAGCTTGATGTCGCTGTCGCGCGAATCGTAGCGGAAGTTTGCCGTCTCATCCGGATATTCGCCTGAT
>JAIXTO010000121.1 GCA_027483885.1 Rhizobiaceae bacterium
CTGGAAGACATCAACGCCGAATTCGCCCAGTCCGACGTCGCCTATGTGACCGGCGCCAATGACGTGACCAACCCTGCCGCCCGCGACGACAAGACCTCGCCGATCTACGGCATGCCGATCCTCGACGTCGATAAGGCCAAGACCTGCCTCTTCGTCAAACGCTCGCTCGGCTCCGGTTATGCCGGCATCGACAATACGCTGTTCTACAAGGACGGCACGATGATGCTGCTCGGCGATGCCAAGAAGATGACCGAAGACATCGTGAAAGCGATGAAACACTGACACTGAAAGAGGCCCGGAGCGATCCGGGCTTTTTCATGCCTGTCGCGCAACGACTTTAATCACAGCAATAGGCCGAGCCGCGTGAGCGTCTGGCGCGATTGACGGCACAAGGCCTCATTCTTGCCGCCGCGGTAATAGCTGAGGGCGATGACGGCGCCGTAGAGTGCCCAGGCCTTGGCGCGGTGCCAGTCGCCATCCTTGATCGCGCATTGCGTGCGAAAGACGTCGCGCGCGGACGGATCTACCCAGGACCAGGCGCTGGCGTAATCGGCGGCGGGATCTCCAACCGCTGCCAGACCCCAGTCGATGACGCCGGCAAGCACGCCGCGTCTCGCAATCAGGTTGTCGGCCTTCAGGTCCCCATGCAGCCATACGCCTGGACCGGCATAAGGCGCGCTCAGCCCCTCGTGCCAGATGGCTTTTGCTGCGGGCACGTCGATCTCATCGCAAAGGGTGTCGATGGAAGACAGCGTCACGTCGTTGAGGTCGTGGAGCGGCACGCCGCGGCGGCTGTTGCGCGGCCCGGCTCTTGGCGCGTCGAGCGTGCTTTTTGCCTGCAGTGACAGGAGAAACCGCGCAAGCGCCTGCGCCGCATCGGCCCAGTTTGTGATGGCATCGGTGGACGCGATATCGCCGTCCAACCACTCGAAAATGCCGAATTCGCAAAGGGTGCCAAGATGGGCATGGCCGCGGAAGCGAAGATGCGGAACATCGAGAGGCAGGCCCTGAAGATGCGGCAGCCAGTCCAGCTCCTTTGCCATCAGGGCGATGGCGGATGGCCGACGTGGCAACCGCAGGACCTGCGCGTCGCCAAGACGGAAGAGCCAGTTGTCCGTACCCGTCGATGCAAGCTGAGACAGGGCAAGGCCAGCCCATTCGGGCGCCTGCGCCGCTATGAGGCGGAAAACCGCCCCCTCATCCACAATCAGTTCATCGACATGCATCATACGGCCGATCTATCAGGCGCGAATGAACCCTCGGTGACAGGCGGATTGCTGTCGGCCCTCAGCCGTCAGCGCCTCCGGAGCGGGTGCGGGCAACGCCGTCCTGCGCGGGCTTGTACTTGGGGTCGAGGCGGGCGGCGTGGTTGTAGGACTTGAAGGCGCGTGCCTTGTCGCCCTTGCGTTCATAGACCAGCGCCTGGTTGACCCAGGATTCTGCCAGCTTGTCGTTGAGGTCGATGGCATGGTTGAAGTCGGCGAAGGCATTTTCGTCGTCGTTCAGCGCCAGATAGGAAACGCCACGGCCGTTATAGGGCTCGGGCGAAGAGGGCGACAGCGAGATGGCCTTGGAGAAGTCTTCGATGGCCTGCGCATGCTGGTTGCGCAGCTGGTAGATCAGGCCGCGGTTGTGGAAGGCACGCCCGTCGGTGGTGTCGAGTTCGATGGCGCGGTTGAAGTCGTTGAAGGCTTCATTGGTGCGGCCGGCCTGGCGATAGATATTGCCACGGCCGATCAGCGCCACGTCATAGTTCGGGTTGATCTGCAGCGAGGCGTTGTAATCGTTCACCGCCTCGTTCGGCTTGCCCATGTTGCGATAGACGAGCGCACGGTTGGCATAGGCCTGAGAATAGCGCGGGTTCAGCTGCAGGGCGCGGTTGAAATCGTCGAGCGCGTTGCGGAAATCGCCGGCGCGACCATAGGCCGTGCCACGAACGTTATAACCTTCCGGATCCTGCGGATTGGACTGGATGACGGAGGAGAGCGAGGCGATGTTCTGCTCGGAGCCCTGCGCACGATCCAGACGGATAAGGTCTGTGCTTGTGTTGGTCTGGCAGCCGGCAAGTGCAAGGCCTGCCAGAAGAAGAGCTGCTCCGGGCAGGCCACCGCGCGAAATGCGCTTTCTGCGAGTCGGTTCAAAGGACGGGCAGGCAGCATGCGAATTTGCGGCGGTCTTGGCAGCCATCAGGCGCAGATCCTCGTGTCATTCAAGGGAATGGGGCGGTGCGGATAAACCGAAAAAGCGGTGGCGAAAAGATTCGCCCCCGCCCTTAAATCACGGAAAAACGTCGAAAAAACGGCCGATTAACGGGCGACGGGACGCGGTGCGGCAATCAGGCCTTCGCGCTGCATGCGCTTGCGGGCCAGCTTGCGAACGCGGCGGACGGCTTCAGCCTTTTCGCGAGCGCGCTTCTGCGAGGGCTTCTCGTAGTAGTCGCGCATCTTCATTTCACGGAAAATGCCTTCGCGCTGCATCTTCTTCTTGAGAGCGCGGAGAGCCTGATCGACATTATTGTCGCGGACAAGTACCTGCACGTGAATCCCGTTCCTTTGGTTTTGTAAAATCGACCGCCCCGAAACTGCCCAGTCCGGAACAAAACAAATGTGTCGCGCGGCAAAGGCCGTGCAATTCGGGAAGGCACATAACAGAAGGTTTTTTCAAAGTCTAGCGGCCTTCAGCCGCGCCAAACGAAAATCTCGATAAATCCCCGCATCCCTTATGCCATAGGGCCTGCACGCCGTTTCAATGCCCCCGAAACGGGTCTTCGTGTTTTGCAATTCCGGCTGAGAGCACCATGTTGAGGTCCTGACCTTAAGTGAGTCCCACAACAGCCTTTGAGGAGTGTTGCATGCACAGTTTATCCTATTCCCGTTTCGGCAAGCCTGCCGACGTCCTTCAGCTTTCAGACCAGCCGCTGCCCCAGCCGGGTGCCGGCGAGGTGCGGCTGAAAATGCATCTGTCGCCGATCCATAACCATGACCTGCTGACGATCAGCGGTCAGTATGGCTACAAGCCGGACCTGCCAGCGCTTTCGGGAAGCGAAGGCATGGGCGTGGTGGATGCGCTGGGTGACGGCGTCGAGGGCATCGCCATCGGCCAGCGCGTGGCGGCTAGCGGATTAAAGGGTGCCTGGAGCAATTATGCCATTGCGCGTGCCGCCTCCGTCGTGCCGCTGCCGGATGCAATTTCCGATGAGGTGGGCGCGCAGTTGATTGCCATGCCGCTGAGTGCGCTGACGCTTCTGGACTTCACCGGGATCGCAGAAGGGCAATGGCTGATCCAGAACGCCGCAAACGGCGCGGTCGCCAAGGTCGTCTCGCAGCTTGCCCGCACCCGCGGCATTCACGTGATCAATCTCGTTCGCCGTGCTGAAGCCGTTGCGGAACTGAAGGAGCTTGGCATCGACAATGTGGTGGCAACCTCCGAGGACGGTTGGAAGGATCGCGTGACCGAGATGACCGGTGGCGCACCGATTGCCGTCGGCGTTGATGGTGTTGGCGGAACGGCCTCCGGCGATCTTCTGTCGCTTTTGGGCGAGGGCGGGCAGCTGATTTCGTTCGGCCTGATGTCCGGCCAGCCCATGCAGATCTCGTCCGGCGATCTCATTTTCAAGCAGGCGGTGGTGAAAGGCTTTTGGCTCGCCAAGCTGATGACGGTGATGGAGCCGGAACGCATGCGCCGGCTGCTGTCTGAACTGGTGACGCGGGCGGCAAGCGGCGAGATGCTTCTTCAGGTGGATGGTATCTATACGATGAAGGACGCTGCTGCCGCGATGACCGCCGCCACCGAGCCCGGCCGCAAGGGCAAGGTTCTGCTCAGCCTTCAGGATTGATGAGAGACGGTGCGGGCGGCAGCCCATGAGCCGGGTCATTCACCGCACCGTTATTTCCGTCCGTGTCGAAACAAGGGATACAATGCGTCGCAAAGCAGCCATTGCGACGCCGGTTGATTTGCGATCAGTATGGCTCTACCCAAGGCTTGGGGTGGCAAAGGAGCTATAGGCGAACATGCGCAAATATTCGGTCTTTGCTGTGGCCCGCGAGGCCATGCGCAGCCACAAGGGTTGGGAACCGCAATGGGTCTCCCCGGAGCCGCGGGCGAGCTATGATGTCATCATCATCGGCGGCGGTGGCCATGGCCTGGGCGCTGCCTATTACCTTGCCAAGGAACACGGCATTACCAATGTCGCGGTGATCGAAAAAGGCTGGCTCGGCGGCGGAAATACCGGCCGCAACACCACCATCATCCGCTCCAACTATCTCTATGAAGAGAGCATGGATATGTACGAGCACTCCCTGAAACTGTGGGAGGGCTTGAGCCAGGAGCTGAACTACAACGTCATGTATTCGCCGCGCGGCGTGATGATGCTGTCGCACAACACCCATGACCAGCAGAGCTTCAAGCGCCATATCAATGCCAACCGTCTCTATGGCATCGACAATGAATGGCTGACGCCGGAACAGGCCAAGGCCTTCTGTCCGCCGCTCGATATTTCAAAGACCGCCCGTTATCCGATCAATGGCGCAGCCCTGCAGAAGCGCGGCGGCACCGCCCGCCACGATGCGGTCGCCTGGGGTTATGCGCGTGCCGCCTCTGATATGGGCGTCCACATCATCCAGAACTGCGAAGTCACCGGCATCCGCCGTGGGCCGGGCGGCGAAGTGACGGGCGTTGAAACCGCACGTGGCTTCATCGGCGCAAAGAAGATCGGCGTCTCGGCGTCCGGCCATTCCTCCATGCTGATGCAGATGGCCGATGTGCGCGTGCCCTTGACCAGCAATCCCCTGCAGGCGCTGGTTTCCGAACCGCTGAAACCGATCTTCCCCTGCGTTGTCATGTCGAACACCGTGCATGCCTATATCTCGCAGTCCGACAAGGGCGAACTGGTGATCGGCGCCGGCACCGACCAGTATCATTCCTACAGCCAGACCGGCGGATTGCAGATCATCACCCATACGCTCGATGCCATCTGCGAGCTGTTCCCCATCTTCCGGCGCGTCAAGATGATGCGCCAGTGGGGCGGCATCACCGACAACACGCCGGACCGTTCGGCCATCCAGAGCGTGACGCCGGTCAAGAACCTGTTCGTCAACTGCGGCTGGGGCACCGGCGGCTTCAAGGCAACGCCCGGCTCGGCCAATCTGTTTGCGCATCTCATCGCCCGCGGCGAACCGCATCGTCTGGCGTCTGGCCTGACGCTCGACCGCTTCCGCACCGGCCGCCTGATCGACGAAGCGGCTGCCGCCGCCGTCGCGCATTGAGGGGAGGGACACCATGTTTCTGATCAAATGCCCCTATTGCGGCGAGAATCGCTCCGAACTGGAATTCCGTTGGGCCGGCGAGGCGCATATTGCGCGGCCGGAAAACATCGCGGAGATTTCCAATGAGGAATTTGCCGAGTATTTTTTCCTGCGCGACAACACCAAGGGGGTGGCTTACGAGCGCTGGCGCCATATCCATGGCTGCGGCCGCTTCTTTAATGCCATCCGCGATACCGTGAGCGATAATTTCCTCCTGACCTACAAGGCCGGCCTGCCGCGCCAACCGGTGCCGGGCAGCGCCCCGGTTTCTCCCGATGCCCCTGAAGGCGGTGCCGCATGACGAAAAAATCCTTCCGCATCAAGGGTGCCGGTCGCCTGACGCCGGCCCGTACCGCCCGCTTCACCTTCGATGGCAAGACCTATACCGCCTATGAGGGCGATACGGTGGCGTCCGCACTTCTTGCCAACGGCGTCCACCTGATGGGCCGCTCGTTCAAGTATCACCGCGCCCGTGGTGTGCTGTCGGCCGGTGCCGAGGAGCCGAACGCGCTGATCGACGTGGCGCGCGATGCCGCCCGTCGCCAGCCGAATGTGCGCGCAAGCGTGCAGGAAGTGTTCGACGGTGCCATCATCCAGTCGCAGAACCGCTGGCCGACGCTGGCCTTTGATACGGGCGCGATCAACAATCTTCTGTCGCCCTTCTTCGCCGCCGGTTTCTACTACAAGACCTTCATGTGGCCGAAGGAGGCCTGGGCCAAGCTTTATGAGCCCATCATCCGCCGTGCGGCAGGCTTGGGCGTTGCGCCGAAGGAAGACGATCCCGATCATTACGCCAACCGTTTTGCCCATTGCGATGTGCTGGTGGCCGGTGCCGGTGTTGCCGGTCTGACGGCAGCACTTTCTGCAGCTGAAACCGGCGCCGAGGTGATCCTCGTCGACGAGCGTGCCGATGTCGGCGGCGCGCTGCTGTTTGATACCTCCACGATGATTGACGGCAAGCCCGGTTATGACTGGGCGCAGGACGTGCTGGGCCGGCTGAAAGCCATGGCGAACGTCACGGTGCTCACCCGCACCACGGCCTTCGGTTATTACACCCACAATTTCATCGGCCTTGCCGAGCGCGTCACCGACCATCTGCCGCGCCCCGGCAAAAACCTCCCGCGCGAGCGGCTGTGGCAGGTGCGGGCGAAAAAGGTGATCATGGCGACCGGTGCCATCGAACGCCACATGGTGTTTGCCAACAATGACCGCCCCGGCATCATGCTCGCCTCTGCGGCGCGCACCTATCTCAACCATTATGGTGTGGCCGTCGGTGAAAAGATCGGTGTCTACACCGCCCATGACAGCGCCTATGAGGCGGCCATCGACCTCAAACACGCGGGCGTCGAGATTGCCGCCATCGTGGATTGCCGCGCCAATCCCGGCGAGGCCGTGGTGTCTGCGGCCCGTGCGCTCGGCATCGAGGTTCTGACGGGCCATTGCGTGCTGGATACAAGCGGGCGTCTGCGCGTCTCCTCCATGACCGTCTCGCCCAATGGCGGTGATGCCAAGCGCCGCATCGCCATTGATGCGCTGTTGATGTCCGGCGGCTGGACACCTTCCGTGCATCTCTTCTCGCAATCGCGCGGCAAGCTGAAGTTCGACAAGGCCAATGACCGCTTCCTGCCCGATATTCATGTGCAGCAGGGTGTTTCCATCGGCGCCTGCAACGGCACCGACGATCTCTCGGCCCTGCTTGCCGAGGCGGCGGCTGCCGGCGGCGGGACACTGTCCGTCTCCGGCAGTTCTGCCTATGGCTGGACCGGCGGCATGATCGGTGCCGCCGAGGGGGCCGGCAAGGACACGGTGGTCAAAGCCTTCGTCGACTTCCAGCACGACGTGACGGCCAAGGACATTCGCCTTGCCGTGCGCGAAGGCATGCATTCCATCGAGCATATCAAGCGATTCACCACGAATGGCATGGCGTCCGATCAGGGCAAGCTGTCCAACATGCACGGTCTGGCGATTGCCGCCGAAGTCTTGGGCAAGGAGATCCCGCAGGTCGGCCTCACCACTTTCCGTGCGCCCTATACGCCCGTGAGCTACGGCACGCTGATTGCGCATTCGCGCGGAGATCTGTTCGATCCCGCCCGCAAGACGCCGCTGCATGGCGAGTTGGTGAAGGAAGGCGCCGAGTTCGAGGATGTCGGCAACTGGAAACGCGCCTGGTATTTTCCCCGTCGCGGTGAAGACATGCACCAGGCCGTCAATCGCGAATGCCGCACGGCACGCGAGACGGCGGGCATTTTCGATGCCTCGACGCTTGGCAAGATCGAGGTCGTTGGCCCCGATGCGGCCAAATTCCTCAATCTTCTCTACACCAATGCCTGGGATACGCTGAAGCCCGGCAAATGCCGTTATGGCATCATGACCCGCGAAGACGGTTTCATCTATGACGACGGTGTCGTCGGGCGCCTTGCGGAAGACCGTTTCCATGTGACGACGACAACGGGTGGCGCACCGCGCGTGCTCGCCCATATGGAAGACTATCTGCAGACGGAGTTTCCGGATCTCAAGGTCTGGCTGACATCGACCACTGAACAGTGGGCGGTGATTGCCGTTCAAGGCCCGAAAGCGCGAGACATCATCGCGCCGCTGGTCGAAGGGCTGGACCTGTCAACCGAGGCCTTCCCGCACATGAGCGTGGCCGAATGCACGGTCATGGGCGTGCCTGCACGCCTCTTCCGCGTGTCGTTCACCGGCGAGATCGGTTTTGAAATCAACGTGCCCGCCGATTACGGTGCGTCTGTCTGGAAGGCGATCTGGGAACGCGGGCAAGCGCTCGGCGCCTGCCTTTACGGCACCGAGACCATGCACGTGCTGCGCGCCGAAAAGGGTTATCTCATCGTCGGCCAGGATACGGATGGCACGGTCACGCCTGATGATGCCGGGTATGGCTGGGCGGTATCGAAGAAGAAGCCGGATTTCGTGGGCATTCGTGGGCTAAAACGCCCTGATCTCATCCGCGATAACCGCAAGCAACTGGTCGGCCTCCTGACAAAGGATCCGACCGAGGTGCTGGAAGAGGGCGGGCAGATCGTTGCCGATCCGAACCAGCCCAAACCGATGACCATGCTCGGCCATGTCACATCGGCCTATTGGTCTGAAAATCTCGGCCGTTCCATCGCCATTGCCCTGGTGGCCGGCGGTCGCGCGAAGATGGGCGAGACGCTCTACGTGCCGATGAAGGACAAGACGATTGCCGTCGAAGTCACCGACATGGTGTTCTTCGACAAGGACGGAGGCCGCATCCATGGTTGAGTTTGCCACCCGCACCCTGCCGCTTTCCGGCTTCCACGGCGGCTCCTCCGTCGCAAGCCTTACGCCGGCCGCCCCCGCGCAGCGGGTGTCGCTGCGCGCCCGGCCGGAAGATGTGGCAGCCCTTTCGGCAGCCCTCGGCCTCCCGCTTCCCACCAGCGCGAAAACCTCCGCGTCCGCAGGCCAGCGCACGGCGCTTTGGCTCGGCCCCGACGAATGGCTGGTGATTGATGAGGGTGAGGGCGGCCTGATGGCCGCGCTTGAAACATCGGGCGCGCTCCATGCGGCAACCGATGTCTCCCACCGCAACACGGCAGTTGTCATCTCCGGCCCCGGTGCTTCAAAAACGCTGAACGGCGGATGCCCGCTCGACCTGTCGCGGAAGGCCTTTCCCGTTGGCGCCTGCGCCCGCACGCTGTTTGGAAAGATCGAGGTGGTGGTGTTGCGCACCGGCGAAACAGAATTCCGCATGGAGTTCTGGCGGTCCTTCTCCGATTACGCCTTCGGCCTGCTTGCCGAAGCTGCGGAAGATGCGGCGATCTGATTTTTCGTCTCCGTTTACAAGACATAGAGGCGCCGCCCGAAACATCCGGGCGGCGCCTTTTTGTTTGGGTCAGAAATCCGACCATTCCTTGGTGGCTGCACCGCCTGCTGTGGCCATGCGGCGTACCGGCCGGGGCGACGAGGCCTGGCTTGTGCCGGCCGCCATGGAGCGTGAGACATCGCGCAGGGCGCGGGCAGCGCCTGCGCCATTGTCCAGCTGGAACTGTTCCACAAGGTCGCGCAGTTTTGCCGCTTCCAGGGCAAGTGCCGAGGAGGCCGCTGTCGATTGCTCCACCATCGCGGCGTTCTGCTGGGTGGTCTGGTCCATGGAATTGACGGCCGAGTTGACCTCCATCAGACCGGTGGACTGCTCCCGCGATGAGGTCGCGATGGAATCCATGTGGCCGTTGATTTCCACGATGAAGCCGCTGATCGTCTTCAGCGCACCGCCGGCATTGCGCACCAGGTGGACGCCATTCTCCACCTCGCTGGAGGAGTTCTGGATGAGCCCCTTGATCTCGCGTGCTGCGTTTGCCGCACGCTGAGCCAGTTCGCGAACCTCCTGCGCCACCACGGCAAATCCCTTGCCGGCTTCCCCGGCGCGGGCGGCCTCAACGCCCGCGTTGAGGGCAAGCAGGTTGGTCTGGAAAGAGATTTCGTCGATGACGCCGATGATGTTGGAGATCTGCTGTGACGATTCCTCGATCTTCGTCATGGCAAGTTCCGCTTGAGAAACCACCTCGGCAGATTTCGTGGCGGCACTGGTTGCCTGCAGGGCGACGCCACGCGCCTCTTGCGTGCGTTTGCTGGAATTGGTCACGTTGACGGTGATCTCGTCCAGCGCTGCGGCGGTTTCTTCAAGTGCTGCGGCCTGCTGTTCGGTCCGCCGTGACAGGTCGTTGGCGCCCTGGCTCAGTTCTCGCGAACCGCTGTCGATGGCCGCTGTCGTGACGGCAACAGAGTTCATCGCGTCGCGTAGCTGCTCCACGGCGGCGTTGAAGTCGCTGCGTAGCCCCTCGAAATCGCTGGCGAAGGGGTCGCGGAAACTGAAGGTCAGGTCACCGGCGGCAATCTGCTTCAGACCATGGGCCAGACTGGTGGTCGCGTGCTGCATTTCGTCGGAACGCCTGCGATCGGAAGCTGCCGCGCGGTTGCGCTCCTCTTCGCTCAGATGGCGGTTATGATCGGCCTCCTCTTCCAGTCTTTTGGCTTTCAGGCCATTTTCCTTGAAGACCTGCACGGCCTCGGCCATGCTGCCGATCTCATCCGGGCGGCCGGTTCCAGGTACATCGACTTGAAACTCCCCGTCGGCCAGTCGCTTCATGGCGCTGGTCATGGCGGCAATCGGCTGCGAGATGGAGCGCGACACCAGCCACATGGCGGCAATGCCGGCGAGAAGCACGGCAAGACCGACGGCCGTCTGCGTCCAGGCGGCGGTCGTGTTGCGGCCTGCAAGAGCCGTGTCGAGTGCGGTTGCCTGGGCAAGCGCCACATCCGCCGGCACCTGAATGAGGACGGACCATGGCGTTGTTGTTCGGCCAAGCTTGATCGGCGCCAGCGCCCGGAAGGTCCGGTTGCTTTCTGCTGCATCCGGCTTTCCGGCCTGAATGGTCGGCAGCAGGTCCTTCAGCGACGGATCGAGCTTTTCAACGGACGCGCCGACCAGGTCCGGCCGCTCGCTGGAGGCGACCACGAGGCCCTTGTAGCTGATGATACTGACCGAGGCTTTTCCATCAAACAGGCCGGCTTTGACCTCGCCTGCCAGGCGCTGGACGAAAGACAGGTCGAAATCAGCGCCGGCAACGCCGGCAAATTTGCCATTGACGGTTAAGGGCACGGACATGGTGGCGAGAAAGACGTTCTTGCCCTGCACGATATAGGGCAGCGGATCGAGAATGCTCTCGCCCTTGCCGCTTTGAGGGCCGAGATACCAGCCGCCCTTTATGACGCCATTGGGGTGAAGATCGGCGCTGTCATATTCCACCAGCGGTTGGATGGCGATCTTGCCATCGGCGCCGCGGGTCCAGTAGGGCAGGAAACGGCCGGTCGCATCGGATCCGACCTTGGCATTGTTGCGGTAGGTGTCATCCTGCCCGTCCAGCGCATTCGGCTCCCAGGCGCTATAGGTGCCGTTAAACTGCGGATTGTCCTTGAGGAGGTTCAGGAGGACCGCGTTGAACTGCGCACGCCGCTCGGCGGTCGGAATGGCTGTATTGCCGGCCATTGCCTCAAAGCTGCGGGCGGTGTTGCGCGCCGCATCGAAGGCCTCGTTCAGCGTTCCCTGGATTGTTCCGGCCTGCGTGGAAGCGATCGTGCTCAAGCTCTTGATCGTCATTTCCTGTGTCAGCTTCGAAAGATTTTCGCTGACATAGTGCTGGTTGCTGGAGGCCGCCAGAATGCCGTAACCCAATAACCCGCCCACCGCCGAGAGGACGCAGAAGCCGGAAAGAACGGCGATTTTCATTTTCAGTGATCGAAATTGCATGTGTATCGTCCCCAAGCATTTGTCCCGGGGGAGGATGCGTATTATGTGTTTTAGTGATAGTTAATTGACGAAAGGCAGGCAAATATTGGATTTTCGGTATAATTCCGATATGCCCCAGTGGCTTACGGGAAAAATGTCGTTGCTTTTTATGGGCTGCATTCGACCTTAGTATAAGAAATAATTTTCATCGGCGTGTATGTTTATCATCCCTGCGGGCGTCAATTGCCGCCAGCCTTCTGGCGGAGCGCCCTTATCGGCGACAATGTGCATCCCGGCAGATGTCTGCGCCCGGTGCGCACCATCTCACGAATCGGGCCGATCCTTCGGATCGAACTGGATAATGGTGGTCCAGGAGGCGGAAAGTGCCGGCTTCTTTTCCTCTTCGATCTCCACCGTCACGTCATAGGTGACCATCAGCATGTGGGCGCCGCGAAAGCGGGCCTCGGTCAGCGTGAAATGCCCGCGCACCCGCCGTCCGGCGCGCACCGGCGAGCCGAAGCGGATCTTGTCAAACCCGTAATTGAGCCCCATCGTCTGTTCACGGATCGTGGGCACGGCGGAATAGTTCATGGCCGACAGCAGCGAGAGCGTCAGGAAACCGTGGGCGATCGTGCCGCCAAACGGGCTTTCGGCCGCCGCTCGCTCCGGGTCGGTATGGATGAACTGGTGGTCATGAGTGGCATCGGCAAAAGTATCGATCATCGTCTGGTCCACGGTGATCCAGTCGGAGACACCGATTTCCTGTCCGACCAGATCCTTCACATCGCTCAGCGAAATCTCGCGCGGCATGGCATTTCCTGTCGTTGATGAACCTGCGGGAAAGTCTTACAGCAAATCGAAGGCTTCGATAGGGTGCAGTGCACACATCAGCATCTGCTTGCCCAGACCACGCTGCGGGGCGGCAATTCGGGCTGAGAGAATCTGTCGCCCGTGACAAGATCCTGCCACTCGCCGTCGGGAAGGCTAACCTTGAGGGGCGCCCCCCCACGGTTGAACAGCACGGCCAGATATGTTTCGCCGCCAGCCTGCCGGTCGTGCGTTTTCAGAACCATCGTCAACTGCGCACAGTCCGGCGGTTCCCAATCGGCAATGGTCATGGGTTGCCCGAGCGCGTTCAGCCAGGCAATATCGCCGGTATCCCCCTTGAAGAAACCGGTTTCAGAAAACACGGAAAATCGCCGGCGCATCGCTGAAAGCTGCGCCGTATGTGTCACCAGTGTGTCATCGAGTAAGGACCAATTCAGCCAGGTCAGGGCATTGTCCTGCGCATAGGCATTGTTGTTGCCTTTTTGCGAGCGCCCGCCTTCGTCGCCGGCGGTCAGCATGATGGTGCCGCGTGTGGCAAAGAGCGTGGCCAGCAGGGCTTTTATATCGCCCCGCCGCGCGTCCTGTACGCTACGATCATTGCTTTCACCCTCCACGCCATTGTTCCAGGAGTGGTTTTCGTTGTGGCCGTCGCGGTTGTCCTCGCCGTTCGCCTCATTGTGCTTGTGCGCGTGAGACACGAGATCCATCAGCGTGAACCCGTCATGGGCGGCGAGAAAATTCACGCTGCGGGTTGCCGTCTGCCCATGAGCTGAAAACAGCTGCGAGGAGCCGGCAAGGGCAGAGGCGAGCGTTCCGGTCTTGCCCGGATCGCCGCGCCAGAAACATCTGATGTCATCGCGTGCCCGGTCGTTCCACTCGAGGAAGGGGGCTGGAAACTGGCCAAGTTGGTACCCTCCGGGGCCGATATCCCAGGGTTCAGCAATCATAACCCGATCCGCCAGCACCTCGTCGTGAAGGATGGCGGCCAAGGTTTCGCTGTCGCGGGAAAAGCCCTGCATGCTGCGCCCGAGAATGGTCGCGAGATCGAAGCGGAATCCATCTATGCCCGCATGGATCACGAAATGACGCAGCGTATCGACAATCAGCTGGCGCACCACCGGATGATCGCAGGCAACCGTGTTGCCGGTGCCGGTGTCGTTGACGAGAACGCCGGGATCGCCGGGCATGTGATGGTAGTAGGTGAGATTATCGAGCCCGCGCAGCGACAGCGTCGCACCGAACCGGTCGCTTTCGCCGGTATGGTTGAAGACGAGATCGAGGATGACGCCGATGCCGTTGTCGTGCAGGGTTTTGATGGTTGCCGCAAGCTCCACAATGCCTCCCGGCACAAGGCGCGGATCGAGCGCCATGAAGGCGACGGGATTATAGCCCCAACCGTTGGTGAGACCGAGTGCGGGCAAGTGCCGTTCATCAATCCAGGCGGTGATCGGCATCAGTTCCACCGCATCGACGCCGATACGTTTCAAATGAGCGATGACGGCGGGGTGGGCAAGCGCTGCCACCGTGCCGCGCTGGTTTTCTGGCACATCCGGGTGGAGCATGGTGAAGGGACGTACAGCCACTTCATAGATTAGGCCGCCCGGCTGAAAGCGTGGCTTTTCGCGTTGAACCGGGGCGTGTGGCCGCACCACGGTCTTCGGCATCAGTGATGCGGTATCGACGCCAAATTGCGAAAGGCGGGGATCGTGCCGGTACGGGCGATCCAACTCCGTCGCGTAAGGATCGGTCAAAAGCTTGGAGGGATCAAACCACAGGCCGCGGTCAGGATCGTAGACGCCGTCGGCGCGAAAACCGTAGCACGTGCCCGGCTCGATACCCGCCAAATGAAGGCTGAACAGGCCTTCACCATCCGGCGAAAGCGGCAGGCGTGTCGTTTCCCGCTCGCCGTCGAACAGGCAGAGGTCGATTTTTTGCGCATGGGCGGAGAATACGGAAAACCGGATGCCGTCATCCTGCGGGACGGCGCCGAGCGGGCGATGGGTCATGAACACTCCGGCTTTGGTTTCAAACGGTGCCCTCAAAAAGATACCGCCCGGCAGAAAAATGTGGCGCTTGCGCCCTGGCTTTTCCAACCATAGCCTGTGGCGCTTAACGAGGAGGAAAAGCCATGCCCTTCACCATTCGCCTGCACCGTGTTTTCAAAGCCCCGGTCGAACGTGTCTTTCGTGCCTTTACCGATGCGGATGCCATGGTGAAATGGAACCCGCCGCACGGGTTCACCGCCCATATGCATGAGTGCAATCCGGTGGTGGGCGGCAAATTCCGCATGTCCTTCACCAACTTTTCGAGCCGGCAAAGCCATTCCTTCGGCGGAACCTATCTGGAAATCATCGCCGACCGCAAGATCAGCTATACCGACCAGTTTGACGATCCTTCGCTTCCCGGCGAGATGATCACCACCGTCGAGTTCAAACCGCTCACGCTGGGCACGGAAGTTCACATCACCCAGGCCGGCATTCCCGATATGATCCCGGAATCCGCCTGTTATCTCGGCTGGCCGGAATCTTTGGGGCAGCTGGCACTTCTGGTGGAGCCGGAGATTGCCGAAGGCTGAGTGCTTCCCTTCGCTTCAGGCAAAGGGAAGCACGAGCACTGGATCAGGTGATCACGGTCGGCGCGTCGCGGCCGGTGCGGGTCTTGATCTCGGCGATCTCATCGGCAACTGCGATAAGGTCGGCAAGCGCTTCCTGCGTCTCGATGCCGTGACGCGCGGCGTCCGGCTCGTAACGTTCCACGTAAAGACGAAGCGTGGCGCCTGACGTGCCGGTGCCCGACAGGCGGAAGACGATGCGGCTGCCGCCTTCAAACAGGATGCGGATGCCCTGGTTCTTCGACACCGAGCCATCGACCGGATCGAGATAGGCAAAGTCGTCGGCGCTTTCGACGGTGAGTGCGCCGAACGTCGTGCCGGGCAGGCTTGCCAGTTTGTCGCGAAGGTTGGCAACGAGGCCGTTTGCGGCGTCGGTATCCACTTCTTCATAGTCATGACGCGAATAATAGTTGCGGCCGTATTCCGCCCAATGGCTTTCCACGATCTGTTTGACGCTCTCCTTGCGGGCGGCAACGATGTTCAGCCAGAACAGCACGGCCCAGAGGCCGTCCTTTTCGCGCACATGGCTTGATCCGGTGCCGAAGCTTTCCTCGCCGCAGACGGTCACCTTGCCGGCATCCATCAGGTTGCCAAAATATTTCCAGCCGGTCGGCGTTTCATACATGCCGATGCCGAGCTTTTCCGCCACGCGGTCAGACGCCGCACTTGTGGGCATCGAGCGGGCGATGCCGGCAATGCCAGCCTTGTAGCCGGGCGCGCAGGTGGCGTTGGCCGCAATCACGGCAAGGCTGTCGGAAGGCGTCACGAACATGCCCTTGCCGACCACCATGTTGCGGTCGCCGTCACCCTCGGAAGCGGCGCCGAAATCGGGGCCTTCGGCGCTCATCACGTCGTCATAAAGTTCCTTGGCGTGAACGAGGTTCGGGTCCGGGTGGTGGTGGCCGAAATCCGGCAGCGGAATTTCATTGCGCACCGAGCCCTTGGCCGCGCCCAGGCGCTTTTCGAGGATTTCGACGGCATAGGGGCCGGTGACGGCACTCATCGAATCGATGACGACGCGGAAGCCGGAGCCGATGAGGTCGCGGATGGCGGCAAAATCGAACAGCGTTTCCATGAGGTCGGCGTAATCGGTCACGGGATCGATCACCTCGACGACTATGCCGGCGAGATCGAAGCTGCCGACCGTATCGAGGTCGATATCGGCGACATCAACGGTCTTGTAGCTGTCGATGACCTTGGTGCGGGCAAAGATCGCATCGGTGATCTTTTCCGGGGCCGGTCCGCCATTGCCGATATTGTACTTGATGCCGAAATCTTCGGTGGGGCCGCCGGGATTGTGGCTGGCCGACAAAACGATGCCGCCGAAGGCGCCGTATTTGCGGATGACGTGGGAGGCCGCCGGCGTCGACAGGATGCCGCCCTGGCCGACCATAACCTTGCCGAAGCCCGCGGCGGCGGCCATTTTCAGCGCCTTCTGGATGACTTCGCGGTTATAATATCGGCCGTCGCCGCCGATCACCAGCGTCTTGCCCTCAAAACCTTCCAGGCTGTCGAAAATCGACTGGATGAAGTTTTCGGCATAGTTTTCCTGGGCGAAAACCGGAACCTTTTTGCGAAGGCCCGACGTGCCGGGCTTCTGGTCCTGATAGGGCGTGGTGGAAACGGTCTTGATCATCAATGCGAACCTTTCGGTAGAAGACTGGAATACAGTTTGGCGTAAAGGGCAGCGCTCTTGTCCCAGGAGACATCGCTGGCCATGCCTTGTGTCTGGAGGGAGGCCCAGGTGTCGGGCTCCCGGTAAAGCCGGATGCTGCGGCGGATGGCGCGCTTCAACCCGTCGAGCGTGACGGGGCCGAAGGAGATACCGGTGGCGCTGCCACTGGCAAGCGCTGCCGGATTGGCGTCGATGACGGTATCGTTCAAGCCGCCGGTGCGCGATACAACGGGCACGCAGCCATAACGCAGGCCGTAAAGCTGGGTGAGGCCACAGGGCTCGAAGCGCGAGGGAATGAGAATGGCGTCGGAACCGGCCTGCATCAGGTGCGACAGCGGTTCGTTATAGCCAACGGTGATGGCAACCCGGCCCGGATGGCGCGCGGCGGCGTCGCGAAGGGCAGCGACCAGCGCCTCGTCGCCGGAGCCGAGCACGGCAAGTTTGCCACCAAGCGCCACCAGATCATCGACGGCGTCCGCCACCAGATCCATGCCCTTTTGCCAGGTGAGACGCGAGATGACGCAAAACAGCGGCGCGTCATCCTGATCAAGGCCGAACTGCGCCTCCATCGCCCGCTTGTTGGCACGCCTTGCCGAGGTGTCGGCGGCCGAATAATCGCGCTCGATCAGAGGATCGACGGCAGGGTTCCACACATCCGTGTCGATGCCGTTGACGATGCCGTGCAGGTCGAGCGTGCGCCGGTTGAGCAGGCCCTCCAGGCCCATGCCGAATTCGGGCGTCAGGATCTCCTCGGCATAGGAGGGGCTGACGGTGCTGATGGCCCACGCGGTCTGGAGGCCAGCCTTCAGATAACCGACCATGCCGTAATATTCGACGCCTTCCATGGCAAGCGCATGGGCCGGCAACCCAAGCTCGGGGAAGATGGCGGCGGAAAAATTGCCCTGAAACGCGATGTTGTGAATGGTCATCACGCTGGGGATAGCCGGCTTCTCGCCGTACAGCATGTAGGCGGGCAAAAGCCCGGTCTGCCAGTCATGCACATGCACCAGATCCGGCTGCCAGCCGGCAAGGGCGCCGCCGGCAATCTCGGCGCCTGCCTTGGAAAGGGCCGCAAAGCGGCGCCAGTTGTCGGGATAATCCTTGCCATCGGTGCCGAGATAGGGCCCGCCCGGTCGATCGAAAAGGGCAGGCGCCTCAAGAACCAGCAGGTCGAGCCCGCCGACACTGGCTTTCAGCACGTCGGCAGGCGATCCCATAAGGTCCTCGAACCGCAGAATGGATTGCGCGGTGCCAATCGCTGCCATCACGGCCGGATAACCCGGCACCAGCGTTTTCGTCTCCACTCCTTGCGCCTTCAGCGCAAGCGGCAGGGCGCCCGCCACGTCGGCGAGCCCCCCGGTTTTGACCAGCGGAAAAATTTCGGAAGCAACCGAAAGAACCTTCATCGTGTCTCCGTGATCCGCCCTAGAGGTCCAGCTTGTCGATCATCGCCTGCGTGATCAGGCAGATGCCATTTTCGCTGCGGCGGAAGCGCTTTGCATCGATGTCCGCATCTTCACCGACCACCAGTCCTTCGGGAATGGTTACACCGGCATCGATGACGACATTGCGAAGCTGGGCATGACGGCCGATGCGCACATTCGGCAGGATGACCGCTCCCTCCAGGCGCGAATAGGAATTGGCCCGGACCCCGGTAAACAGCAGGGAGTTGTAAAGCGAGCAGCCGGAAATGATGCAATCGCCTGAAACAACGGAGGAGACGGCCGAGCCGCGACGGTTTTCGTCGTCATGGACAAATTTGGCTGGCGGGGTGATCTCCGCATAGGTCCAAATCGGCCAGGACTTGTCGTAGATATCAAGCTCGGGAACGATGCCGGTCAGGTCGATATTGGCCTGCCAGTAGGCGTCGATCGTGCCCACATCGCGCCAGTAGGCCTGCTTTTCGAAATCCGAACGCACGCAGGATTCGTTGAAGCGATGCGCCACCGCCTTGCCGTTCGCCACAATCCACGGAATGATGTCCTTGCCGAAATCGCGGCTGGAATTGGGGTCGGCCGCATCGCGGCGCAGGCATTCCATCAGGAATTTCGTGTGGAAGACGTAGATGCCCATGGAGGCCAGCGCAAAATCCGGCTTGTCGGGCATGCCCGGCGGATCTGCCGGCTTTTCCACGAAGGCGATGATCCGGTCCTTGTCATCCACATGCATGACGCCGAAGCCGGTTGCTTCCATGCGCGGCACTTCCAGGCATCCGATCGTCACGTCGGCGCCGGAATCCACGTGCTGCTGCAGCATCAGCTCGTAGTCCATCTTGTAGATGTGGTCACCGGCGAGGATCACCATGTATTCCGGGTTATAGGGCTCGATAATGTCGATGTTCTGGAACACCGCATCGGCCGTGCCTTCATACCACTGCGTTTCGGAAACGCGCTGGGAGGCCGGCAGGATGTCAAAGCTTTCGTTACGTTCCGGGCGAAAAAAGTCCCAGCCGCGCTGCAGGTGGCGGATCAGCGAATGGGCCTTGTACTGCGTGGCAACGCCAATGCGGCGGATACCGGAATTCAGGGCGTTGGAGAGGGCAAAATCGATGATGCGGGCCTTGCCGCCAAAATAGACGGCAGGCTTGGCGCGCCGGTCTGTCAGTTCCTTCAGGCGGCTCCCCCGGCCGCCGGCCAACACATAGGCCATGGCATCGCGTGCCAGCGGCTGTACTCGTTTTGTTGTCATTGATATCCCTCCCTATAGTTTTTGGTGCTCAGATTTCCGGTTCCAGCATGATGGTGGCAAGCGGCGGCAATGTGACTTCCGCATGGATGACGCCGCCGGCAGACACCGCCTGCACCCTGCCGCCATTGCCCTTGCCGCTGCCGCCGTAGATTTCCGCATCCGTGTTTAAAACCTCGCGCCACCGGCCGGCGCTCGGCAGCGGCACGCGGTAGTTCTCACGCAGGACCGGGGTGAAGTTGGTGATGACAGCCACCGGCTTTTCACCCGGCGCCTTGCGCAGCCACGCATAAACAGAGTTTTCCGAATCGTCGGCAATCAGCCACTCGAAGCCTTCCGGTTCGCAGTCGCGCTGGTGCAGCGCCTTCTTGGAGCGGTAGGTGAAGTTGAGATCGCGCACCAGCCGGCGCATGCCCTCGTGCGGGTTGTAATGCAGAAGGTTCCAGTCGAGCGACCGCGCCTCGCTCCATTCGCTCCACTGGGCAAATTCCTGCCCCATGAACAAGAGCTTCTTACCGGGATAACCCCACATGAAACCATAATAGGCGCGCAGACTGGCAAACTTCTGCCAGTCGTCACCGGCCATCTTGGCAATCAGCGAACCCTTGCCGTGGACCACCTCATCGTGGCTGAGCGGCAGCACGAAGTTTTCCGAAAAGCCGTAGAGCAGGCCGAAGGTCAGTTCGTTATGGTGGTGCTTGCGATGCACCGGCTCCCGTTTCAGGTAGCTCAGCGTGTCATGCATGAAGCCCATGTTCCACTTGAAGCCGAAGCCGAGCCCGCCTTCATGCACCGGATGCGACACCTTTGGCCAGGACGTGCTTTCCTCGGCAATGGTCATGACACCAGGATGGGTGGAGTAGCTCACGGTATTGAGCTTCTGGAGGAAACGCACCGTCTCGAGGTTTTCGCGCCCGCCATATTCGTTGGGCACCCACTCGCCATCCTTGCGCGAATAATCAAGGTAAAGCATCGAGGCGACCGCATCCACACGCAGCCCGTCGAGGTGGAATTTCTCCGACCAGTAGAGCGCATTGTTGACGAGGTAGGCGAGCACTTCCAGCCGACCGAAATTGTAGATCGCCGTATTCCAGTCCGGGTGAAAACCCTGGCGCGGATCGGCATGTTCGTAAAGGGCGGTGCCGTCAAACTCGCGAAGCCCGTGGGCATCGGTCGGGAAATGCGCCGGAACCCAGTCGAGGATCACGCCGACGCCGACCTTGTGGCAGCCGTTGACGAAGCGGGCAAAACCTTCCGGCTCTCCGAACCGAGCGCTCGGGGCATAAAGCCCGGTCGTTTGGTAACCCCAGGACGGATCATAGGGGTGTTCGGTGATGGGCAGGAATTCGATATGGGTAAAGCCCATGTCGACCACGTAAGGGATGAGGTCGGTTGCCAGTTCGTCCCAGCTCATGAAGGTGCCGTCAGCGCGGCGTTTCCACGATCCGGCATGCACTTCATAGATGGAAATCGGCTGGCGGCGATGATCGGCCTTGGCCCAGAACTCGCGGTGGGCAGCATCCTCCCATTTCTGCACCAGTTCCGGCGTGGCGACGGAGGCGGTTTGCGGGCGAAGCTCGGCACGGCGCGCATAAGGATCGGCCTTCAGCGGCAGCACTTCGCCGGTTTTGCCGACGATTTCGAACTTGTAGGTGGCGCCGGGGCGCACATCCGGCGCAAAGATTTCCCAGATGCCGGTATCGACGCGCAACCGCATCACGTGACGGCGCCCGTCCCAGGCGTTGAAATCGCCGACCACCGAAACGCGTGCCGCATTGGGCGCCCAGACGGCAAAGTGGAACCCGTCCACGCCCTCATGTTTTAGCGGATGCGCGCCCATCTTGTCGAACAGCCGCAGATGCGACCCCTCGCGCAGGAAATAGTCATCCATCGGCCCGAGCACCGGGCCAAAACTGTAGGGGTCGGTGAGCGCCCATTCCACGTCACCACGCCTTGCGCGGTAACGGATGGCGCGGGGTGCGGCAAGCGACACCACGCCTTCGAAAAAACCGTCGGCGTGGCGCAGTGTCAGTTCGCCAATCTCGGTTCCATCGAGCGAAAGCGCGGTGACGGCTTCCGCGCCGGGAATGAAACAGCGGGCAATAACCCCGCTGCCGGCTTTGTGGGTGCCGAGAACTGCGAAGGGATTGCCGTGTGAACCGCGGATGATCGCCTCGATCTCGGGAAGGGAAAGTTCAATACTGACTGGTGCATCCTTGCCGAGCTGTGTGGGCGTCTGGTTCATCAGGCTCTCCAGATCTCCGTCGCATACTGGCGGATGGTGCGGTCGGAGGAGAACCAGCCCATGCGTGCGGTGTTGCGGATCGTCTTGCCGTACCAGGACGTCGGGTCGGCCCAGATCTGGTCTACCTCGCGCTGCGCGTTGGCATAGGCGTCGAAATCACCCGCCACAAGGAACCAGTCGCTGGTGTAGATGCCGTCGATCAGTTCGGCAAAACGCGAGCGGTCGTCGGGCGAAAATACGCCGGAGGCAATCGCCGCCAGTGCCTGCGACAGTTCGCGCGAGCCTTCGATGATGGCGCGGGGATCATACCCTTCGTTGCGCACGCGCGACACTTCCTCGGCCGTCATGCCGAAGATCACGATGTTTTCCGCCCCAACATGGTCGCGCATTTCGACGTTTGCACCATCCAGCGTGCCGATGGTGAGTGCGCCGTTCAGCGCAAACTTCATGTTGCCGGTGCCGGACGCTTCCATGCCCGCCGTCGAGATCTGTTCGGAGAGATCGGCTGCCGGAACGATGGTTTCAGCCAGCGTGACGTTGTAGTTCGGGATGAACACGACCTTCAACAGGCCGCGCACGGCCGGATCGTTGTTGATCACGCGGGCCACGTCATTGGCGAGCTTGATGATCAGCTTGGCGTTGTGATAGCTCGGCGCCGCCTTGCCGGCGAACAGTTTGACACGCGGCACCCAGTCGAGTTCCGGATGCGAGCGGATCTGGTCGTAGAGCGCCACGGCTTCCACGATATTGAGGAGCTGGCGCTTGTATTCGTGGATGCGCTTGATCTGGATGTCGAACATGGCCGAAGGATCAAGCCGTATGCCCATGCGGCTGCCGACGAGGTTGGCAAGCTTCACCTTGTTTGCCCGCTTCACGGCGGCGAACTTTTCCTGGAAAGTCTTGTCATCGGCAAAGGCATCGAGCGCCTTCAGCGCGTCGGTGTCATCCTCGAAACTGTCGCCGATCGTCTCGCGGATGAGGCCTGTCAGGCCGGGATTGCACTGCATCAGCCAGCGGCGCGGCGTAATGCCGTTGGTCTTGTTGTTGATGCGCGCCGGGTAAAGCGCATGAAGGTCGGCAAACACCGTTTCCTTCATCAGTTCGGTGTGCAGCGCCGAGACGCCGTTGATGGAGTGCGAGCCAACAAAGGCAAGGTTACCCATGCGCACGCGCCGGTCGCCGTTTTCGTCGATCAGCGAGATCGAGCGGATCTGTCCATCGCTGAACTTCTTGCCCTTGCGCGCATCGAGCAGGATCTTGGTGTTGATCGCATAAACGATCTGCATCAGGCGCGGCAAAAGGCGCTCGAACAGCGGCACCGGCCAGCTTTCCAGCGCTTCGGGCAACAGCGTGTGATTGGTGTAGGAGAAGGTCTGGCGGGTAATGTCCCAGGCCTCTTCCATGTCCATGCCATGCACGTCGACCAGAAGGCGGATGAGTTCGGCAATCGAAATGGCCGGGTGGGTGTCGTTGAGCTGGATCGCCACCTTGTCGTGCAGGTTGGTGAAATCGGGATATTGCTGCAGGTGGCGGCGCAGGATGTCCTGCAGTGACGCCGACGAGAAAAAATATTCCTGGCGCAGGCGCAGTTCCTGGCCCGCCGGATTGGCGTCTGCCGGATAAAGCACGCGGGTCAGCGCTTCGGCCTTGTTGCTTTCGCGCAGCGCCCCGATGTGGTCACCGGCATTAAAGGCGTCGAGCAGGATCGGGTCGATCGGCTGCGCCGACCAGAGGCGCAGCGTGTTGACGCGTTTGCCGCGCCAGCCGACGATCGGCGTATCATAGGCCATGGCGATCACACGCTCGGCCGGCTTCCAGACATAACGGGGCACATCGTCGTAACCGCCGACGCTTTCCACCGATCCGCCGTAACCGATCTCGTAGGAGCTTTCGCGGCGCTCGAATTCCCAGGGGTTGCCGTGGGCAAGCCAGGTTTCCGGCAGTTCCACCTGCCAGCCGTCAGCCATCTGCTGGCGAAACAGGCCGTGGACATAACGAATGCCGTAGCCGTAAGCGGGAATTTCGACGGTGGCCATGCTTTCCATGAAACAGGCCGCCAGACGACCGAGACCGCCATTGCCGAGCGCTGCATCGGGCTCAAGGCCGGAAATCACGTTGATATCGACGCCGAGCGAGGTCAGCGCATCGGTGATTTCTTCCATCAGGCCGAGATTGCTCACGGCATCGCGCATCAGGCGGCCGATGAGGAACTCCAGCGACAGATAATAGACGCGCTTGTCACCGGTCGCATAGACCTTGCGGGTCGATTCCATCCAGCGGTCGATGATGCGGTCGCGCACCACCAGGATCGTTGCCGTCAACCAGTCGTGCGGCTTTGCAACCTTGGCATCCTTGCCGATGCGGTAGGTCAGGCGCTCGATGATTTCTTCGGCCATAATCTCCGGGTTCGAGCTGCGGGGGGCCGGCTGCGGAATATCGACCGGGGAAACGCTGTTGTTCATGAGATCGCCCAACTTTGCTTTCTGAAACGAGGAGGGACGGTTCTGTTCGAACAATCCGCCATGGTGTCGGACTACAGTTTATGCATCGTTGGCAGGCACTTGCAATCATCCTCTGCAATGTTCTTGGTGTTCGCCGTGCCGTGCGCCGGAAACCCCTCAACATCCTGAGAAAAAACGACAAGCGCCGATGGCACGAAAAGCCGGGCGCTGGTCTGCGCCGGCAATTGATCACAGTCATTCGTTCGGAAAAGTCAGCAGGTGAGCCGCGTCGCCCATGTTGCAGGATGCGCAATCGTTGTCAGTGCCGTTGGCGCGAGACGTGAGGAGGACACTTCAGAGCCGGCCGGCTCAACCCTTCACAGGGATGACATCCACCGCCTGCTCGATCTTGTGTTTGCCATAGCTCTTGACCACGCCAATCACCGGCGCAACATCGGAATAATCGCGGCCGTAGCCGACGACGATATGGTCGCTGCTGGCGGCAATATTGTTGGTCGGGTCAAGTTCGATATAACCGGCTGCCTTGCCGCACCACACGCGCACCCAGGCATGCATGGCGTCCGCCCCCTCCAGCCGTTCCTTGCCGGGCGGCGGCAGCGTGCGCAGAAAACCGCTGACATAACCCGAGGGAATGCCAAGGCTGCGCAGGGCGACGATCATGATGTGGGAGAAATCCTGGCAGACGCCGCGTTTGAGGCGAAATGCCTCGCGCGGTGTGGTGTCCACCGTCGTTGCCTCCGGATCGTATTTGAAATCCTTATGAATGCGCGTGCAAAGGGCAATGGCGATCTCGCGCACCGTCTGCCCCGGCTTGACACCCTCGCGGGCATAGGCGGCGATTTCCGCCACATCCGGCAGAAGCGGGCTGGCGCCGGCCAGATGATGGGGCGATCCCGATGCAACCGACAGCAGATCGGAAAGCTCGGCGCGCAGATGTGGCAGTTCCGGCGAAAGATCCGCCACCAGCGGCAGGTTATCCACCTGCACGCGCGCCTGCATGCGAATGTCCAGCGTGTCGTGCAGCGCGCGAAACAGGATCGAGGTCGTCTGCTGGCCGAAGAAATCGGTGAATGTCGTGCGCTCGTCGGCGGTTGGGGACACGGTAAGTGAACCGGCGATCAGCCGCTGGCGGTCGGTGAGCGACAGCGGCATCAGGCGCAACAGATGCCGCGCGCCGGATGCGGACGCCTCGTAACGATAACCCATGTGCAGCGACAGATCGTAAAGCATGGATTATCCAAAATAGGTCTGGCCGATGAGATCGGAGAGTTTTTCCATCTCCGCCTCCAGCCGTTTGTAGATGTCTTCGTTCATGGCCTCGGGCGTCATCACCGCAAGGCCGGAATGCAGGCGCATCGCTTCGCGGTCGAGCGCCGACATCTGCCCGTTGCCGAAGGGGTGCGGCAATTGCTCCACTTCCGTGCGGATCTCGTTCAGCTGGAACAGCACCGAGCGGGGGTTGAGCGGGTCGAGCGCCAGAAGATCGGTGACGGTGAGGCGCGCCGTGTTGACGTTGTAGCGGCGGCGATGGGTCATCACGCTGTCGCCGATTTCCAGCAGCATATCGAGTGATCCATCGGGCGCATCGGGGCCGGACATGTGGCCGAGAAGCCGCGTCATGTGCAGCCCGCGTTCCAGATAACGGCCGATGGAGAGGAAACGCCAACCGGTGAATCGGTACATGTTTTCATGCACGAGACCGGCAAAACCGGCGAGCTTGCGCAACAGAACGGTCATCGCATGGGCGGCATCGTCACCACCCTGCACGGCCTCATGGAAACGTCGTGCGGTCTTTGCCAGATCGTTCAGCGCCAGCCAGCCGTCGGGCGAAAAGCGGTCGCGGATGTTGCTGGCGGAATAGATGGCGCTGTCGATATTGCGGATCAAAGGCTCCGGTACGGCCTTGACCATCTCCATGTCGGTGCCTTCGAGATAGCGTGCGACATCGGCCAGCAGCGGCTGCTCGGGATCGGCGGATTCGGCGTAGCGCATGTGCCAGGCGCGCAGGATGCGCAGCGCCCCTTCCGCCCGCTCGATATAGCGGCCGAGCCAGAACAGGTTGTCGGCGGCGCGGCTCGGCAGGCTGCCGGGCATGTTGCGCGAAAAACTTTCCTCCGGTGGCAAAAGCGTCTGGCGCTCCACCGGCTTGTCGGAGACGATCCACACATCGGCTGCCGTGCCGCCCGCCTGCATGGCAATGGCTGCGACGTCTGCGCCGGAGCCGATACGGGCAAAACCGCCGGGCATGATCTGCCAGCCGTTTTCGGTGCGGGCGGCAAAAACGCGCAGCGACATCGGCCGCGGCGTCAGCTTGCCATCGACATAGGCCGGTGTGGTGGAGAGGGTGACGACTTCCTGGCCCACGAGCTGGCTGCCTTCGGTGGCCAGCCATTCCTCGACCGATTGTTTTGCGTTCTTGCGGGGTGCTCCCAGAACGGACTGGCCGCCGTCATCAAAGAAGGGCAGGCGCGAATAGGCGGGGCCGATCACCATGCGGCCGATATTGTCGGCCACGTGCTGGCGCTCGGCCTTTTGCCCGCACCACCATGTGGCGATGGAGGGCAGGATCAATTCTTCGTTGAGGAGATGGTGACAGATGGTCGGCGTGAAGGCTAGAAGCGCGCGGGTTTCGAGGATGCCGGACCCCAGCGCATTGACGATGGAAACCGACCCGGCGCGCAGCGCCTGCACCATGCCGGGCGTGCCGATATGCGAGCTTTGGTTCAGTTCCAGCGGATCGGCATAGGCGGCATCGAGGCGGCGCCAGAGAACGCCGACGGGCTTGAGGCCGGCCACCGTGCGCACCATCACCTTGTCGTTGACGACAGTCAGGTCCTCGCCCTCGAGCAGCATGAAGCCGAGATAACGGGCGATATAGGCGTGTTCGAAATAGGTCTCGTTGGCGGGGCCGGGGGTCAGAACCGCGATGCGATCGTCAGGGCTTTTCTTGTGCGCCTGCAGCGCATTGCGGAAGGCACCAAAGAAGGAGGCGAGCCGATGGACATGGGTTTCGCCATAAATGTCGGAAAAGGCGCGCGTGGTGGCCACGCGGTTTTCCAGCGCAAAACCGGCCCCGGAGGGGGCCTGCGTGCGGTCGGCCAGCACCCACCAGTTGCCATCGGGACCACGGCCGATCTCGAAGGAACAGAAATGCAGGTAATGTCCGTTGGCCGGCTTGACGCCGACGAGCGGGCGCAAAAATTCCGGGTTGTTGGCGACAAGCGCCGGCGGCAGGATACCTTCCTGCACCAGCGTGTTGTCGCCGTAGATATCGGCGACGATCTTTTCCAGAAGATCGGCGCGCTGGATAAGGCCGGCAGAAACCTTTTCCCACTCCTTGCCGTCGATCAGAACCGGCACATGCGAAATCGGCCAGCTGCGCTCGCCGCTGCCCTTGGGGCCATAGGCCCGGTAGAACACGCCGGCATCGCGCAGATAGCGGTCGGCGCGGGCAAAGCGTTCGTGCAGTTCGGCCTCCGACAGGCGACTGAGCGCATCGATCATGGTCTGCCAGACCGGCCGGATCTCACCGTCGCGGTCGAGCATTTCGTCGGAAACGCCGGGCAGCGCGCGATAACCGAGGATGGGATCCTCGCCAATCGCATCGCTTTGCGCCTTCAGGTCGCCCGCCCGGATCACTGCCACATCACACTCCTATCGGCCGGCGCATGTCGAGCGTCAGCGGAAACTCCGGCGAGACCCGTTCTGGCGTCACGTCGTAACGGCCAGCCGTATGCCCCCAAGGTTCGAACCGCGCAAGCCTGCGGGCCTCCGCCTCGTTACCATTGACGGGGAAAGTCTCGTAATTGCGTCCGCCCGGATGCGCCACATGATAAACGCAACCGCCGATGGAGCGGCTGGACCAGGTGTCGTAGATATCGAAGGTGAGCGGCGTGTTGACGGGCAGAACCGGATGCAGGCCGGCCGCCGGCTGCCAGGCCTTGAAGCGCACGCCGGCCACCGAAACGCCGGATGTGCCAGTCGGTGCAAGCGGCACGGCGCGGCCGTTGCAGGTGACCCGGTAACGCTGAGGATTATCCGTCTGCAGCGTGACCTGCAGGCGTTCCACGGAGGAATCCACATAACGCACGGTGCCGCCGATGGCGCCCTGTTCGCCCATCACGTTCCATGGTTCCAGCGCCTGGCGCAGTTCCAGCTTCACGCCCTCGTATTCCACCTCGCCGAAGAAGGGGAAGCGGAATTCGAGCTGTGCGGCAAACCACTCGGGGCGGAAATCGAAACCGTTCTGCCTGAGGTCGGCCAGAACATCCATGAAATCGGCCCAGACGTAATGCGGCAGCATGAAACGGTCGGCAAGCGCCGTTCCCCAGCGCACGAAGGAGCCCTGCAGCGGGTTCTTCCAGAAGCGGGCGATGAGCGCGCGCACCAGAAGCTGCTGCGCCAGCGACATGCGGGCATTCGGCGGCATTTCGAAACCGCGAAATTCCACAAGACCGAGCCGGCCCGTCGGGCCATCCGGCGAAAACAGCTTGTCGATGCAGATTTCCGAGCGGTGGGTATTGCCGGTGACGTCGGTCAGAAGGTTGCGGAACAGGCGGTCCACTAGCCAGGGCAGGGGGGTTGGCCCCGTGCCGGGCAGGGGCACCTGAGCCATGGCGATCTCAAGTTCGTAGAGGCTGTCGTGGCGGGCCTCGTCGATGCGCGGCGCCTGGCTGGTCGGGCCGATGAACAGGCCGGAGAACAGGTAGGAGAGCGCCGGGTGGCGCTGCCAGTGCAGCACGAGGCTTTTTAAAAGGTCCGGACGGCGCAGGAACGGGCTGTCGTTCGGGTTTGCGCCGCCGACCACCACATGGTTGCCGCCGCCAGTGCCGGTATGGCGCCCGTCGATCATGAACTTGTCGGCACC
>JAIXTO010000125.1 GCA_027483885.1 Rhizobiaceae bacterium
ACCTTCTCGTTGAAATCGTCGAAGGGCATGTTGGGCCGGCGCGTCTCACCGGGCGTCTCGGACTGGTCGTCGTCATCGTCAGACATTTCGTCGTCGGACATTTCGGCGCCGTCCATCTCGCCATCATCAAGCTGCTCTTCGGCGGCTTGGCTTTCTTCGGCAGGCGCTGCGTCGGAACCGGCTTCCTCGTCGACCTCTTCGTTTTCGGTCTCGTTGCTGCGCGGCTGCTCTTCCTCGTTCTCGTTTTCCATCTCCTCCGTCTGGCTTTCGTCATCGCCATAATCTTCCGCCATCTGCATGGAGGAGAGCATGTGACGCACGAGCTTGCCGAAGGCTTGCTGGTCTTCGATCACGGTCTTCAGATTATCGAGATCGCCGGCCGTCTTCTCCTCGAAGAAGGGCCGCCAGAGATCCAGAACCTTGCCGGCGCTGGCCGGTGGTTTTTCGCCGGTCAGCTTTTCGCGCACCAGCATGGCCATAGCCTCGCCGATCGGCGCATCTTCCTGCCGCTCGACGCCGGAAAAATTCGCCTTGGCGTATTTTTCCGTGTTCATGGTCGAAATATTGGTGGCAACGCCGGCCATGCGGATGGAGCCGAGCGATTCCACCCGCGCCTGCTCCACCGCATCGAAGACGGCGCGGGCATCCGTGCCCTGCGGCGCCATCGTGGCGTGGATATTGCTGTCATGGCAGGCAAGGCGAAGCGCCATGGAATCCCCGAGCCCGCGGGTCACTGCAAGCTCATAGGCCGTTGGGCGCTTGGAGATTTCCGGCAGGCGAATGCGTTCGCCGGCCATGCCCGGCCGCTCGTTGGCGAAGGACACCTCCACCTCGGCGCTGCCGGCAATCGAGCGCACGCATCCGGTAATGGCCCGGCGCAACGGCTCGGTGTCCACCGGTGTGCCAGCCTTTGCTGTGGAATTGTCGCCGCGCCCTGCCATATCGCTTATCCTGTCCGTCTGCCGTCCTGCCTCAGGCGCCGAGAACCATGTTCACGGCGCTTTCCTTCAGCTCGACACCGAAGGCGCGCTGGTAATGTTCGGCCACCAGCGTGCGTTCCAACTCGTCGCACTTGTTGAGGAAGGTGATGCGGAAGGCAAAGGCGACATCGCCGAAGATTTCCGCGTTTTCCGCCCAGGTGATGACCGTGCGCGGGCTCATGACAGTCGACAGGTCGCCGTTGACGAAGGCCGAGCGGGTCATGTCGGCAACGCGCACCATCTTCGATACGGTCTCGCGGCCTTCGGCCGTCTTGCCGAAGCTCTTGACCTTGGCGGCAACGATATCGACTTCCTTCTGGTGCGGCAGGTAGTTCAGCGTAGTGACGATGGACCAGCGGTCCATCTGCGCCTGGTTGATCTGCTGCGTGCCGTGGTAGAGGCCGGTCGTATCACCGAGACCGACCGTGTTTGCCGTTGCAAACAGGCGGAAGGCCGGGTGAGGACGGATGACGCGGCTCTGGTCGAGAAGCGTCAGGCGGCCAGAGGATTCCAGCACGCGCTGGATAACGAACATCACGTCCGGGCGACCGGCATCGTATTCGTCAAAAACGAGCGCGACATTGTGCTGGTAGGCCCAGGGCAGAATGCCGTCCTTGAATTCGGTGACCTGCTTGCCTTCCTTGAGGACGATGGCGTCCTTGCCGACGAGATCGATACGGCTGACATGGCTGTCGAGGTTGATGCGCACGCAAGGCCAATTGAGGCGGGCGGCGACCTGCTCGATATGCGTCGATTTGCCCGTGCCGTGAAAACCGGACACCATGACGCGGCGGTTGTGGGCAAAGCCCGCAAGGATCGCAAGCGTCGTATCCCGGTCGAACAGATAGTCCGGGTCAAGCTCGGGAACGTAGGGGTCACTATTGGTATAGGCCGGCACGCGCAGGTCCGAATCGATGCCAAAGGCATCCCGAACGGAAACGGTCGTGTCGGGCAGGTTGGAAATATCAAGATCGATTTTGCTCATCACCACTCCATGCCGCACCTCTTCCGGTCCGGCCGCAATTCTTGCTGCCATGAATGGCAACGACTTAGCAGAAACCTGCCTGCTTTAACAATTGGTAGGCCTGTATCACGGCGCGAAAACGTTCTTCCGAACCACGATCGCCGCCATTGGCATCCGGGTGATGTTTCTTCACCAGTTCCTTGTAGCGGCTCTTGATTTCAGCCGCCGTAGCGCCTGCGGTCAAGCCCATTGTGTCGAAAGCTTTCCCTTCCAGCGTCTTCAATTTTCGCACGACCGGTTGCGCCTGGGCATTAGCCCTGCCTTCGCGAACGAAACCGAAGGGATCCTTCACCCGGTTGAAGCTCGCCGCCGAGCCGGACCGCGTGGTCTGCTGCAGCGGCGCGTCCTTGGCCGACTTGTTGACGCCCACCGTCCAGGTGGGGCGATGACCGGTGATCGCCTCCTTCTGGTAGCGGGCAATCTCGCTGTCGGAGAGGCCGGAGAAATAGTTGTAGCCCTTGTTGTATTCCTTCACATGCTCAAAACAGAACAGGAAGAACTGGCCTTCGGCATTGCGGCCCACGGGGGCGCGATGGACGCCCGGCTTGTCGCAACCGTCCCATTGGCAGGTCGGGGCTTCAGGCACTGTGTCCTGATCCCTTTTCCGGCGCGTCCGGATACGGTCAAAGTATTTGGAATCCAATTTCATGTAAGCCCATTATGGGGTGCAGGAAGAGGCAGGACAAGAATTGACAAAGCGGTTTGTTACTGGTTTCTGGGACGCCCTCCGCGACAGTCCCAGGAACCCTGAAAATGTCCGTTCGTTCCCGTATCGAAGCGACCCTCGATCACAATCTGTCCCCTGAGCGTCTGGAGGTGATCGATGAAAGCCACCACCATGCCGGCCACCAGCCCGATATCACCGGAACCGGGGAAAGCCATATGCGGGTGCGCGTGGTGTCGGAACGGTTTTCCGGCCTTACCCGACTGCAACGTCATCGTCTGGTGAACGATCTCTTAAAGCCGGAACTGGATGCCGGCCTGCATGCGCTCGCCGTCGAGGCGGCCGCCCCCGGAGAGCCGACGCGCTGGTGATGGCTATCGTCAGCCCTTGAGCGGCAGGTCTTCGGCCGGGCGGATGCGCAGCTTGGTGATGCGGTTCTTTTCACGCTTCATCACGATGAAGCGCTTGCCATAAAAGGTAAACGCCTGGCGCTCCTGCGGGATGAGCTTGGATTCGTGGATGACGAGGCCGGCAATCGTGGTTGCCTCCTCGTCCGGCAGCGTCCAATCGAGCGCACGGTTCAAGTCACGGATCGGCACCGAACCATCCACCACGATCGAGCCATCCGCCTCCTGGCGCACACCCTGGATTTCCAGGTCGTGCTCGTCGGCGATATCTCCGACAATTTCCTCGAGGATGTCCTCGAGCGTCACGATGCCCTGCACCTCGCCATATTCATCCACCACCACGGCAAAATGCATCTTGCGGCGCAGGAAGGCGTTGAGCTGGTCCTTGAGGCTCGTCGTATCCGGCACGAACCACGGTTTTTGCGCGATTTTGACGATATCCAGATCACGAGGTTCCATGTCCGGCTCGGCCAGCGCCCTCAAAAGATCCTTGGCGTGGACGATGCCGATGATGTTTTCGGTGGTGTTGCGCCACAGCGGCATGCGGGTGAACGGGCTTTCCAGCACGGCGCGCACAACAGCCTCCGGCGAATCGTCCGCATTGATCGCCCGCATCACAGTGCGGTGCTTCATCACGTCGGAGACTTCCAGCTCCTCGAGATCCAGAAGCCCGCCCAGCCGGTCGCGGTCGGCCTTGATGAAGGAGCCTTCGCGGTGGAGCAGATCGAGCGCACCGCGCAACTCCTCATGCGCCGACAGCATCGAGGTGCCCTCGGACAGGTTGATGCCGAAGATCGACAGGATGAACCGCACCACGGCATTGACGCCGCTCGACAGGGGTCCTGCGATGCCGACATAGACCCGCACCACCGGGGCCACGAACATGGCAAACCGGTCCGGTGCCGAAATTGCCCAGCTTTTGGGAAGCACTTCGGAAAACACGACGAGCAGCACGGTCATCACGATCGTTGCCATGGCAACACCGGTCTGGCCGAACAGGCCGAGGAACAGGCTGGTGGTCAGCGACGACGCGAGAATATTGACAAGATTGTTGCCGATCAGGAGCGCGCCAATCAGCCGGTCGCGTCGCTCGATCAGCCGCCCGACAAGACCTGCCCGCTCATCGCCTTGGGCATGCAGCGTGTGCATGCGCGCCCGCGATGCCGCCGTCAGTGCCGTCTCCGACCCGGAAAAGAAGGCCGACAGCGCGATCAGCAGAAGCACGGACAGCAGCGTCAGCCAGTAATCGGAGAGAAAGGCCAGAATTTCCTGCATCAACCCTGCCGCATCTCGTCCAGGAACGTCAAAACTTCGGAAGCCGGCACATCATCGGCCACGAAGGACTGGCCGATGCCGCGCGTCAGGATGAAGGTGAGCTTGCCGCTTTTGACCTTCTTGTCCTGGGCGATGGCGTTCATCAACACGTCGGTCGGCGGCAAATCGCCTGGAATATCGGAGATTTCCGTCGGCAGGCCGACAGCCTTCAGGTGGCGCTCCACGCGCTTGGCGTCATCCGGGCTTGCAAGGTTCATGCGGGCGGAAAAACGGTATGCCATCAGCATGCCGATCGATACGCCTTCGCCGTGGACAAGACGACTGCTGTCATACTGGGTGGCCGCTTCCAGCGCATGACCAAACGTGTGGCCGAGATTGAGCAGCGCGCGGCGACCCGTCTCGCGCTCATCCTCCACCACCACATCGGCCTTGGCCTGGCAGCTGAGCGCAATCGCCTCGGCACGCGCAGGGCCGCCGGCAAACACATCCGTCCAGTTGTTTTCCAGCCATTCGAAAAATTCCGGCTTGTCGATCAGGCCATATTTCGCGACTTCCGCATAACCAGCGCGAAATTCCCGTTTGCTCAAGGTGTCGAGGGCAGACGTGTCGGACAGGACCAGATCCGGCTGGTGAAAAACGCCGAGAAGGTTCTTGCCGTGGCGGCTGTTGATACCGGTCTTGCCGCCGACGGAGGAATCCACCTGCGACAGAAGCGAGGTCGGGATCTGCACGAAACGCACGCCGCGGCGCACGATGCCGGCGGCAAAGCCCGCGAGATCGCCGATAACACCGCCGCCAAGCGCGATGATGCAATCGTTGCGTTCGATGCGGGCGGCAAGTGCCATGTCGCAGACGGCGGCCAGCGGCTCCAGGCTCTTGGTCTTTTCGCCGGCCGGCAGCGTCAGCGATACGGCCTCAATGCCATCCGTCTGCAGGCTGTCCATCAGCTGTTCGAGGTAAAGCGGGGCGACATGCTCGTCGGTCACGATGGCCGCACGGCGACCTTTCAGGCGGGCGGTGATTTCGCCACCGGCATGGGAGATCAGGTCCGGCCCGATCAGGATATCATAGGCGCGGTCGCCCAGCGGCACATGCACCAGACGTTCGTCGCTGCGGGAGTGTTGCATGTTCATTCCTTGTCGCTTTCCTTCGCCAGCGCGGCGATGGCGGCCAGCACCTCGTTTGCCATGGCCTCCTTGCGCACATCGCGCGATTCGACGGTCATGTCGGCTTGCGCATAGATCGGGTAACGCTGGTGCATGAGGTTTGCCAGCGTCTGCTTCGGGTTCTCGGTTTTCAGGAGCGGCCGGTTGTCGCGTTTGTTGACGCGCTCCCAGAGAATATCCAGCTCGGCGCGCAGCCACAAAGACAGGCCGCCCTCGTGGATCGCTGCGCGCGTGCGATCGTTGATGAAGGCCCCGCCGCCGGTGGAGACGACGCGCGGCCCACCCTTCAGCAGGCGTTCAACCACCCGCGTTTCCAGCGCCCGGAACTCTTCCTCGCCGTAGGTTACAAACAGTTCGGGGATGGTCATGCGCGAGACCCGCTCGATCTCGGCGTCGGTATCGATGAAGGGCATCGCCATCTGCTGGGCCACGATACGGCCAACGGCGGATTTGCCAGCCCCCATCAGCCCGACGAAAATCAGGTTGCGGCCGCCAAGGGCAGCACGCGCCCGCTCGGCGAGCGTGGTCGCCACTGTCTGGTGTGTCACAAGATCGGGCATCGCGGTCTCAACACTGTCCTCTCGCGCTCCTGTATGCCAACCCTATCGACAAATGGCGCCGCAGCGTCAAGCGGCAGAGGCGGGAAACATGACCGGCGCCTGACAGTCTGTCCCATAATTCCCTATGACGGGCTGCAAATGGCGATTTCTGCTTATGCGGTGCTCACGTACCAAATGTACGCTCCGCTCCGGTTCTCGAAATCACCATTTTCGCCGCGCCAAAGCGAATTCCTGAACAGACTGTGAGGGTTCTTGCGCTTGTCTTCGGCTTTCCTCATAAGATGGCCCGAATTGATGCGGAGCAAGCGATGCCAACTCTCTTTCGTTTTCTGTTCATCATCGCCGTGATTTGCGGACTGATCTACGGAAGCATGGTGGCACTGGTCTATCTGGTGGAACCGCGCGAGCGGGACGTGACGGTGCGTGTTCCCTCCGAGCGCCTCAACCCGCCGCAACCTTGAAGGACAAGGCCTGATGGCCGATCTCTCCCGCGCCCATGCGGAAGCCTTTCTGGAGATGATGAGCGCCGAGCGGGGTGCGGCTGAAAACACGCTTGCCTCCTACCAGCGTGATCTCGACGATCTCTACAGCTTTCTGGCGGCCCGCAAGACGAGCCTGCTTGCCGCAACGACCACGGATCTCACCGATTATCTGGCACACCTTACCGCACAGGGCTTTGCCGCGTCCTCGCAGGCGCGCCGGCTGTCGGCCATGCGGCAATTCTACAAGTTCCTCTATGCCGAGGACCTGCGCGGCGACGACCCGACCTCGATCCTCGATGCGCCAAAGAAGGCCCGGCCGCTGCCGAAGACGCTGAGCGAAGCGGATGTGAGCAAGCTTCTGGCGCGGGCCACCGAAGAGGCGGCAAGCCCTGAGCCGGGGGCCGTGGGGCGCGTGCGCATGCTGGCGCTTCTCGAACTTCTCTATGCCACCGGCATGCGGGTGAGCGAACTCGTTTCACTGCCCGCCAAGGTGCTCGATCACGAAGGCCGCTTCCTGATGATCCGCGGCAAGGGCAACAAAGAGCGGCTGGTGCCTTTGTCGCGATCCGCGATTTCAGCGCTTGCGCTCTATCGGCAGACCCGCGCCGGCGCCGGCGAAGACGAAAAACACGCCGACAGTGCCTGGCTTTTTCCCTCCAGCGGAAAACAGGGTTTTTTGCCGCGCCAGGTGTTTGCGCGCGATCTGAAGGGGCTTGCCTCGCGCGCCGGCATTCGGGTCGCGGCCATCTCGCCGCATGTGCTGCGCCATGCCTTTGCCAGCCACCTCTTGCAGAACGGCGCGGATCTGCGCGTCGTGCAGGAACTGCTGGGCCATTCGGACATTTCCACAACACAAATCTATACACATGTGCTGGAGGAAAGGCTGAGAGACGTGGTGGAAATGCATCACCCTCTTGCAAAAAGCAGCAAAAACCCTGATTAGAGCGCGTGCGGGAGGGCGGCCATACCGCCAACACGATCGGAAAACGGAGCTCATGCAGACCTATCTCGACTTCGAAAAGCCAATCTCCGACCTCGAGGGCAAGATCCACGAGTTGAAGAAACTCGCGACGGAAGATGAGAGCATCGATACCTCCGACGAAATCCAGCGTCTGGAAGTGCGCGTGCGCGAGGCGATGCTGGACATCTATTCAAAGCTCAACGCCTGGCAGAAGACGCAGGTGGCGCGCCATCCGCAGCGCCCGCACTTCATCGATTACCAGAAGCGTCTGTTTACCGATTTCACGCCGCTGGCCGGCGACCGCTCGTTCGGCGAAGATGCCGCCATCCAGGCCGGCCTTGCGCGTTTTCGCGGCCAGCCGGTGGCTGTGATCGGCCAGGAAAAAGGCAACGACACCAAGTCGCGCATCAAGCACAATTTCGGCAGCCCGCGCCCGGAAGGTTATCGCAAGGCCATCCGCGTGATGGAAATGGCCGACCGTTTCGGCCTGCCGGTCATTTCGCTCGTTGATACCGCTGGCGCCTATCCCGGCGTTGGTGCCGAAGAGCGCGGCCAGGCGGAAGCCATTGCCCGCTCCACGGAAACCTGCCTTGGCCTGCGTGTGCCGATGGTGTCCATCGTCATCGGCGAAGGCGGCTCCGGCGGCGCGATTGCCATTGCGACCGGGAACAAGGTGTTCATGCTGGAGCACGCCATCTATTCTGTCATCTCGCCGGAAGGGGCCGCTTCCATCCTGTGGCGCGATTCGACGCGCGCCCGCGAAGCTGCGACCAATATGAAGATCACGGCGGAAGACCTGAAGGGGCTCGGCGTCATCGACGGCATCATTGCCGAACCGCTGGGCGGCGCGCATCGCGAGCCGGAAACGGTGATCGATGCCGCCGGCGCGCTGCTCGAGAGCACGCTGCAGGAGCTTGGGCAACTGTCTCCGGACGACGTACGCAAGGCACGCCGGCAGAAATTTCTGGAAATCGGCCGCAATCTCTGATCAACTGTCGCTTCGGGTGGGGTCGTGATCAGGCCTCCCCTCACGATTTCGTGCAGGCCGTCCGACCTCGGCGCTTAAGATTCTGTAAAGCCTACCGCTTTATTACGGTGATAGACTGATGCCAGCTGGATCAACATAGGTGTTGATCTTTAAACGTGATTGTCCCGATGCGCTTGAAAAACATCGCCTACATTCTGCTGATGGCAACCGCTCTTGCCGGGTGCAACGATGCCCTCGATACGGCAACGATCGACCTGTCCAAGGTGAAGAACAAGGTCGAACAGCCTCTGCCGGACCGTATTCTGACGGAAATGCAGAAAAAGGACATGCCGCGCAATTCGCCGATCATGATTCGCGTCTTCAAGGAAGAAGGCGTGATGGAGATCTGGAAGGCGAAGGCGGACAACCGCTTCGACAAGATTGCCGAATACCAGATCTGCGCCTGGTCGGGCAAACTCGGCCCCAAGGTGAAGGAAGGCGACCGCCAGGCACCGGAAGGTTTTTATAACCTGACGCCGGCGCACCTGAACCCGAATTCCAAATATTATCTCGCCATCAACACCGGGTTCCCGAACCGTTATGACGCCGCCAACGGCCGCTCCGGTTCCAACCTGATGATCCACGGTGCCTGCTCGTCATCCGGCTGCTATTCGATGACGGACGAGCAGATCCTCGAGATCTATGCCTTTGCGCGTGACGCCTTCAAGGGCGGCCAGTCCACCGTTCAGTTGCAGGCGCTGCCGTTCCGCATGACGGCGGAAAACATGGCGCGCCACCGCAACAGCGAAAACATTGCCTTCTGGACCATGCTGAAGGCCGGCTACGACAATTTCGAAGTGACCAAGCGCCCGCCCGAGGTGAATGTCTGCGAGAAGAAATACGTCTTCAACCAGCAGCTCTCCGGCACGCCGTCTCCCGTTTCTGCCTGCCCGCCGATGACGACGCCGCCGGCCCTTGCGGCCTCCCTTGCCACCTATGACAAGGACTACAAGCTCGCTTATACCAAGGCCATCGACAAGCTGGATGGCAAGGTTTGGTACGAGCCGACCGAGGCCGAGCGCAAGGCGATCGTTGCCGACAAGCGCAAGGGCCGCGATATCGCCTATGCGCCGACGGGTTCGTCGCTGCAGGCCGGCAAGCTGCTGAAGCAGGAAGAATTCGAAGCGCTGATGGCGCAGCGCCTCAACAAGGCGGCAAAGCCGGCGGGCACCATGCTTGCCTCGGCAAGCCCCACTCCGGCGGCATCCGGTGCTGCGGCAAAGCAGGATCGCCTGTCTGCCGGCGGCACGCAGACGGCAGCCGTTCAGCCGGGCGGCCGCAGCAGCATGTCCGTGACAACTGCGATGAACGCCGGAAGCACTGGCGCGCCGCATACGACATTCATCGCCCCGACAACGACCGGCGCCATTCCGGTGCCTGCCCCGAACCCGCTGGCCTACGCCTCCGTGCAGACGGTTCAGGATCCGGCAACCGACGAGAAGAAAAAGCCGTTCTGGAAATTGTGGTAGGGCGCCCGATGCCCGAACTGGTCTACGATCTCATCTACGATCTGAAGGGGCTTAAATGCCCCTTGCCTGTTTTAAAGACCCGGCGAAAGCTGAACCGGCTTCCCGTTGGATCTGTGCTCACCGTGGACACCACCGATCCGCTTGCCGGCATCGACATTCCCCATTTCTGCCGCGAGGATGGCCACACACTTCTCTCCCAGGAAAAGACCGTGGACGGCCACCGTTTTCGGATCCGCAAGGATATGGCCACGGCCATCAGCGAGCCCGCTGCCCTCTGACGGCGCGCTAAAAATCTCAGAAGCGAAAACCCGGCACCGCCAGCGGATTGTCTTCGAGCGCTGCCCGGTCTGGCCGATCGATGCGCGGCTCGCCGGTAAAGGCGGCAAACAGGTCCGTCACGAACTCCTCATCCAGCCCTTGCGTGATCAGCACCATGCGCGTGCGACGCTCGCTGCCTTCGGGCCAGGCCTTCAGCCGCTCCGGCGGATGAAAAATGCTCTGCACGCCGTGCAGCACCAGCGGCCGGTCGGGATTGTCCGACAGCTGAACGATCGCCTTCATGCGCAGCAGTTTTTCGCCATGTGCCGAGCGCAAAAGATCGATGAACATGTCGAGCGCCATCGGATCGATCGGGCGGTCATGAAGGAGCGAGAAGGAGCGGATATCAGCGCCGTGGCGGTTCACATCGTGATGGGCGGGATGGTGGTGATGCTCCTCATGATCATGGTCGCCATGGTGGTGATGGTGATCGTGATGATCGTGATCATGGTGGTGGTGATCGTCGTGATGATGGTGCGCATCCAGCGCCTGTTCCTCGCTCAGCCAGCGCCCGACATCGGCGATCTTGGTGTCGGGATCGTAGAGACCGTTGACCAGAAGTGCCGCCCCGCCAGCTTCCGTGCTGTCGCCATCCACCCGCCTTGCACGCGGATTGAGCGTGTGTAGGCGCTCCAGCAGGGCCGAGACCGCCTCTTTTCCGGCAAGCGTCTGTTTCGACAGGACGAGCCGGTCGGCCACCGCCACCTGCTTCAGGGCTTCCGGGTGGCGCGCCAGTGTCGAGAGGCCATGCACCGCATCCACCACCGTTATGACGCCGTCCAGCGTATAACTCTGCGCAATCACCGGATTGCCCATCACGGCCTGCATGACAGGGGCCGGATCGGCAAGGCCGGTGGTCTCGATCACCACCCGGCGGATCGGCTTCAGCCGGCCGGTCTGGATCTGGTCGACGAGAGAGGCGAGCGTTTCCACCAGTTCACCACGCACCGTGCAGCAAAGGCAGCCATTGGACAGTTCCAAGAGCGTATCGCCGGAGGTTTCGACGAGGAAATTGTCGATGCCGACCTCGCCGAATTCGTTGATGATGACGGCCGTATCATGGGCTGCGGGATCCTTAAGGATCCGGTTGAGCAGTGTCGATTTGCCCGCACCCAGAAATCCGGTCAGAATGGAAACCGGTATGCGTTCGCCTGGTGAAGGCATCTCTTCATCCTCGTGATGTTAAATGCCCGCTTGCAACAAGCAGGCTGAAGGCCCCAAGATCAAAATGTCGGGCGCGGGATTGGCAGCGGCACGTTGAGGATCTGGCCAGCACCGGACTGACCGTTGCCAGCCTTTGCCGCAGTCTCGACGGGTGCTGCCGGATTGGTGATATCGGCCAGACTGAACGCCGGCGGACGCGTCATTTCCCGGATATAGGGCGAATGAAGCACCATGCGGCCGGCATCATCGCGGCCTTCGCTGCGCACTTTTGCAGCCTTCGGGTTGCAGATCTCGGCGCTGATATCCACCACCGCATCCTGGTCCGGCCCATAGGGCGCAAGGTTTGCAAGCGCAGTCCCGGGCTTATCGGCGCCGCTAAAACCGGCCTGCAAGAGATCGGCGGATTCGTCAGAGCGTCCGGCAAGGCTGTCGGAGCCGAGCACCACCGAAATCAGCGTACGCCCACCACGCGTGGCAGAAGACACCTGGTTGAAACCGGAGGCGCAGATGAAACCGGTCTTCATGCCGTCTGCCCCTTCGAAACGGCCAATCAGCATGTTGTAATTGGGATAATCCTTGGCGCCGGTGGTAATGCCTTCCAGCGCAAAATAGCTGGCATATTCGGGAAACTGCCGGCGAAGCTGGACGGCAAGCACCGCCAGATCGCGTGCGGTGGTATATTGCCCCTTGCCGGGCAGTCCATGCGGATTGATGAAATGCGAAGACGACATGCCAAGGCGTGCCGCCTCCGCATTCATCATCGCGACGAACTGGTCCGTGGAGCCTCCCACCGTTTCGGCAACGCCGACGGCGACGTCATTGGCGGATTTGACCATCAGGATCTTCAGCGCACTGTCGAGCGACATGGTCGCCCCCGGCTTCAGATACATCTTGCTCGCCGGCTGATCGACGGCCTTGCGGCTCATCACCACCGGGCTCTCCAGGGTCAGCCGACCCTCCTTCAGCGCCTTGAAGGTCACATAGACGGTCATCAGCTTGGTCAGCGAGGCCGGATACCATTTTCGAAACGCTTCCTGATGGGCAAACACCTGGCCGCTGCGCACATCCACCACCAGTTTCGGATTGGCAGACGCCGGAGCCGAAAAAGCGCCGGTTGCAAGGGTTGCAGCCACAAGCATGGCAAGCGGCTTTGAGACGGCAGGGGATCGGTTCAGGCTGAAAAGCAAGGCGCGGCCTCGTGATGATCGCGGGAAGCTGCGGCGGTTATATCGCCTCTGCGGCAAAGCAATGGCAAAGATCATTGATTCCGTCAATTCCGCAGCGCAATATCGCTGCCGGCGGGCGCTTCGCCCCAGCCATTCCGCCAGCCTATGCCTGATGACACCAGACGCGACAGGAATTCGAAATGCCGATCTTGAACAGAGCCGCCGAAATGCAAGAGGAAGTCAGTGCCTGGCGGCGTCATATCCACGAAAACCCGGGCCTTCTCTACGATGTTGAGGAAACTGCCGCCTTCGTGGAGCAAAGGCTGAAGGAGTTCGGCGTTGACGAGATCGTGACCGGCCTCGGGCGCACCGGCGTTGTCGGCATCATTCGCGGTCGCGGCGAAAGCTCCCGCGTGATCGGCCTTCGCGCCGACATGGATGCGCTGCCGCTGTCGGAAATCACCGGCAAGCCCTGGGCCTCCAAACATGAAGGCAAGATGCACGCCTGCGGCCATGACGGGCACACTGCCATGCTGCTCGGGGCTGCCAAATATCTCTCCGAGACGCGCAACTTCAACGGCGCTGTGGCCGTGATCTTCCAGCCGGCCGAAGAAGGCGGGCGCGGTGCGCTCGCCATGGTCGAGGATGGCATGATGGAGCGCTTCGGCATTACCGAAGTTTATGGCATGCACAATATGCCGGGCATGGCGCTTGGCACCTTTGCCATCCGCAAGGGTGGCATCATGGCCGCGCCCGACAAGTTTTCGATCACCATCAAGGGCCGTGGCGGCCATGCGGCCGAACCACATCGCACAGCCGATCCCATCGTCATCGGCGCGCAGATCGTCGGCGGTCTGCAAATGATTGCGGCGCGAAACGCCAATCCGCTGCGCTCGGTCGTCGTCTCCATCACGCAGTTTCATGCCGGCACCACGCATAACATCATTCCGGAAGAAGCGGTTCTCACCGGCACCGTGCGCAGCCTGGACGAGGCCGTGCGGGACCTTGCCGAACACCGCATCCGCCAGATTGCCGAGGGCATTGCGCTTACCCATGATGCGGTGGCCGAAGTGGAGTACGAGCGCGCCTGCCCGGTCACGGTCAACCACCCCGAGGAAACCCTGCACGCCGCGCGCGCCGCCATCGACATCGTCGGTGCGCCGAACGTCAATACCGAGGTTGATCCCAGCATGGCGGGTGAGGATTTTGCCTTCATGCTGCAGGCCCGCCCCGGTGCCTATATCATGATCGGCAACGGTCCAACGGCGGCCCTGCACAATCCGGCTTATGACTTCAACGATGAGGCGCTCGGTTATGGCATTTCCTACTGGGTGAAGCTTGCCGAACAGCGCCTGACAGATTGAGGCATCCCGCACAGAGGGCGGGTGATCGGCAAGATTGCCCCGCCTTCGCACTTGCCGACCGACAAAGGCTGGGTTATGAAACCGCCAACCTAGTTGTCCACGTAGCTCAGCAGGATAGAGCGCCTTTAGGGGCAATTAGTTTACCTGATTTGGGTTGGCCCTTTAATTTCCGGCTTGACCGATGGTGGTAAGTTTACCGGTGCATTCGCTCAGCAGGATCTGACGGAGGCGCCTTAAGCCTCATCATGAAGCCTTGCCAGTTGGTCTTTCCACTGAAACAACTGATTGTTCACTCGGACGTCCAATAGTCTTGCAATTGCATTGAGGCGAGAGTGGCTGTGAACGCACTATATTTCCCGTACCTTTCTTTGCCAGACCCGTCCTGGACCTATCCTAATCTGCTCTTTTTCGATCAGATTTCCGTCATCGCTCCGCGCGGTGAGCGCCACCGGCTGTTCGATGGACGTACACGAGCGCTGCAGGATTATGGACTGGTTGGCACCATCGATCCTGCGGCATATCCCGCAGACGAAGCAGCGGACGTTCAAGTCCTCGCCTATTTAGCGGGCGTCGCGCACACGAAACGTCGGGGTCGCGATTTCGGAAGAATCCACCTCGGTAAATTTGCTTATTCCGATCTCGCCGGGGAACTCATAAGGATCGGATTGCTCCGAATGCAGCGAACTGATGATGGCTATAATGAATGGCTTGAGGGTCCAGTGTGGGCGATCAATCACTTGATGACCGTCTTCGCATCTCGAATCCTCGCTGGAAATGAAGGCCTCCCATTGATAACCGACGAGATTTCCTCAAGCCGGCTGGTTCTGGGCAAGGATCCGAGAGGGCAGATAAGCGATCGCAGGGTTAAGGCGCTGGCTCGGCTTCTGCCTCTAGGCCCCGGAGCTGATATCGGAGATATCGCAAGATTTAAGAAAGATCACCAGGTAGAGCTGCAGCAGTTTCGCGAATTTATTACGGATCTAACAATGCGGGACCTGCGCGCTGGGATGTTTGAAGCGAGACTCAACGACGCCGAGCGCCTCCGTGCCCATTTGATCGGTGAGCTTCGAGCCGTCCGTTCGGACATTCCCCCAATACAAATCGCCTTGTCGGTTGCAAGCGTCGCAGCTCCGCTTATCGAGAACGCTCCATATTCCGCGGCTGTGGGTGTCGTTGGACTTGGTTACTTAGTCCACAGTTGGGCCACACGTCAGCGCCGCGAGAGAGCCGTCATGGGTGACAAGCTTGTTTTCGCGGCCTTGGCAGATCGGCGATTTACACCCAGGCACACTAGCGACATCTTAGGTTGAGCATTGCCGCCCATCATCGTCACAACATCATGGCTCCTTTTGTTAAGTCGACGTGTTTGATGACGGGCTAGTCCATTATTTTCGAAATCGCAGTTGCCCGGTGTTGCCGCCTACGCTATTGGAATTCTGTTGTGTCCACGTAGCTCAGCAGGATAGAGCACAGGATTCCTCAATTGGGGGTTGCACTAGGAAACTTATGCAATCTATCCGCTCAAAGTCGGGGAACGCTTCGCTGGGCTTCCAGCATGCCAATCCCGAGCCAAGCCCCGGAGAAATCCGGGGAAGTGTGTAGAGACTGGACGGGCGGCACCTAACGGCATCTTGCCTACGGTGAAGGGACAGTCCAGACCACGAACGCGCAAGCGGCGGCGAAAGTCGAAGTGGTATGAATCCTGGGGTCGGAGGTTCGAATCCTCTCGTGGACACCATTTCCTTCATTGTAGAATGATGCGTGAGCAAGCCCTGCAGACCGGGCTTTGCTTTGCGGTCGCAGACGTCCTCTCCTGCCGCCTATAGGCTCGGGGTCGGGCTGCTGCCCCAGCCGAACCAATCGCTGATCAGCCACCAGCCACCCAGCAGGATGAAGGCGGTAAAGGCGATGGCGGCAAGGCCGAGGAGAAGGCCGCCGCCAATGGCAAGCCCATCCCGCTGGGCAAGGCCAAGCGCGATGAAGAAGATGGCAAGGCCGGGCAACACGTTGCCGAACGGGATCGGCAGGGCAATCAGCACCGCCATGACGAAGATGAAGAGGCCAAGCGGTCTCAGCGCCCCCTCGCCGCTCAGCACCTTTCCGCGCGGCTTCAGCCAGGTTTCCAGCACCGCTAATTTGGGCCCAAGGCGCACTGCCATCGCCTGCAACAGGCGATGCGGAACGTTGACGCGGGCAAGCCTTGCGGGCAGGAAAAAGCGATCGGCGCCGATGACGAGTTGCGCCGCCAGAAGCGCCAGCGCCGTGCCGAAGACGAAACCTGCCGGAATGCCGGGTGTCGGGATGATGGCGGGGATGGAAAATACCAGCAGCACAAGCGCGGTCGCATGGTCGCCGAGCAGAGCCAGCAATTGGCCAAGCGTCGTGCGCTCTCCTTCAAGCTTCAGGGGAAGCGCCTCGATGATCTCCGCAAGGCTCGGCTTGCGACCGTCTCCATCCGGATCAATCATGCGTGGGGGTTCCGATCCGAGACGTGCCGGAATAGCGAAGAAATAGTCGGGGCCTTGAAGTCGTCACGAAAAGTCCATCGGTTGGCAAGGAAGGCAGATGCCGCGGCGGCGGCGCTTTTTGGTGATCGCCAGAGCCTGCCTCTGAGCCACCGCGCATCGGCCAAGACACCGGAAACGCTGCAAAAGCTTGCCACCCATATGGGACGTTCGTCTGTAAAACGAAGAGCGGCCGTTCCAAAATTCCGCCAGCCCTCTTCACCGATTGCGGGGGATGGCGCCTGCCACGCCGGTCTGGCTTGGCAAATGCGAAGGAAAAGACAGCGCTAACAGAAACGGCTAGGTTCGATCGCCGCTGCGAAGGGCATCCAGGAACACCACGCTCTGCTGGCTGAGACGTGCTTCGTCCATGAAAGCATCCAGGCATTCGAGCAGCCGGTTTCGCCTCACGGCCACCTCCGTTTCCGGCAGCGGCGACATGTTGAAGGCACCGACACCGGCCAGAAAGGACTGCATTGCCGCCGTCAGCGATGGCAGGAGGTCGATCAGGTAGACGCTGGGCTGTCGCGCGTCGATCATCCCTGCTGCATAGTCGAACAGGGCCTTTGGCAATGACAAGGCATCGCGCCAGTCACAGTTGGCGACGAGGTCTCTGACGACGATTTCATCGATATGGTGCATTGTCATGGCCATTCCCTGCCAAGAAGTGGTGGAATTCAAGAAGCGTGTCTCTTTTCAAAATGAAGAACCGAGACGGGGTTCTGGTGTCACCGACCACGAAGAACCGTCAAAATATCTATCGGCTTCATCTCATCATCAAATTTAGTTGAATGCAGGAACATCTGGAAGGATCGTGGCAACACTACGGCGAAAACCATGAGCGAGGCTTTCCACCAGCCTCACCGGGCGATTAAAGCGGGATCAGCCCTTAAAATCAGGCGCGACAAATGCCCTTAAGCCTGCCCGCGCACGTGCTCCATGCGAAATCCAAGCCCGATCAGGCGGCCGGCCAGATGCGACAGCAGCGGAAAACGGGCAAGGCCCCGGATGAAGGCCGGCGGCCCCTTGCTTTTCTCCTCCACCGCCTGATCCTTGCGGCGGCTGGAGCGCATCATCAGCTGCAGCTTCTGCGTGGCGCGGGTGGGAAACAACCGGCGCTTTTCCACGGCGGCCAGATCCGCATCCGTCAACCGCCCTTCCCGCAGCGGCTGGGCCAGCCGATTGGCCGCAGCGACAGCATCCTGAATGGCGAGATTAACGCCAACGCCGCCGATGGGCGACATGGCATGGGCCGCATCGCCAATGGCAATCAGCCCCGGCCGCCACCATGTCTTCAGCCGGTCGATCCGCACCTGCAGAAGGCTCACATCTTCCCAGCTGCGGATCTCCTCCATGCGGGCGGAGGGCAGCGGCGAGACGTCGCGCACCTTGTCGCGAAAGGCTTCCAGATCACCCGCCTGGAATTCCGCAAAGGTGCCGCGCCGGATGATATAGCCGCACTGCCAATAGTCGCCGCGGTCAATCAGCACAAAACCCTGGCGTGGACCGGCGTGGCCCATGGTCTCTTTCGGATCGCCCTCCTGCTTGGAAAGCTTCATCCAGACGACTTCGCTTGGCGTGCCAAAAGTTTCCACCTCAAGCCCCGCCTTTTCGCGCACCACAGAATGGCGCCCATCAGCCGCAACGACCAGTGTGGCATCCAGCCGGATTTTTTCCTCCGGCGTTTCCAGAAGAAGTCCCGATACCCGACTGCCCACCGTCTGAACGTCAGTCACCTTCGCCTGCAGGATCAGCCGGAAATTCGGATAGCGCCGGGCTTCGCCGGCCAGAAAATCGAGAAAATCCCACTGCGGCATGAATGCGATGAACTTGTTGCGCACGGGAAGACGCGAAAAGTCCGCGATGGTGACCGGACGCCCGCCGATTTCCGCCGACAGTTTTGGCGCGCGTGTGTGGGGAAGTTTCAGAAAGGCCTCCTCCAGACCCAGTTCATAGATGACCTCCAGCGTTGACGGGTGAATGGTATCGCCGCGAAAATCGCGCAGGAAATCGGCATGTTTTTCCACCACCGTCACATCAACGCCCGCACGCGCCAGAAGCAGGCCGAGCATCATGCCGGCCGGGCCGCCGCCGGCAATCGCGCAGGTGGTGGTGATTGTTCTGTCCGTCATGATCGTCTCCCGCGCCGCTGTCGGCTGCTATCATAGACTGCAAGTGGCGGGTGCCGGCGTAAAAATCAATGCGGCCAATCGGCTTGTGAGCGAGAGGCTTGCCCTGTACATGAGCGACACCTGACATCGGATTGTTTTTGCAATGACCATCACCGAAAAGCGCAGCATCAGCATTCTGGGCTCCACCGGCTCCATCGGCACCAATACGCTGGACGTGGTGCGTCATCTGGGTGGCCGCGACGCCTTCGAGGTGATGGCGCTGACAGGTGCGGGCAATATCGAGCTTCTGGCCGAGCAGGCGATCACCCATGGCGCAAGGCTTGCGGTGACGGCTGACGAGAGCCAGTACATCGCGCTGAAGGACGCCCTTTCCGGCACCGGCATCGAGGTGGCGGCCGGCCAGAGCGGGCTTCTGGAGGCGGCAGAAGCGGACGCGCAGGTGGTGATGGCCGCCATTGTCGGCACAGCCGGCCTTGCCCCGACGCTTGCCGCTGCCCGGCGCGGCGCCGATATTGCGCTTGCCAACAAGGAATGCCTGGTTTCGGCCGGGGATCTTTTTCTGAGCGCCGTCAGGCAGGGTGGCGGCCAGCTGCTTCCCGTCGACAGCGAACATAATGCGATCTTCCAGGTGCTGGAGGAAAACCAGCGCCATGCCGTGGAGCGCGTCATCCTGACCGCCTCCGGCGGGCCGTTCCGCACCTTTTCCCGCGCCCAGATGGCCGATGTGACGCTGGAAACCGCACGCGCCCACCCCAACTGGTCGATGGGGCTCAAGATCTCCATCGACAGCGCCTCGATGTTCAACAAGGCGCTGGAGATGATCGAGGCACAGCACCTGTTCAACCTTGCGCCGGACCAGGTGGAGGTGATCGTGCATCCGCAATCGATCATCCATTCCATGGTCGGTTATTCGGACGGATCGGTGCTGGCCCAGCTTGGCGCGCCCGATATGCGCCATGCCATCGGTTACGCCCTGCAATATCCGCGCCGTGCAAAGCTTCCGGTCGAGCGGCTGGATTTTGCAAAACTGGCGCGGCTCGATTTCGAGGCCCCGGATGAGACACGTTTCCCGGCGCTCCGGCTGGCGCGGCTTGCCATGACGCGCGGCGGCGTTCAGGGTGCGGTGCTGAACGGCGCCAAGGAAGTGGCGCTGGAAGCCTTCATTTCCGGCACCACCGGGTTTCTCACCATGGCCGAAGTGACAGAGGCGGTGATGGAAGACTTGTCCCACCTGGCTGCGGCCACCTCCATGGACGACGTGTTTGAGGCAGATGCCGAAGCACGCCGCGCCGCCCGTCGCCTGCTGGGATGATGACTGCCAGTTGGCCAAGAAACCTTACCCCGCAACAGTGACGACAGGTGAAGGCATGGCACCGGATCTGGAGCTGCTGCAGGGGACATGGCGGCAGATAAGCTTTGAGGAGAACGGCCTCGCAGACCCTCCCGATAGCCACGGCGCCCCCGACGCGATCCTCACAATCAAGGGCACAGGCTTTCATGTCGCCGTTCCCGGTGGCGAAACTCTGGTCGAGGGGCGCTTTGTCCTGCACCCCGCGACATCTCCCAAGGGCATAGACTGGATCGACAGCATTGGGCCGGATGCCGGGACACGATTGCCCGCCATCTACGCGCTCGGCGCCCACACATTCGCGTTCGCAGCAGCAGACGCCGACAGGGAGCGGCCGAGCGACTTTTCCGGTGGCGCGGGAATAACCGTTCGCGCCTTTGTCAGGACCTGACCCCGGCCATCGTCTCGCAGCCGTTCCCTCAGGTGTTGCGGCGACGCCCTTCCATAAGGTCGAGGATTGCGCGGGCGGCATCGAGCACATTGGTGCCGGGTCCGAAGACGGCGGCGATGCCGGCGTCGAGCAGGTGCTGGTAATCCTGGCGGGGAATGACCCCGCCGATCACCACGATGATATCCTTTGCGCCTTTGGCACGCAGGGCTTCGACCAGTTGCGGGCCAAGCGTCTTGTGGCCAGCGGCAAGCGAGGACATGCCGACCACCTGCACCTGTTCGCGAATGGCAAGGTCTGCCGCTTCCTGCGGTGTCTGGAACAGCGGACCGGCAATCACCTCGAAACCGATATCGCCAAAGGCAGACGCAATCACCTTCGCGCCACGATCATGACCATCCTGGCCAAGCTTGGCGACCAGCATTTTCGGCTTCACAGCGGTGGCCTCGGCAAACTGCGAAAGGCGCTCGACCAGCATCCGATATTCCGGATCGCCCTCATAGGCGGCGCCATAGATGTCATGAACGACTTCCGGTACGGCCGAATGATCACCGAAGACCTGGCGCATGGCATCGGAGATTTCGCCGACCGTTGCGCGGGCGCGCGCCGCCTCCACGGCAGCGGCCAGAAGATTACCCTCGCCGGTTTCGGCAACCTCGGTCAGAAGCGCAAGCGCTGCTGAAACGCGGGCCGGATCGCGCTGGCGGCGCAGCGCGTCTAGCCGGCGGATCTGCGCTTCGCGCACCGCCGTGTTGTCGATGGCGAGAATATCGATCGGCTCCTCGTTTTCGAGCCGGTATTTGTTAACCCCGACGATGATTTCTTCCGCCCGGTCCACGGCGGCCTGACGGCGGGTGGCTGCCTCCTCGATCAGACGCTTGGGCAGGCCATCGGCCACAGCCTTGGTCATACCGCCCAGGCTTTCCACCTCCTCGATCAGCGCCCAGGCCTTGTCCGCAAGCTCCTTGGTCAGGCTTTCGACATAATAGGAGCCGGCCAAGGGATCAACGACCTTGGTCACGCCCGTCTCGTGCTGCAGGATCAACTGTGTGTTGCGGGCGATGCGGGCGGAAAATTCGCTCGGCAGCGCCATCGCTTCATCCAGCGCATTGGTATGCAGCGACTGCGTGCCGCCAAGCACCGCCGACAGCGCCTCGTAGGCGGTGCGGATGACGTTGTTATACGGGTCCTGCTCGGCAAGCGATACGCCCGACGTCTGGCAGTGGGTGCGCAGCATCAGCGAGCCGGCCTTCTTCGGCTCGAACTCGGCCATGATCTTTGACCAGAGCAGGCGTGCCGCGCTCAGCTTTGCCGCTTCCATGAAGAAGTTCATGCCGATTGCAAAAAAGAACGATAGCCGGCCGGCGAACTCATCGACATTCAAGCCCTTGGCCAGCGCCGCGCGCACATATTCGCGCCCATCGGCCAGCGTGAAGGCAAGCTCTTGGGTAAGCGTCGCGCCGGCTTCCTGCATGTGGTAGCCGGAGATCGAGATGGAGTTGAACTTCGGCATCTCCTTGGCCGTATAGGCAATGATATCCGCAATGATCCGCATCGAGGGTTCCGGCGGATAGATATAGGTGTTGCGGACCATGAACTCCTTCAGAATATCGTTCTGGATGGTGCCCGACAGCTCGGCGCGCGAACAGCCCTGCTCCTCGCCCGCCACACTAAACGAGGCAAGGATCGGGATGACCGCGCCATTCATGGTCATGGACACAGACATGTCCTTCAGCGGAATGCCGTCGAAGAGGATCTTCATGTCCTCAACACTGTCGATGGCAACACCCGCCTTGCCGACATCACCCTCAACGCGCGGATGGTCGCTGTCATAGCCGCGGTGGGTGGCAAGATCGAAAGCGACCGAAAGACCCTTCTGGCCTGCCGCGAGGTTCTTGCGGTAAAACGCGTTGCTTTCTTCCGCGGTCGAAAAGCCCGCATATTGGCGGATCGTCCAGGGGCGACCGGCATACATAGTGGCACGTGGGCCGCGCACGAAGGGGGCAAAACCCGGCAACGTCTCCAGATGCTCCATGCCGGCCAGATCGTCGGCCGTATAGAGCGGCTTGACGTCGATGCCCTCAGGCGTGTGCCAGACAAGGGTCTCCGGTGCGGCCTTCAGTTCCTTCTCGGCAAGTGCCTGCCAGTCTGCAATCGTCTTCCTGGACATCGGGTCCTCCTCGGTATTGGCCGGTTTCATCTGCGCCGGTTAGCGCCGCTCAGTCTCACGGACGTCGGATAAAGCATCGAGAGCGGGGGCCCCCCTTACGGCGATCACTCGAACTCCATGATCAGCTCATCCACCGCCAGCGACTGGCCGGCTGTGGCTGCCACGCGCTTCACCACGCCGCGCCGTTCTGCCTTCAGAACGTTTTCCATCTTCATCGCCTCGACGGTTGCCAGTGTCTGGCCAGCCTCCACCGTCTCACCGGTCTTCACCGCAACGGCGGTGATGACGCCGGGCATCGGGCAGAGCAGCATTTTCGACGTATCGGGCGGCAATTTCACCGGCATCAGACGCGCCAGCTGTGCCACGCGCGGCGAGCGCACGCGCGCCAGAATATCCATGCCGCGCAGGCGAAGGCGGATGGCCGAGCCGACGAGATCGACTTTTACGCCGAGCGTCTTACCCGCCACGGTAAAATGCGCGTGGCTTTGACCGGGCTGCCAGGCCGCAACCACAGAAAGCGAGCCGCCATCTTCAAAGGCCACGACATGCGTATCCTGGCTGCCGGTTATGCTGACCGCATGATGGTGATCGCCAAACGACACGACCCAATCGGCCCCGACGCTTCGGGCATGATTGCCGATCGTGCCGGAAATCCGCGTCGCGCGGTGCTGGATTGTCTGGTTGATGACAGCGGCAATCGCGGCAAGGTTTTTGGCACCCGCTTCATCGGGCGAAACGCCGGAAAAGCCATCTGCAAATTCCTCGGCGATATAGGCCGTGGTGATCTTGCCCGAGCGAAACCGCTCCTGGTTCATCACCGCCGACAGGAAGGGCAGGTTATGGCCGATGCCTTCCACCTCGAAATCATCGAGCGCCGACGACATGGCATCGATGGCGGCAAGCCGCGTTGGAGCCCAGGTGCAGAGCTTTGCGATCATCGGATCGTAATACATCGAAATATCGCCGCCTTCGAAGACGCCGGTATCGTTGCGCACGACAGAACCGTCCGGCGCCGTTCCTTCTGCCGGCGGGCGGTAACGCGTGAGGCGGCCGATGGAGGGCAGAAAGTTGCGGAACGGATCTTCGGCATAAAGCCGGCTTTCGATGGCCCAGCCGTTGAGCGTCACATCCTCCTGGCCAAAGGACAGCTTTTCGCCCGAGGCCACCCGGATCATCTGCTCGACCAGATCGATGCCGGTCACCAGCTCCGTCACCGGATGTTCCACCTGAAGGCGGGTGTTCATTTCGAGAAAATAGAAATTGCGATCGCCATCGACGATGAATTCCACCGTGCCGGCCGAGTGATACCCCACGGCCTTTGCCAGTGCGACGGCCTGCTCGCCCATGGCGCGACGGGTCTTTTCGTCAAGGAAGGGCGATGGCGCCTCCTCAATGACTTTCTGGTTGCGGCGCTGGATCGAGCATTCACGCTCACCGAGATAAAGCACGGTGCCATGTTTGTCGCCCAGCACCTGGATTTCGATATGGCGCGGCTGGGTGACGAATTTTTCGATGAAGATACGGTCATCGCCGAACGAATTTTTGGCCTCGTTTTTCGAGGACTGAAACCCTTCGCGGGCTTCCGCATCGTTCCAGGCGATGCGCATGCCCTTGCCGCCACCGCCAGCCGAGGCCTTGATCATCACGGGATAACCGATGGATGCGGAAATCTTCACCGCCTCGTCGGCATCCTCGATCAGCCCCATATGGCCGGGCACGGTGGAGACACCCGCCTCTGCCGCAAGCTTCTTGGAGGTGATCTTGTCGCCCATCGCCTGGATGGCGCCCACAGGCGGGCCGATGAAGGTCACGCCAGCTTTTTCCAGCGCCTGCGCAAACAGCGGATTTTCCGACAGGAAGCCATAACCGGGATGCACGGCATCCGCCCCCGTCTTGCGGATCGCGTCCAGGATCTTCTCGATGACGATATAGGACTGGCTGGAGGGGGCCGGCCCGATATGCACCGCCTCATCGGCCATGGAAACATGCAGCGCACCGGCATCCGCATCCGAATAGACGGCAACCGTCTTGATGCCCATGCGCTTGGCGGTCTTGATGACCCGGCAGGCGATTTCACCCCGGTTGGCGATGAGGATTTTCTGGATCATTTAGGCTTGCCTCCCGCAACGGGGTTTTCAATGAGTGTGAGAAAGACGGCCCGTACGTGGTCGACGGGCCAGACGCCGTTTTCGGCCTGGAAGACGGTGTCACCGCCTTCCGCCATTCGTCGAGGCAGGACAGAACTCAGCATCTGCGTGTCCATTCCAGACACACCGGCACCCCGTCTTGCAAAGCAATCATTCCCACGCCCTCCCCCATCCTCTGTTTTAGTCCACGGCTAGTCCTTGATCGCCTTCTTCAAGCCCTTGGCCACGCTCTGCTCGCTCTTGACGTCGCCGAACGCCTCCGGAAAGTTCTTGCGCGCCATCGGTTCGTTGAGCTTCAACAGGGCGAAATAGGATTGCGGATCAAACCCGCGTTCGGCCGCGATGATTTCGCGCCCGAACAGGCGGCAGAGACGCTCACCATCAAGATTGCCGCGCTCGAAGGGTTCCGTGCCAAAAAACTGCCAGAGCGCCTGGACAAAACCGAGGTCGGCCAGCGCCACCGTCTGGTCCATGGTGCGATGACGCGGCCAGTTGGTCAGCGGCGTCACCTTGGAATTGGGCCGGCGCAGCGTGTATTGCCACTGCGTTCCCGGCAGGCCCGGCGGAAAGCCCTGGTGTTTGGGCATAAGCGGTTCTTTTGCCATAACGTCAGACCTCGAACACGTCGTCGAAGGATTCCGGAAAGCTCTTGCGCGCCACCCGCTCGTCAATGCGCAGCATGGCATCATAAGAGGTTGGATCGAACTCCGGGTCGACAGACACCACTTCGCGCCCGAACAGCAGGTTGAGACGCGCGGCATCGAGGTTGCCGCGCTCAAACGGCTCGGCGCCGAAATGGTGCCACAGCGCGTGCAGGAAGGCCGCATCGATGCGATGCTCCTTACTACCCGGCCGCGCCCTGCGCGGCATGGCCTTGACCGGCGTCGCCCCCTTGGCATTGCCGCGGCGGATGGTGAACTGGACACCGGTGCCGGGCATGCCGGAGGGAAAACCGCGATGTTTGGTCATGTCGGGCAGGTTTGCCATCACGGTATCCTTTATGCCTTTGCGATCTTGTCTTCGGTCTTCGTATCGAAGTCCGAGGCGTCGTGACGCTCGCGCAACTGCGTCGACGGATCGCCCGAGGTGCGGTTGACCATGGCGCCGCGTTTGACGCCAGGGCGCTCTCCAACCTGCTTTGTCCAGCGCTGCACATGCTCGTATTCATCGACGGAGAGAAAATCGCCAGCGTCGTTATAGGCATCCTTCAGCGCCAAGCGGCCGTACCAGGGCCAGATCGCCATGTCGGCAATCGTATATTCGCCGCCTGCCATATATTCGTTGTCACCCAGATGGCGGTTCAGCACATCCATCTGGCGCTTTACTTCCATGGCGTAACGATCGATCGCATATTGGATCTTGATCGGCGCATAGGCGTAAAAATGGCCAAAACCGCCGCCGAGGAAGGGCGCAGAGCCCATCTGCCAGAACAGCCAGTTCATCGCTTCCGTGCGGGCGCGAAGCTCCGTCGGCAGGAAGGCGCCAAACTTTTCGGCGAGATAGGTGAGGATCGAAGCGGATTCGAACACTCTCAGCGGCTTGCCCCCATCCTTCGGCTGATGGTCCATCAAGGCCGGGATCTTGGAATTGGGGTTTACCTCGACGAAGCCCGAACCGAACTGGTCTCCCTTGCCGATATTGATCAGCCAGGCATCGTATTCGGCGCCGGAGTGACCGGCCGCCAGAAGTTCTTCCAGCAGGATTGTCACCTTCACGCCGTTCGGCGTTCCAAGCGAATAAAGCTGCAGCGGATGTTTGCCAACCGGCAGTTCCTTGTCCTGCGTCGGCCCGGCAATCGGCCGGTTGATGCTGGCGAATGCGCCGCCATTACCGGGCTCCCAGGTCCATACTTTTGGCGGCTGGTAGCCGGCAGGCAAATTGTTTTCGGGCGGAAATTTGGTGTCGGTCATAAAATTCTGTCCTTGTTCTAGAACCCGGCGCAGAGACGGGCCAATCCGGATATAGGAACCAGATTGCCGCCGCCGCAGGCCGGGCGTCATTTTTTATGCGCGGCTCAAACTCATTCGGCCGCCTCTGCCGGAGGTTTTGCGCCGGGGGCAGCGCCGCCCACGATGAGAGCCTTGGCACTGATGTACTCGTCCAGATCCTCCCACCCGACGGCATCACCGAAAGGCAGGATCTCCCACTTTTGTTTCTCGTCCGCCGACGCAGCGTGAAGCTGCGGATACCACCACAAGGGCGCTTCGATTTTCCGCCCGTCCATCATTTTGAAAACAAGCGTATCCCGGCCGACTTCGACATCAGCAATCAGCAGCTGCTTTTCATCAATGTCCAAAGTAGTCATGCCATGCCTCCGTAAATCCTTGCCGATGCCCGGCGATGACCTTCAGAATATCATTCACCTCGTGTTGAGCAAAACCGGCGTTGCGCGCAACCCGAAGATCGGCAAGCCACACCTTTAACTGCTTTCCATCCTTCAACACATGGACATGGGGAGGCTCGCCCAGTTCCATGGAGTAAAACAGGAAGCGATGACCATGCCATCTGAGCAGAACCGGCATCGCCCTGCCTTCACAGCGGAATGGTATCGTGTTTTTTCCAGTGCGTCGTCACCTGCTTGTTGCGAAGGCTCGCGAAGGCGCGGGCAATGCGCCGGCGTGAGGAATGCGGCATGATCACTTCATCGATGAAACCGCGCTCGGCCGCGACGAAGGGATTGGCAAACCGCTCCTCGTATTCTTTCGTGCGGGCGGCGATCTTGTCCGGATCGCCAAGCTCCGAGCGGTAGAGAATTTCGGTCGCGCCCTTGGCCCCCATCACGGCAATCTCGGCCGTTGGCCAGGCATAATTTACATCTGCGCCGATATGTTTGGACGCCATCACGTCATAGGCGCCGCCATAGGCTTTGCGCGTGATCAGCGTCACCATGGGCACCGTCGCCTCGGAATAGGCAAACAGCAGCTTTGCGCCATGCTTGATCACGCCGCCATACTCTTGAGCCACACCCGGCAGAAACCCCGGCACATCGACAAGCGTCAAAAGCGGAATGGAAAAGGCATCGCAGAAACGCACGAAGCGCGCCGCCTTGCGCGAGGCATCGATATCCAGGCACCCCGCCAGCACCATCGGCTGGTTGGCGACGACCCCGATCGTCTGGCCCTCCAGCCGAATAAATCCGGTGATGATGTTTTTCGCAAAGGCCTGCTGGATCTCGAAGAAATCGCCCTCGTCGGCCACGGCCCGGATCAGTTCTGTCATGTCATAGGGCTTTGCGGCGCTGTCGGGGATCAGCGTATCGAGGCGCTTCTCGATGCGGGCCGGATCATCGTGGAAGGCGCGCACCGGCGGCTTTTCGCGATTGTTGAGCGGCAGGAAATCAAACAGCTGGCGCACCGCCTCCAGCGTTTCCACGTCATTCTCATAGGCCGCATCGGCAACGGAAGACTTTTTCGTGTGGGTCGACGCACCGCCCAGTTCTTCCGCCGTGACGATCTCGTTGGTGACGGTTTTCACCACATCCGGACCCGTCACGAACATGTAGGAACTGTCGCGCACCATGAAGATGAAATCGGTCATCGCCGGCGAATAGACGGCGCCGCCCGCACACGGCCCCATGATGACGGAAATCTGCGGGATGACGCCGGACGCTTCTGCATTGCGGCGAAACACTTCCGCATAACCGGCAAGCGAGGCAACGCCTTCCTGGATGCGCGCACCGCCGGAATCATTGAGCCCGATCACCGGCGCCCCGACGCGCACCGCCATATCCATGATCTTGCAGATCTTTTGCGCATGGGTTTCCGACAGCGAGCCGCCGAGCACGGTAAAATCCTGGCTGAACACATAGACCTGGCGGCCGTTGATCGTACCCCAGCCGGTGACGACGCCATCGCCGGCCACCTTCTGTTCGGCCATGCCGAAATCCACGGCGCGGTGGGTGACATACATGTCGTATTCTTCGAACGAGCCCTCATCGAGCAGCACGTCGATGCGCTCGCGCGCCGTCAGCTTGCCCTTGGCATGCTGGGCATCGATGCGTTTTTGCCCGCCGCCAAGCCGCGCTTCGGCGCGACGCATCTCGACCTCATTCAAAACTGCACGCATGGTTCCTCCCGGCTTCAGCCTCTTATCGCTACCGCTTGCCGCGCGGTCAAGGAAGCTGGAAAATAGTTGTAGGTCAATAGGCTAGCGACGGGCAACATGCTTTGCGCGGCGTTTCCCGACGAGGTTGACGTTGGTCAAATCCAAAGGGCTTCCGGAATAAAACCCATGGCGACGCGAGAGATGTTGAGCCCACCGTTACCTGACCGATCCCGCTGCCAGATCCGCGCAGACGGCGGCACGCAACTGTTCCACATAGGCGCCGTTACAGCCTTCCATGGCATTGTTGGAGAGGCTGACCACCGTCACGCCCTGATCCGGCAGGATGAACCAGGTATTGCCGTAGACGCCGCCCCACTGGATGGCGCCAGCCGGCAAGGCCGTGCGGGCTGCAACGGAATCGGTGATGATGGCCCCGAAATAACCGAAGCGCTGGCCCGGATTGCCGGGCACGTCGCCGATACGGTTTGAAAGGCCTGCCTCGGCCAGTTCTTTCGAAAACAGCGGATCGCCACCGGTGCGGATCGCCTCCAGAAGCCGTATCACATCCCGCGCCGTGCCGGCCATGCCCGCACCGCCAGACTGGAAAGCCCGGTCGTTGAAGATGCGGGAGGGCGAGAAAAAGGCTTCAAAACCGGTATCGTTTTGCGCATGCCAAGGATCCGGCATGCGCACCGGGCCGTCGGGGGCATCGGCATAGGCGACCGCCAGTCGTGAAAGATCGGTGACACGAAAGCGGGCGTCCCGCATCTGCAGGGGCTCTGCCACATGCTGAACGACGGCATCTTCGAGCGTTGCGCCATGCGCCCGCTCCAGCACGGCGCCCAAGACATCGATGCTGGTGGAATAGGCCCATTGTTCGCCAGGGCGGAAAGCGAGCCTTGCGCCGCTCAGCCGCGAAAAATTTTCTGCCAGCGTCAGGCTGGTATCGCTGAGGCCCTGATTGACGGCACAATCGGGCGCAAGCCGTTCCAGGCTCGCATCATAGGTAAGGCCCGATGTGTGGGTAATGAGGTGGCGAACACGAAGATCGGCCGGCGTGCCATCCGGATTAAGCGGCAAAAACCACGGCAAATGATCTGCCACCGCATCATCCAGCGTCAGCAGGCCACGCTCGACCATGGCAAGGGCGGTGGCCGCAACAATCGGCTTGGTGACCGAGGCATAACGGAAGATGGTATCGAGGCTCGCCGGCACGCCGGCCTCGCGATCCCGATAGCCAACCGCGCGCTCCAGAACAGGAATGCCGTCGCGAAAGATCAGAACCACGGCACCGGTTATGCGGCCGCTGGCCGTTGCCTGGTCGAGAAGAACATTCACACGATCCATGGACACGGCCGACACTCCCGAACAAAAACAAAGGACGGATCATGTCTCCATGATCCGTCCCTCGAGTTCAAGCAGAGAATGCTGGTATCAGGCGACCGCGCGTGCGAGCGCGCAGCGCGACCAGAGCTGATGCAGGGCACCGACCAGATGTTCGATATCCGCATCCGAGTGCAAAGGCGTCGGGGTGATGCGCAAGCGTTCCGTCTTGCGCGGCACCGTCGGGTAGTTGATCGGCTGCACGTAGACATCGTAGTGATCGAGCAGCAGATCCGAGATCCACTTGCACTTGGCGGCATCGCCGACCATCACAGGCACGATATGGCTCGGGTTGGGCATGTGCGGAATGCCGCGGGCATCGAGCGACGCGCGCAGCTTGCGCACGCGGTCCTGATGGCGGGCCCGCTCAAAGGGGCTCGCCTTCAGGTGGCGGATGGAGGCGACAGCACCGGCGGCAAGCGCCGGCGGCAGAGCCGTGGTGAAGATGAAGCCCGAGGCAAAGGAGCGGATGAAATCGCAGACGGCATGGGAAGCGGCGATATACCCACCCATCACGCCAAAAGCCTTGCCGAGCGTGCCTTCGATAATGGTGATGCGGTCCATCAGGCCTTCGCGTTCGGCAATGCCGCCACCGCGCGGGCCATACATGCCAACCGCATGCACTTCATCGAGATAGGTCATGGCGCCGTACTGGTCGGCCAGATCGCAGATCTCGCGGATCGGCGCGATATCGCCATCCATGGAATAGACGCTCTCGAACGCAATCATCTTCGGCGCCTTCGGATCGGCAGCCTTCAGCTTGGCTTCGAGGTCGTTCAGATCGTTGTGCTTCCAGATGACGCGTTCGCACTTGCCGTGACGAATGCCCTCGATCATCGAGGCATGGTTCAGCGCATCGGAAAAGATGATGAGGCCGGGGATCTTCTGGCCGAGCGTACCAAGCGTTGCCCAGTTGGACATGTAACCGGAATTGAAAATCAGGCCGGCTTCCTTGCCATGGAGATCGGCAAGTTCCTGTTCGAGAAGAACATGGTAATGCGTCGTGCCAGAAATATTCCGGGTGCCTCCCGCACCCGCGCCACAGTGATCGATGGCCTCTTTCATGGCTTCGATCACGGCCGGATGCTGGCCCATGCCGAGATAATCGTTCGAACACCAGACAGTGACGTCCCGCTTGCCTTCCGGCGTATGGCGGGTGGCACGCGGAAACGCGCCACGATGTCTTTCAAGGTCTGCGAATACGCGATAGCGGCCTTCCTGATGAAGACTGTCAATTTCGCCCTTGAAAAATGCCTCGAAATCCATTTCCACACTCCAGAATCTGGCATCGTTTTTCGGTCCTAGCCGCTATCGCGTCAACCCCGGCGGGTACGATTCCGACCCACCTGCGGCAATTGGACCTGTTTTTTGAATTATTCCAATTTGAATTTATGACAGCAGTCATAAGAGAAAGTTGATTTGCATCAAGAGGGCTAAAAAAATGGGCGGCCGAAGCCGCCCCAGTTGCTCGCCTTGGAAGCTCAACCGGCCGCGATGACCGCTCGTTTTGCCATGACCCGCACCAAGTTGGCGCGGTATTCGGCGCTAGCATGCATGTCCGACATCAGATCGGCTGGATCGACAGAGGCTGACTTGGGTGATTCGGGCGACCAGTCGGCCTGAAGTGCCGCTTCGATCGCGCCGGCGCGAAACACGCCGCTCGATCCGGCCCCCGTCACACCGACGCGCACACCACCTGCCGATTTCGCCACGAAGACGCCGGCGATAGCATAACGCGAGGCCGGGTTGCGGAATTTGGCATAGCCTGCCTTTTCCGGTGCCTCGAAGGAAACGGCAGTCACCATCTCCCCTTCTTCAAGCGCCGTTTCGAACAGGCCGGTGAAAAATTCCTCCGCCGGGATTTCCCTGCGATCAGTGATGATCGTTGCCCCGAGCGCCAGCATGGCGGCCGGATAATCGGCAGCCGGATCATTGTTAGCAATCGAGCCCCCGATCGTGCCCATATGGCGCACATGCGGATCGCCGATCATGCCCGCCAGTTCACAGAGGGCCGGACAGACGGCGCGAATAGACGCGGAAGCGGCAACATCCGCATGCGGCGTGGCGCCGCCGATGCGCACAGTGCGGCCCGTCACGCTGATGCCTTTCAGGGCCTCGATATGGCGCAGGTCGATCAAGTCAGAAGGTGCGGCAAGCCGCTGCTTCATCGTGGCAATCAGCGTCATGCCGCCGGAGATATAGCGCCCCTCGTCATGCGAGGAGCGCAGGTTGACCGCTTCATCGACAGAGGAAGCGCGGTGGTAGCTGGTGGCATACATGGTCGTGCTCTCCCCTTATCTCAGTGGCCGGCCTGCAATGCGCTCCACACCTTGAGCGGCGTGGCGGGCATGTGCAGGTGGTTGATGCCGATGGCATCGGTGATGGCATTGATGAGCGCCGGCGGCGAGCCGATGGCACCCGCCTCACCGCAACCCTTGATGCCGAGCGGGTTGCCCGGGCACGGGGTATTCTGGTGCGACAGCGTGAA
>JAIXTO010000167.1 GCA_027483885.1 Rhizobiaceae bacterium
ACATCGCGCTTCCGCGCGTTCGCGACTTTCGCGGCCTGAATTCGAAGAGCTTTGACGGCCGTGGCAACTTCGCCATGGGCATCAAGGAACACATTGTGTTCCCGGAGATCAACTACGACAAGGTTGATCAGATGTGGGGCATGGACATCATCGTTTGCACGACGGCCACCAAGGACGACGAAGCACGGGCTCTTCTGAAAGAGTTCAACTTCCCGTTCCGTCAGTAACCGTAACGACGAGCGTAGAAAAGGAACTCGATATGGCGAAAACAAGCGCAATCGAAAAGAACAAGCGCCGCCGCAAGACGGTTTCCGAACAGGCTGCCAAGCGCGCAGCCTTGAAGGCAACCGTCATGAACCAGGAGCTGCCCATCGACGAGCGGTTCCAGGCTACCCTGAAGCTCGCTTCGCTGCCGCGTGACGGTTCGAAGACGCGCATCCGCAACCGTTGTGAAGTCACCGGTCGCCCGCGCGCTTTCTACCGCAAGCTCAAGATGTCCCGTATCGCGCTTCGCGAACTGGGCAACCTGGGCAAGGTTCCCGGCATCGTTAAGTCCAGCTGGTAAGGAGACGGTTCAATGACCATGACTGATCCTCTGGGCGATATGCTCACCCGCATCCGCAACGGCGCTGCCCGTCGCAAGTCTTCCGTGACAACGCCGGCTTCCAAGCTGCGCGTTCGCGTTCTGGACGTGCTGCAGGCGGAAGGCTACATCCGCGGTTACACCCAGACCGATTACGGTAACGGCAAGTCCGAGATCGAAATCGAACTGAAGTACTATGAAGGCGCGTCTGTCATTCGTGAGATTGGCCGCGTGTCCAAGCCGGGCCGCCGAGTTTATGTCTCGGTTAAGTCCATTCCGCAGGTCGCGAACGGCCTCGGCATCACCATCCTTTCGACTCCGAAGGGTGTGATGGCCGATCACCAGGCTCGCGAACAGAATGTTGGTGGCGAGGTACTTTGCTCGGTCTTCTAAGACTGATGCAACGTTCTCCAGCGAAACAGACAGGTTGAACAATGTCTCGTATCGGTAAGAAGCCCGTTCAGGTACCTGCAGGGATCACGGCCTCGGTTGAAGGCCAGACAGTGACTGCAAAAGGCCCGAAAGGCGAACTCGTCTTCGTTGCAAACGACGAAGTGAAGGTTTCCTTCGACAATAACGCCGTATCGGTGGTTCCGGCCAACGATAGCAAGGATGCTCGGTCCAAGTGGGGCATGTCCCGCACGATGATCGAGAACATCTTCAAGGGTGTGAAGGACGGTTTTGAGCGTAAGCTCGAAATCAACGGCGTGGGTTACCGCGCGGCCCTGCAGGGCAAGAACCTGCAGCTGTCGCTTGATTTCAGCCACGACGTGATCTATGAGCCCCCGCAGGGCATCACCATTGCCGTGCCGAAGCCGACGGAAATCGTCGTCACCGGCATTAATAAGCAGCAGGTCGGTCAGGTAGCAGCGGAAATCCGCGAATACCGCGGTCCAGAGCCCTACAAGGGCAAAGGCGTCAAGTACGCTGAGGAACGGATCGTCCGCAAGGAAGGCAAGAAGAAGTAAGGATCACGCGATATGGCTAGCAGGAAACAAGCACTTGCAAAGCGCGCGAGCCGCGTGCGCCGCCAGATCAAGGCGGTTGCGAACGGCCGCCCGCGTCTGTCGGTTCATCGCTCGTCGAAGAACATCTATGCCCAGGTCATCGATGACGTGGCTGGTCGCACGCTTGCGGCCGCCTCCACGCTCGATGGCGGTCTGCGCACGTCCTTGAAGACGGGTGCCGACACCGCTGCAGCCGCCGCAGTTGGCAAGCTCGTTGCAGAGCGTGCCGTCACGGCTGGCGTGAAGGAAGTGGTCTTTGACCGCGGTGCCTTCATTTTCCACGGCCGCATCAAGGCACTTGCCGATGCTGCCCGCGAAGGCGGTCTGAGCTTCTAAGTTAGTCGTCCGGTCCCTTGCGGGCCGGACGTCTTCGGCGTTTTACGCCATCACCGGCCGGTGGATATCTCCTTGAACAAAGGCGATCCTCCGGCTTTCCATAGTTTGCCGTTCGAACCGGAAAAGAAAAAGGAAAAGGACAATGGCACAGGAAAAGAGAGGCTCGCGCGACGATCGCTCGAACCGCGAAGAGCGCGATAGCGAATTCGTTGACAAGCTGGTCGCGATCAATCGCGTTGCCAAGGTTGTCAAGGGTGGCCGTCGTTTCGGTTTCGCTGCACTCGTCGTCGTTGGCGACCAGAAGGGCCGCGTTGGCTTCGGCCATGGCAAGGCACGTGAAGTGCCGGAAGCTATCCGCAAGGCAACTGAAGCTGCCAAGCGCGACCTGATCTTCGTACCGCTGCGCGATGGCCGTACGCTTCATCATGACGTCAATGGCCGTCACGGCGCTGGCAAGGTTCTGCTGCGTGCCGCCAAGGCCGGTACCGGTATCATCGCCGGTGGCCCGATGCGCGCCGTTTTCGAAACGCTCGGCGTTCACGACGTCGTTGCAAAGTCGACCGGTTCGTCGAACCCTTACAACATGGTTCGCGCAACGTTCGACGCCCTGAAGCACCAGGTGCATCCGAAGGACGTGGCAGCACAGCGCGGCATCAAGTATGCAACGCTTCAGGCTCGCCGTGCCGCTTCCGGCAATGCTCAGGAAGAATAAGGAGTTTCGTCGATGGCCAATGATTCCAAGACGGTAACGGTCGAACAGATCGGAAGCCCCATTCGCCGGCCGGCAGTTCAGCGTCAGACGCTGATCGGCCTCGGCCTCAACAAGATGCACCGGGTTCGCACGCTGGAAGACACCCCGTCCGTGCGTGGCATGATCCGGTCTGTCCAGCATCTCGTTCGCGTCGTCGACGAGAAGTGAGACGGAGGAAGACATCATGAAACTGAATGAAAGCAAAGACAACGAAGGCTCCACCAAGGAGCGTATCCGCGTAGGTCGCGGTATC
>JAIXTO010000200.1 GCA_027483885.1 Rhizobiaceae bacterium
CTACGTAATAGATATTATCACAATCGATCCGCTTATCCGCAGGAGACTGTCTCATGTCGCTCTACCGGCCGCCGTCCATTCCCGCATCCGAGATCACACCGCAGTCTCTTTATATGTCGCGACGAGGCTTTATCGCCGGCGCTGCCGCCGGGCTGACATTTGCCGGCGCCGGCGGCGCTTTCGCTGCCCCCATTGCGACGACACCCAGCATCTACAAGGTCGATGACAAACTGACACCGAAAAAGGATGTCACCACCTACAACAATTTCTACGAGTTCGGCGTCAACAAGGCCGACCCCGCCCAGAATTCCGGCAGCTTCCAGCCAACACCCTGGGCCATCACCGTCGGCGGCATGGTGGCAAAGCCCCAGGTGATCGACATGGAAAAGATCATGGCGGAAATCCCGATGGAAGAGCGCATCTACCGCATGCGCTGCGTCGAGGCCTGGTCCATGGTCATCCCCTGGGTCGGTTTTCCCATCTCGGCCATCCTGGACCGGGTGGAGCCGCTTGGCAGCGCCAAATATGTCGCGTTCGAAACCGTGGTGCGCCCGGAACAGATGCCCGGCCAGAGCGGCTTTTTCCAGGCCCTGCCCTGGCCTTACGTCGAAGGCCTGAGGCTGGATGAGGCCCGCCATCCTCTGGCGATCCTTGCAACCGGTGTCTACGGCGAAACCCTGCCCAACCAGAACGGCGCGCCGATCCGCCTGGTCGTTCCGTGGAAATACGGCTTCAAGGGCATCAAGTCGATCGTCAAGATCACGCTCACCGACAAGGAGCCCCCGTCCACCTGGAACATCTCTGCTCCCAGCGAATACGGCTTCTACGCCAACGTCAATCCGAAGGTCGACCATCCCCGCTGGAGCCAGGCGACGGAACGGCGCATCGGCGAAGGCAGCGGCCTCTTCGGCGGCCGCACGCTGGATACCCTGCCGTTCAACGGTTACGCCGATGAGGTCGCAAGCCTCTATGCCGGCATGGACCTGAAGAAGTTCTTCTGAGCATGGCGCAACTTGCCCTTCCCGCGCGCTACAAACCGGCTTCGGTCTGGGCGCTTTATGTGATCGGCCTGCTACCGGGCCTCTATGCCTTTTACCAGGGGATCTTCGGAGATCTCGGCGCCGATCCGGTGAGAACATTCGAGCATCTGCTCGGACTATGGGCGCTGCGGTTTCTCTGTCTGGGTCTCGCGATCACCCCGATCCGCGACCTCTTCGGCACTAACCTCATCGCCTACCGGCGGGCGCTGGGGCTGATCGCCTTCTATTATGTGCTGGCGCATTTTGCCGTCTACCTGACGCTGGACCGAGCCCTCGTTCTCTCCTCGATCCTCGGCGATATCCTAAAGCGGCCCTATATCATGCTCGGCATGGCGGGCCTGGTGATGCTGATCCCGCTGGCGCTCACCTCCAACCGCTGGTCGATCCGCAAGCTTGGCAGCCGCTGGAACACGCTGCACAAACTGAGCTACCTCGTGCTACTCGTCGCGATCCTGCATTTCGTGCTGTCGCGCAAGAGCCTGACGCTGGAGCCCGCCTTCTATATCGCGGTGGTGACGGTTCTGCTCGGTTACCGGCTGGTGCGACCGAAGCTGATGGAGCGCAAGAGGGCACGCAGGTCATTTGCGAGATGAAGCCCTACTCAGCTCGATTGCGGCCGCAAGACCAATACCCAACAAATAGGCTAGGATATTAGCCCAGGAGAAGATCCGCCCCAACAGCAGAGCGCCTGCCAGAGTCAGGCGGAAGGCATCAAGCCAGGGCGTATGGTAAAGCCGGCTGAACTCGGTCAATACCGCAATGACAGCAGCTACCAGCGCGATGACGAGAATTGACCGGCCATACAGGATCGCCCCGACGATCCACAACACCATCATGCCCCAGAGAAAGGAGCCACCGTATTTGACCAAAACATACGGCAAGCCGATGTCATACCCGGTCAGCCGCAGTGTCAAACCGCATAGGATTACGAAGGCCGCAGTCATCAACCGACGCCGCAACGTTTTGGGTATTGCCTTGAATTTGTCCATGCCACTTCTGTAAGGGATGTGATGAGGAAAATACAATCAGGGGCAAACGATGCAGAGAGTGGCAGGCGGAAAGAACGGTTTCCTGCACACCTTTGACGCCGCATTGACGCATCCGCGCTCCGATCCAGGTCTTGCTGGCATCAAACGTTTCGTCGTCGAATTCCTCTTATTCGGCATCAAAGAAGGGCGAGCCTGCCTGTTTGCCGGGCTGTTTTTCGTGTCGATCTTCATCGTCCCACGCAGCGGGCTTTTTGGCATACCGCGCTACGACCTGCTGTTAATCATAGCGCTGACGATCCAGGCCTGGATGATCTGGACAAAACTGGAAACCAAGGATGAATTGAAGGCAATCTGCCTGTTTCATATCGTGGGCTTTGCGCTTGAAGTGTTCAAGACATCCGGCACCATCCAGTCATGGTCCTATCCGGATTTCGCCTATACCAAGGTTTTGGGCGTGCCGCTTTTTTCCGGCTTCATGTATGCTGCCGTCGGCAGCTACATCATACAGGCTTGGCGCATCCTCCATGTCCGCATAGAACACCACCCGCCCTACTGGATGGCGACACTGGTGGCGCTCGCCATATACGCCAATTTCTTCGCACATCATTATATCGGCGATTACCGCTGGTACCTGGCAGCCCTTGCTATCGGCCTTTACCCGCGTGCCACAGTGATTTTTCGCCCTTACGACCGGGACCGCCGCATGCCCATGCTGCTGTCTTTCATTCTGATCGGCTTCTTCATCTGGCTGGCAGAAAACATCTCCACCTTCTTTTCAGTCTGGCACTATCCAAATCAACTCGGCGCATGGTCGACTGTGCATATCGGCAAATGGAGTTCATGGACGCTGCTGGTCATCATGACATTCACGATCGTTGCGTCGCTGAAACATATCCGCGAAACCATCCATATCCCGAAATAGCGTCCTGCGCAGCCGCGAGCCGGTTACGACCCAACCGGTATGACCGGGCGAACGAACGTCAGCAACGATAGCCTCAGCAGCAGAATATGTGTGTTGAAAGCTTGTGGAATGATACCCTGCCCCCTCAAGGTGGCCCGGGGAGCGAAGGAGTGCCCTCCCACACAAGAGGAGAGAGACATGCGCGTCATGGTGATGGTCAAGGCCACCGAAGACAGCGAAGCGGGTATCATGCCAACCGCGGCAGCAATGGCGGCGATGGGAGAGTTCAACGACGAGCTGATGCAGGCAGGGATCCTGATTACCGGTGACGGCTTGAAGCCCTCGAAGCTCGGCAAGCGGATCGCCTTCGACGGACCTGATCGGCGGGTCACCGATGGCCCTTTTCCGCAAACCCACGAACTGGTCGCCGGCTACTGGATCTGGGAGGTCGAGAGCATGGAGGAAGCGATTACCTGGGTAAAGCGCTGCCCAAATCCCATGCCGGGTCCAAGCGAAATCGAAATCCGTCCCTTTTATGAAATGTCCGATTTTGCTGACGTGACATCGGCCGATGCCAACCATTGACGGCAGCAAGCACCAAGCCCCGCCTTGGTCGAGACCTTAAGACTCACCCATTCAGAAACAGCAAAAGGCCGGACGATCGCTCGTCCGGCCTTTTTCGTGTCTACCCTTTACAGGGCAAAACCTTACGCGGCTTCAGCAGCTTCTGCTTCAGCAGCAACGCGAGCCTTGTCGGCGGCGCCCTTGGCGTTCACATCGCGTTCAACGAACTCGATGACGGCCATGGCAGCGTTGTCGCCCTGGCGGAAGCCAGCCTTCATGATACGCAGGTAACCGCCGTTGCGGGTTGCGTAACGCGAAGCGATGGCGTCGAACAGCTTCTTCACAGCGTCCTGATCCTGGATCTGCGAAATGGCCTGACGACGAGCGTGCAGGTCGCCGCGCTTGCCGAGCGTGACCAGCTTTTCAACGATCGGACGGATTTCCTTGGCCTTCGGAAGCGTCGTTACGATCTGCTCATGCGTGATGAGCGAAGCCGCCATGTTGGCAAACATTGCCTTGCGGTGGCTGGCGGTACGGTTGAGCTTGCGGCCGGCTTTATGGTGGCGCATCTCTGGTCTCCTTTACTTGCAGGCATCCGCCTGCAGTTTAAACATGCTTTCCAATTCCATCGGCGGGCCAGACACTGGCCCGCGCGGAACGGTTGGGCGGGTTAATACTGGTCTTCGTAGCGCTTGGCGAGATCTTCGATGTTTTCCGGCGGCCAGGCAGGAACTTCCATACCCAGATGCAGGCCCATGGAAGCCAGGACTTCCTTGATCTCGTTCAGCGACTTGCGACCGAAGTTCGGCGTGCGCAGCATTTCCGCCTCGGTCTTCTGGATGAGGTCGCCGATGTAGACGATGTTGTCGTTCTTCAGGCAGTTGGCCGAACGGACAGACAGTTCCAGTTCGTCGACCTTCTTGAGGAGAGCCGGGTTGAACGCGAGTTCAGTGACCGATTCTTCTTCTGCTTCCTTCTGCGGCTCGTCGAAGTTGACGAAGACCGACAGCTGGTCCTGAAGAATGCGAGCGGCAAACGCCACGGCATCCTCGCCCGTGACCGAACCATCGGTTTCGATGGTCATGGTCAGCTTGTCATAGTCGAGAACCTGGCCTTCGCGGGTGTTTTCCACCTTGTAGGACACTTTCTTGACCGGGGAGTAGAGGCTGTCGACCGGGATGAGACCGATCGGCGCATCTTCGGCACGGTTACGATCGGCAGGAACATAGCCCTTGCCGTTGTTCACCGTGAATTCCATGCGGATCTCGGCACCCTCGTCGAGCGTGCAGATGACATGGTTCGGATTGAGGATCTCGATGTCGCCAACCGTCTGGATATCGCCGGCAAGCACAGAACCCGGGCCCTGCTTGCGCACGACCATCCGCTTTGCATCGTCGCCATCCATCTTGATGGCGATTTCCTTGATGTTCAGCACGATGTCCGTCACATCTTCCCGAACGCCGGGGATGGAGGAGAATTCGTGCAGAACGCCGTCGATCTGCACAGCAGTGACGGCAGCACCACGCAGAGACGACAACAGAACGCGGCGAAGCGCGTTGCCGAGTGTCAGACCGAAACCGCGTTCCAGCGGCTCCGCGACGAGCGTGGCCTTGGTGCGGCCGGACGAGGTGAACTCCACCTTGTTCGGCTTGATCAGTTCCTGCCAGTTCTTCTGGATCATGATTAAAACCTTCCGTTCGCTGCCACTATCCAATCGTGGCAACCGAGCATGAGAAGCGCCAAGGAGAAACACTCTTCTTAGGCGTTACGGCAAAGCCGCCAAACCTCGATTGACGAAGTAAGGCGGCATCACACGAATTCGAACCGGGACCGCCGCGAGGGCAGCCTCCGAAGGCGAATTAGACGCGGCGCTTCTTGCGCGGACGGCAACCATTGTGCGGGATCGGCGTCACGTCACGGATCGAGGTGATCATGAAACCCGCAGCCTGGAGGGCGCGCAGAGCCGATTCACGACCGGAACCCGGGCCGCAGACTTCGACTTCGAGAGACTTCATGCCGTGTTCCTGAGCCTTCTTGGCGCAGTCTTCGGCAGCGATCTGGGCGGCAAACGGGGTCGACTTACGCGAACCCTTGAAGCCCTTGGCACCAGCAGACGACCAGGCAATGGCGTTGCCCTGTGCGTCGGTGATGGTGATCATGGTGTTGTTGAACGTCGAGTTGACGTGAGCAACGCCCGATGAAATATTTTTACGTTCGCGACGGCGAACGCGTGTGGCTTCCTTGGCCATGGTCTTCCTTTCGTTGATATCGTCACCGCCGTAACACCAGCGGCTCCACCTTTTCAGGCAATAGAAATTAGGCAGTAGCCAGTAGCTGTTTCCGCTACCGCCTACTGCCTATTGGCTAATGCCCGAAAAATTACTTCTTCTTACCAGCAATCGCCTTCGCCGGACCCTTGCGGGTGCGGGCGTTGGTGTGCGTGCGCTGACCGCGGACCGGGAGGCCGCGACGATGACGCAGGCCACGGTAGCAGCCGAGGTCCATCAGACGCGTGATGTTCATCGCGGTCTCGCGACGCAGATCGCCTTCGACCTGATAGTCACGGTCAATGGTTTCGCGGATCTGCAGAACCTCTGCATCAGTCAGCTGATGAACGCGACGTTCAGCCGGAATACCGGCCTTCTCGACGATTTCCTGTGCGAATTTCGGTCCGATCCCGTGGATATAGGTCAGCGCGATTACAACGCGCTTTGCCGTCGGGATGTTGACGCCAGCGATACGTGCCA
>JAIXTO010000213.1 GCA_027483885.1 Rhizobiaceae bacterium
CCCGGTTGCCATCGCGCTGGTCTGGACGATGATGTTTCATCCCCAGCTCGGCGTTCTCAACTATCTCCTGTCCTTCATCGGCATCGGGCCGCTCGAATGGATCTACAACCAGTCGACCGTCATCCCCTCGCTGGTGCTGGTGGAGACCTGGCAGTGGACGCCGCTGGTCATGCTGATCGTGCTCGGCGGTCTCGCCGCCGTGCCGCGCGAGCCGTATGAAAGTGCGGAGATCGATGGTGCCAATGCCTGGCAGAAGTTCCGCTATCTCACCATGCCGATGATTGCGCCCTTCCTGATGATAGCGGTGATCATCCGCTCCATCGATGCCGTCAAAAGCTTCGACATCATCTATGCGATGACGCAAGGCGGCCCGGGTACGGCCTCGGAGACGATCAACATCTACCTCTACAACACGTCCTTTGCCTATTACGACATCGGTTACGGCTCTGCCATGGCCGTCGTCTTCTTCATGGCCATCGTGGCACTCTCCTTCGTGCTTTTGATGGTGCGCCAGCGGGCCAACTGGTCCGAGATGGAGGAACGCTGATGAAACGCAAGACACTCGACCGGATCGGCCTGTTCTTCGTGGCCCTGGTGATGATTTCGCCGGTTATCCTGTTCTTCCTCTGGATGATCTCGCTGTCCTTGAAATACGAGATCGACAACGGCGCCTATCCGCCGATCTTCATCCCGGAACGGTTTGCCTGGTCGAATTATGTGAAGGTTTTCGAGGAGAACAATTTCTTCCTCTATTTCTGGAATTCCATCCTGGTGACCGGCGCCGCAACACTTCTGGCGCTCTTGATTGGGGTGCCGGCCGGCTATGGCATCGCACGGCTGAAGGCTGAAAAATCGGCGGTGATCATCATGATCGCCCGCATGACACCCGGTCTTTCCTTCCTCATTCCGCTGTTCCTGCTGTTTCAATGGCTGAACATGCTCGGCACGCTCTGGCCGCAGATCATCATCCATCTCGTGGTCACGGTTCCGATCGTCGTCTGGATCATGATCGGTTATTTCGAAACGACGCCGAAGGAACTGGAGGAAGCCGCCAGCATCGATGGCGCCTCGTCCTGGCAGGTGTTTCGCCTCGTCGCGCTGCCGATTGCAAAGCCCGGCATCGTCGTGTCCTTCATCCTGGCGGTCATCTTCTCCTGGAACAATTTTGTCTTCGGCATTGTGCTGGCCAGCCGCGAAACGCGCACGCTGCCGGTTGCCGTCTACAACATGCTGTCCTTCGAGCAGGTCAGCTGGGGACCGCTTGCGGCGGCTGCGCTGATCGTCACGCTGCCGGTGCTGTTGCTCACCATGTTTGCGCAGAAACAGATTGTTGCGGGCTTGACCGCCGGCGCCGTCAAGGGCGGCTGAGGCATAGCCCACTCAAGGCTCATTACGGGATCATTAAAATGGCACCAGTCAATATTCTAAACGTCCAGAAGCGTTTCGGCGCGGTCCACGTCATCCACGGCATCGATATCGATATCAAGGATGGCGAGTTTGTCGCCCTTGTCGGCCCCTCCGGCTGCGGAAAATCCACGCTGCTGCGGATGATTGCAGGCCTTGAGGAATTGACCGAGGGTGAAATCCGCATCGGCACCCGGGAAGTCAGCAACCTGCCGGCGCGCGACCGCGATATCGCCATGGTCTTCCAGAACTACGCGCTTTATCCGCACATGACCGTCAAGGACAATATGGGCTTTGCGCTGAAGCTGAAGAAGGTGAGCGCCGAGGAAACCAAGGCCAAGGTCGACCGGGCGGCCTCCATTCTCGGCCTTGAAAGCCTGATGGAGCGTTATCCGCGCCAGCTTTCCGGCGGCCAGCGCCAGCGCGTGGCCATGGGCCGCGCCCTGGTACGCGATCCCCAGGTCTTTCTCTTCGACGAGCCGCTGTCCAACCTGGACGCAAAACTTCGCGTGCAGATGCGCGGCGAAATCAAGGCGCTGCACCAGCGCATCGGCACCACCACCATCTATGTGACCCACGATCAGGTGGAAGCCATGACCATGGCCGACAAGATCGTGGTGCTGCATGACGGCGTCATCGAGCAGATCGGCGCGCCGCTCGACCTTTACGATCGCCCGGCAAACCTTTTCGTCGCCGGTTTTATCGGCTCGCCTGCGATGAACTTCGTCCAAGGCCGGGTGGAAGAGGGTGTGTTCCGCACGGTCAACGGCCTGACGCTGCCGTTGCCGGCAACGGCAAATCCTGCACAACTCGGCGGCAGAAATCTCGTCTGCGGTATTCGCCCGGAGCATATCCGCGCGGTGGCAACCGGCGGCATCGAGGGACGGGTGGGACTGGTGGAAGGCACCGGGTCTGAAATCTATGCCAAGCTCACCTGCAAGGGCGACGAGATCGCCTGCCTGTTTCGCGAGAGGCTAGACGTGCGGTTTGGCGATACAATCCAGATCGCCATCGATCCCAGCTCCATGCATCTGTTCGACGCCGAAAGCGGCAAGCGTCTCTGACCATGGCAAAGGGTTTGAAACCCGCCGGTGGTATGCCGGCGGACCCGCCCCGCCATGTGCTGTGCGTGGGCGCGGCCGTGCTCGATACGCTGTTTCGCGTGCATGAAATGCCGCGTGGCGAGGGCAAGGTTCTGCCCTATGCCATGGAGCAGATTGCTGAGGGAATGGCGGCCAGTGCCGCCTATGCCGTTGTTCGCATGGGTGGCCGCGCAAGCCTCTGGGGTGCGGTTGGGGATGACGAGGCGGGTCACCGCATTGTGCGGGAGCTTGGCCAGAGCGGCATCGAGACCGATGGCATGGTGATCGTTCCCGGTGCCCGCTCGGCTCTGTCGACAATCCTCATCGATCCCGCCGGTGAACGGCTGATCGTGCCCTTTTACGATCACAAACTGCACGAGACCAAACGCTCCTGCACTCCAGACGATCTTGCAGCCTTCGATGCCGTGCTTGTGGATGTGCGCTGGCCCGACATGGCGCTCGATGTACTGACCATGGCGCGCCAAATGGGCAAGCCGGCCATTCTCGACGGCGACGTGGCACCGGTGGAAACGCTGGAGAGACTGGCACCGGCTGCCAGTCACATCATCTTTTCGGAACCGGCCGCCCGCAGCCTCACCGGCGCTGGCGAGGTTGCCGCCATGGTGCCCCTGTTGCAGGCACGTTATCCGGACATCTTCATTGCCGTTACGGCCGGACCGGCAGGCTGTTACTGGAGCGAGCCCGGCAAGGACACGCTTTTCTTCGAGCCGGCATTTGGCGTCACGGCTGTTGATACGCTGGCCGCAGGCGATATTTTTCATGGCACTTTTGCGCTGGCGATTGCCGAGGGAATGCCTGCCCGGCAGGCCATCCGCCTCTCCTCGGCCGCTGCCGCCCTCAAATGCACCGTTTTCGGCGGCCGGCTGGGCGCCCCGACCCGCCTGGAAGCGGAAACCCTGTTGCAGCGGAGATAGCGCGGCCCCGTTGCGATCTCGACGAATGAGACGCGATCAAACCCGTCTCAATTAAAAAAATGCCGGCACCGTGGATCTATCCAGGGCACCGGCATTTTTTCATTAAAACGTGTGCTGCTCAGATCACATCGCCGGGTTCCGGCGCACGTTTCAGGCCCGTCACCATGGCGCGCACGAGATTTTCTCCGTGGCGCAGGCTTGCGACGAGGACGCCAATGAGATGCAGCATGACGCAGCCGATCAGCACATTGACCAGGCGCCGATGCAGGTCTTCCACCCATTCGATGCCCCAATAGGCATCCGTCGTCTGCAGCCAGCCGGTGGTGGCAATCGCGGCGATGAGGGCAATCAGCGCCAGCACCATCAGCCCTCCCAGCGGATTGTGTCCGAGATAACGCCGCTCCCGATGCACCACCACATCGCCCGCATAGGCGATAATGCGGGAGGGCCGGCGCACAAATTGCGAAAAGCGCGCGTATCGCGATCCGGCCGCCCCGAGCAGGAGACGCGCGACCACCAGCGAGCCGGCGGTATAACCGGCAAATTCATGCAGTTCACGCATCTCGTCTGCCGATACCCAGGCAATGGCAAAGCTCAAAACCAGGCCCCAGTGAAAGACGCGCACGTAAGGATCCCAGACCTTGACCACCGCCGGCATGATCAGTTCTCGATCTTCATGCCGACAGAGGCAAGGCTCTTGGGGTCGAAATAGGCTTCCACCTTCTCCCCCTTGGCATTGATGGCATAGGCCTCGTAACAGCCATCCTCGGTCTTGATCGAACGCACCTTCCAGCCTTCCGCCTCAAGCTTTGCCTGAAGCGTGGCGCGCGGCTGCCAATCGGCCACGGGCACGTTGCATTTATCCTTGGCGGCAGCAATGCTTGCAAAGGCGAGTGTGGCGCCAAGGGTGGCAGTGGTGAGGGTGATCAAAAATCGCATTGGTTTCTCCATGAGTTGGTGACACTCTGGAGGTTGGGGGCGGTTGCTGACATGGACCTGAAGACGGCGGAACAAGACATGCCACAAACCTTCAGCCCCCTGTCAGCCTGGCGGGTCATGGCTGAAGCCATGTCGGAATGAGGGGACGCAATCTTTGAGAATTCTACTTGTGGAAGACGATGTAACGCTGGGCGATGCGGTCAAAACGCATGCGTCCCGCCAGGGCCATGCCGTCGACTGGGCAAAGGACCAGGAAAACGCCCAGGCCTGCCTTGATGCCGCGGAATACGGCCTCATCTTGCTGGATCTGCGCCTTCCCGATGGACACGGGCTGAACATCCTGAAAGCGCTGAGGGCCAAGCGCGACAAGACGCCCGTGATCATTCTGACCGCCCATGACCAGGTGTCCGACCGTATCGAGGGCCTCAATGCCGGCGCCGACGATTATCTCGTCAAACCTTTCGACCTTGGCGAACTGGAGGCCCGCATTCACGCCGTTGCCCGCCGTTACGGCGCCCATCAGGTGCCGATGATCGAGATCGGCGACCTGCAGATCTTTCTCTCGGAGCGACGGGTCGCGCGCAAAAACGGCGAGCAGCTGGCGCTTTCGGCGCGCGAATGGGCGGTTCTGGAAATGCTGTCTGCCCGGCGCAACGCAATCGTCGGAAAAAACCAGATCGAGGAGGCGCTCTATTCCTTCGGCGCCGAAATCGAAAGCAACACGGTGGAAGTCTATGTGAGCCGCCTGCGCCGAAAGCTGGGGCGCGCCACGATCGAAACGGTGCGCGGCATCGGCTACCGGATGGTGAGCGATGAGCGCTAAGAGCGGCAGCATTGCAAAACAGCTGATCATCTGGCTTTCGGCCGCACTCTTCCTGTTCTGGCTTTTGGCCGTCGGGCTCGGCGTTTCCGTGATGCGCGAAGAGTTTGGCGAAATCTTCGACAGCTCGCTGCAGGAAACCGCCGAGCGGCTGGTGCCGCTGGTGGTGGACGATCTTTACCTGCGCGAGGATGCAACGACGCCGCGCAAGCTGACGGCGCTGCGCGGCAGCGTGCCGGACGAATATCTCACCTATCAGGTGCGCGATGCGGATGGCCGCGTCCTCATGCATTCCCACAACGTGACGTCCGACCCCTATCCGGCCCCGCTGACGCCGGGCTTCTGGAACGACGAAACCAAGCGCATCTTCACGGTTTCGGCCGTGAGCAGTTCGCTTTTCGTGCAGGTGGCCGATTCGCTCGATCATCGCCGGGAGGCGGCACTGGAAGGCATGACGGCGCTTCTGATGCCGATCCTGGTGCTGCTGCCGATCACCATTGCGGCGATCTGGTGGATCGTCCGGCGCGCCCTTCTGCCGGTTGACCGGCTGCGCGCCGAGATTGCCATGAAGGACAGCGGCAACCTGTCCCCCGTCGAACTAGATGGCCTGCCGAAGGAAATCCTGCCGATCAGCCAGTCGGTCAACGTGCTTCTGTCACGCCTGACGGCGGCACTGGAGGCCGAACGGGAACTGACAGCCAACAGCGCCCACGAGCTTCGCACACCGATTGCCGGCGCACGCGCGCAGGTGGAAGTGCTTTTGGAGGAATTGCCCGAAGGCAGCGCCCGCGAACATGCCAAGCGGGCCGATGGCGCGCTTCGCCGGCTGGCGGCCCTCAACGAAAAGCTGCTGCAGCTGTCCCGCGCGGAAGCGGGCATCGGCGCTGGTCGCGAGACGAATGACCTCGTGCCGATCGTCGACATGCTGGTGGACGAGTTCAACCGTTCCGGGCCGCTGCAGGGCCGCATCCGCTATCACCGCGGCACAAGGGATCACCTGCGCTGGCCGGCAGATCCGGACGCGTTTGCCATCGTCCTGCGCAATCTCATCGAAAACGCCGGCATGCACGGGCTCGGCCAGGCGCCAATCGATGTTTTCGTCGAGGACGGGCAGTCGGTGCGCGTCACCAATGCCTCGCCGGCGCTCTCCGATGCCCAGCTTGCGCACCTGCGCCAGCGCTTTGCCCGCGGCAATGACCGCGCCCCCGGCTCCGGCCTTGGCCTTGCCATTGCAGACCGGATGGTGACGCAGATGGGCGCAAGCCTGATCCTGTCCTGCAAGACCCGCAACGGCACCGACCACGTGTTTCATGCCACGGTTCAATTTCCCGAACAGGCCGCCTGAGAGCGATTGGAACGAAGGGTGAGCAGGCCCGCCAAGGCAGGCCGGCGTCCACCCTTTCGCCGATCAGAACACTACGACGACTTGCGGGACGCGATATAGGCGCGCCAGCCGCCAAGCTCCGTCACCTCCTGCGCGCCCTTGATGGCATAGGGTTCGCAGAGGAAACCGGATACCTGGGAGCCATCGTCCAGCGTAACCTTGCCGATGCCGAGCGGGGCTGGAATGTTCTGCACGAAACGCCCGAAGGCTGTTGGCGTCACCTTCCACACCTCCACTTCAAGCCCTTTGCCATCAAAACCGGGCTCGCGGATCAGGCCGGGCTTCGGTGGCGTGGTGTTGGGCAGCACGTAAAGCCGGTAATCACCGGCCGTGCGGCAGGTTTTGACAAGCATGCCACCGGGTCCGGTCAGTTCGTGGTTCAATGGCATGCCGGTCAGGTGCGCGCCAACGACCATGATGGTGACGAGGCCGTCATCGGCTTCTGCCACTTTCGAGGCGTCCGGCAGGGGGGCCGCTCTGTCCTTGCCCATGCCGGGGGCGCAGGCGCGGTGCAGAGCATCGGCAAAGGGCGCCAGTGCATCGTCGGAAAAGGACGGGCCGAACAGGGTGACGCCGCTCGGCAAACCATCCGCCCCGAAACCACCGGGAACTGCAATCGCCGCATAACCAAAGAGATTGGCAAAGTTGGTATAGCGGCCGAAATGGCTGTTCTTGACGATCGGGTCAGCCAGCATCGCGTCCACCGTATAGGTGGTGGGCGAGGTCGGCAGCATCAGCAGGTCGAGGCCCTGCCATTCGGCAATCGCCTTCTGGCGCAGATGCCCGAGCTTGTATTGCCCCTCGAAGGCATCAACCGCATCATAGGCCTTTGCACCCTCGATAATCGTGCGCACGGTCGGGTCAAAATCATCGGCATTTGTCCCGATAAAATCCTTGACCGCTGCCAGACGCTCAGCCACCCAGGGACCGTTATAGAGCAGTTCGGCCGCCTGACGGAACGGCGCATAATCGAAGGGCACGATGATGGCGCCGAGCGATTTCGCCCGCGCGATGGCGGCATCATACAGCGCTTCCACCCCGGCATTGCCGAAGAACTCGCGCTCGGCACTATCAAGCACGCCGATCCTCAGACCAGAGGCCGGAAGTGCGGCGGGGGTAGCCTTGCGGGAATAGGGATCCCCCGCATCATAACCGTCCATCACCTTGCGAACCGCCACGCCATCGCCAACCGTCGGCGCAAAAATGGTCACGACATCGACGCTGCGGCAGGCGGGCACAACGCCGACATTCGGCACCAGACCCGGCGTCGGCTTGATGCCGACAAGGTTGTTGAAGGCCGCCGGCACCCGGCCGGAGCCCGCGGTATCGGTGCCAAGCGCAAAGCTTGTCAGACCCGCTGCCACAGAAACCGCAGAACCGGAGGAGGAACCGCCCGAGACATAGGCCTTGTCAAACACCGAGCGCGGCGCGCCATAAGGAGACCGTGTGCCGTTGAGGCCCGTCGCGAACTGGTCGAGATTGGTCTTGCCGATAACGATGGCACCGGCCGCCTTCAGGCGCGCGACCACGGTTGCATCCTTTTCTGGGGAGTAAGCAAAGGCCGGGCAGGCAGCCGTCGTCGGCAGGCCCGCCACATCGATATTGTCCTTCACCGCAAAGGGAATGCCCCAGAGGGGCAGGCTGTTGGCCTGCGGATGGGAGGCAAGCAAGGCTTTGGCGGCAGCCCGCAGATCCTCATCCGGCGTCTCAGTGATAAAGATCGCAGGATCATCAGACGCCTTGCGGCGGGCAATCACCTCTTCCACGAGATCGAGCGGGGAAAGGCCTGCGGCATAAAGCGCCTTCAGCGCGGCGAGATCGAGAATGGCGGGGATCATTGAACTTCCTCCAGAACAACCAGCACGTCGCCGGCCTTGACGTTGCGGCCCGGTCCGGCGCGCAGATCACGCACGGTGCCTCTAGCATGGGCGGTGATATTGATTTCCATCTTCATGGATTCGATGATGGCGAGTGTCTCGCCAGCCTCAACCCTCTGGCCTTCCTCGACCAGCAGTTTCCAGACATTGCCGGGCACGGCACTTTCCACCCCGAAGCAGCCTTCGGGAATATCGCCGCCAAGGCCGGGGCCTGCCCCTTCGTCGGTGATGAAGCTGTCGAGCCCCTCCTCCTTCCAGCGCCGGCGCTCCGCCTCGAAGGCTGCCTGCTGACCCTGTTTGAAGGCCTTGATGCTGTCGGCATTGCGGGCAAGCTCGGCCGCGTAATCGGCGTAGGAGAATTCCCCCTCCTCGATGCGGATCGGATAACCGCCATGGGGAAAGGCGGCGCGCGCCTCCATCAGTTCCTCATGGGAGACGGGGAAAAAGCGGATCTGATCGAAGAAATCGAGAAGCCAGGGTTTTCCCTTCGTAAAGACGTCCGTTTGCCGCCAGGTGTTCCACACCTGAATGGTGCGCCCGAACAGCTGATAACCGCCCGGCCCTTCCATGCCATAGATGCACATATAAGCGCCGCCGATGCCAACGGCATTTTCCGGCGTCCAGGTGCGGGCCGGATTGTACTTCGTCGTCACCAGCCGGTGGCGCGGATCAAGCGGGGTGGCAACCGGTGCGCCGAGATAGACGTCACCCAGGCCCATCACCAGATAGGAGGCGTTGAAGATCGTGTCCTTCACCGCCTGTTCGTCGGCCAGACCATTGATGCGGCGGATGAACTCGATATTGGACGGGCACCAGGGCGCGTTGGGGCGCACCAGTTCCTGATACTTGCGCATGGCAAGCTCGGCTTGCGGGTCGTTCCACGACAGCGGCAGCCAGACGGTGCGGCTCGGCACCTTCACCTCAGACACCGGCGGCAGGTTTTGCTCGATCTCCCGAAGCAGGCCGAGCAGTTTTGCACGGGACAGCGTGGTGCCGTCATAATGGATCTGCAGCGAGCGGATGCCGGGCGTAAGGTCAATCAACCCCGGAAGCTCTGCCGCCTGTACGGCCTGCATCAGCAGGTGAACGCGCATGCGGATGGCGATATCCAGCTGCATCTCGCCATATTCCACCAGCAGATTGTCATCGCCCTGGCGACGATAGACGACGGGGACCGGGCCGGTGAGATCGGTCGCAAGGATTGGGGAACCGGTGGCGGAGTGCGCAGGAGAAACGGTCGGTGCTGCCAAGCCAGCATCTTCGTCGCGCGCCACCGCATGAAACCGGATCCGATCGCCCGGTTTGAACTGACCCATTTTCCACTGCTCATCGCGCGCAATCACCGCCGGGCAGACAAAGCCGCCGAGGCTTGGACCATCAGGCCCCAGAATGATGGGCATGTCGCCGGTGAAATCGATGGCGCCGATGGCATAGGCATTGTCATGCAGGTTGGAGGGGTGCAGACCCGCCTCTCCGCCATCCTCACGCGCCCATTTGGGCGCCGGGCCGATGAGGCGCACGCCGGTGCGGGCGGAGTTGAAATGCACCTCGTATTCCGTGGAAAACAGCGCGTCGATGTCCTCGGCAAGGAAGAAGTCCGGTGCGCCGTGGGGACCATAGACAACGCCGACGGACCAGTCGCGCGTCAGTTCTGCCGGCTCATCCGCCGGCTTCTGTCCGATTTGTTTTGCCCGCGCCAGCCGCAACACATGGCCGGCGCGCAGCGTGCCGGTGGCATTGCCACCGAACTGGCCAAGGCCGAACGTGGCGCGCGAGCCAAGCACCACGGGGGCTTCAAACCCACCGGCAACCGCCAGATAGGCCCGTTGGCCAGAGCCCGAAATGCTGCCGATCGTCAACGTTTGGCCAGCTTTTACCAGCACCGCCGTATCATGGGCCACCGGCGCGCCATCCACCGCCATCGGCATCACGGCACCGGCAAGGGCCACCACCGTACCGGAGAAGAATTTCAGCACCGGGCCGGAGACGGTCAATTCCAGCGCGGCCGTATGATCATGATTGCCGACCAGCCGGTTGGCATGGGCGAACGAGCGCGCATCCATCGGCCCCGATGGCGGCACGCCGACATGCCAGAGGCCGAGCCGCCCCGGCAGTTCCTGGAGGGACGATTGCGCACCGGGTGCGATGACCTCGATGACATCGGGGGTAAAGTCGAAATCCTTCAACGCCGTGGTCGCGACATCACCGCTGCCGAAAAGATCGGAGGCAGCTATGGCCTTCAGATAATCGAGATTGGTCTCGATGCCGGATAGCGCGGTTTTAGCCAGCGCATCGGAGAGAGCCGCAATCGCGTCTTCCCGCGTATCTGCCGAAACGATCAGCTTGGCGAGCATCGGATCGTAAAACGGTGTCACCTCCGTTCCCGTCTCGATCCAGCCATCGACGCGGACCTTGTCGGGGAAAACGACTTCGGTCAGCAGCCCGGCGCTGGGGCGAAAACCGGCATGCGGCATTTCCGCATAGATGCGCGCCTCAATGGCCGCCCCCTGGGGCACGAGGTTTTCGCGGCCCGTCAGCACATCTTCGCCGGCCGCCTGCCGGATCATCCATTCGACAAGATCCACGCCGAACACCGCTTCCGTCACCGGATGCTCCACCTGAAGACGGGTGTTGACCTCAAGGAAGTAAAATTCCTCGCGCGCGGGATCGTAGATAAACTCCACGGTTCCGGCCGAGGTGTAGTTGACCTGCCGGCCAAGCGCCACCGCTGCCGCATGGAGTTTTCCACGCACGGCATCGACAAGCCCCGGCGCCGGCGTTTCCTCGATCACCTTCTGGTTTCGCCGCTGCAGCGAACAATCACGCTCGCCGAGCGCGATGACCCGACCCTTGCCATCGCCAAAGATCTGCACTTCCACATGGCGGGCCTTGGAAACAAAACGCTCCAGATAAACGCGGGCATCGCCAAAGCTGGATTTTGCCGTGCGCTGCACGCTGTCGAAGGCGGCAGCCAGTGCGTCCGGTGTATCGCAAAGCTGCATGCCGATGCCGCCACCGCCGGCGGTGGATTTCAGCATCACCGGATATCCGATGTCTTCGGCCGCTGTCAGCGCCGCCTCACGATCCGCGAGCAGATCGGAACCGGGAAGGAGCGGCACGCCGCTCGCCTTTGCCAATTCACGAGCCGTGTGTTTGAGGCCGAAATCGGCGATATTTTCCGGGCTCGGACCGATAAAGACGATGCCTTCGGCCTTCAGCCTTTCGGCAAAACCGATGTTTTCCGAGAGAAAGCCGTAGCCTGGATGCACGGCCTCTGCACCCGTCTGTCGGCAGGCGGCAATGACCGCCTCGACATTCAGATAGCTTTCGGACGCCGGTGCGGGCCCAAGCCGCACGGCCTCATCAGCCATCAGCACGGCTTTGGAAAACCGGTCGGCATCGGAATAGACGGCAACCGAGGCAATGCCCATTTTTTTGAGCGTGCGGATGACCCGCACGGCGATTTCGCCGCGATTGGCGATCAGGACTTTTTGAAACATCAGGCGTCCTCACCTTCCCAGACGAGCACGCGCACCGGAGTCGGATCAAAGCCGTTGCAGGGATTGTTGATCTGCGGGCAATTGGAAATGACGAGCAGCACATCCATCTCCGCCTTCAGTTCCACATAGTCGCCCGGTGCCGAGATGCCGTCGACAATGGTCATCTCGCCCGAGGGTTCGATCGGTACATTCATGAAGAAGTTGATATTGGCGACGACATCGCGCTTGCTCATGCCGTGCTTGGAAACCTCCAGCACAAAATTGTCGCGGCAGGCATGCAGGTATTTCGTATAATGGCCAAAGCGCACGGTATTGCTCTCACACGAGCAGGCGCCGGCGGATGTGTCATGCCGGCCGCAGGTATCGGCGGTCATGGTGGCCATCACGCGGCCCTCAGACGAGAGGATTTTCGTGCCCGTGGAGATATAGGCGGCACCCTGCTCGCGCATCGTATCCTGGCTGGAATAACGCTCGGAAAAATCATCGGCATTGTAAAACAGCGTATCGATGGCCTGCTGGCCAAATGTGTCCTCGATGCGCAGGATCTGGCCCTTTTTCACCACGGTCGAAAAGGGCGCTTCGGCAGCGATGTAGTGGTCCTGAACGGTATTTTTCAGCGTGCGGGAGGCAGAGGTCTGGACGAACTGGGTCATGGTTTCTCTCCCTCTCACAGAGCCGCAAATGCGTTGTTTTCAAAGCCGCGCACAGCTTCGGGGGTGGCTGTGCGGCAGAGATCATCAGCAGCCGGTTCGGATGCGGACAGGCGGGTGACGGTCACCGCGTGAGGCGCATAAACAGGGTTCGGATCGAGCGGATGCGGGCAGTTGGAAAAGCCGACGATCATGTCCATCTCGGCGCGCAGGTCCACGTAGTCGCCATCACTGACAAGCTCCGGCTTCCAGAGGAATTTGCCATCGGCATCGACACGCACAGGCGCAAAGAGCGCAAGGGCTGCCGGAATGTCGCGTTTGTCGAGACCGGCCTTGGTAGCGAGCAGCACGAAATTGTCGCGCGTGTTGCGAAGCGCCGGACCATTGGCGCCGGGATATTTTTTCGCGTTGGAAGAGGCCGTCGAGCCCCCCATCAGCACGTCATGAGCCCCGCAGCTGTCTTCGATGATGGAAAACATCACCTTGCCCATGTCGGAAAAAATCACCCGGCCTTTGGCGAGACCTGTGGTCCACTGCACCTTCACCGTATCAGGCAGGTTCAGTCGCTCCGTGGTGTCCTCTGCATTCCAGGCAATGAGCGATAGCGTCGAAAAACCCTCGTCGAGCGAGATGCGCAGCACCTCGTTTGCCTTCACGCGGGTGGACCAGTACCAGCCGCCGGGGATGATCTCCCGGTGGACGACCTTTTCCTCGGCAATGGCCGGCGCGGGCTTTTCACTTTTGCCCGGCAGAGCCTTCGGGGTGGCGCTGAGCCCCTGGCGCTGGTGTTCTTCGTAACGCGCCCGGTTGGCGGCGATTTCTTCTTCGGATCGACGGATATGCATATTCATCTCCACTGGATTTTGGCCGGGTCGTCCCGGCTATTGTCCCTTTGAAGAGACCGGGCCGTCCCGGTCGGGGCGAAAGATGGAGGCCTGGCCCGCCAGTCTTGGCGGCCAGATGGTGATGTCGCGGGTAATGGTTGCGCCGTAGCGCAGCTTTTCCTCCGGCCTGTCGCGCGGTCGCTCAAACGCCACGACGCGGGTTCCAAGCGTGAAAGCCTCGCGCATGTCATGCGTCACCATGACGACGGTCATCGGCGCTTCGTGCCAGAGCTTTTTCATCAGCACATGGATTTCGGCGCGAATGCCGGGATCGAGCGCACCGAAAGGTTCATCCAGAAGTAGAACCTTGGGGCGCATGATCAGCGCCTGCGCCAGCGCCAGACGTTGCTGCATGCCGCCGGAAAGCTGGGCCGGATATTTCTTCTCCGACCCCATCAGGCCAACGGCTGCAATCATCGCCCGGGCTTCTTCCTCCAGTGCGCGGCGAGCAGAGCCGAACAGGCGGGCCGCCAGCCGCGAGGCCTGCAACTCCTTGCCGAACATGACATTGCCGAGCACCGTCAGATGCGGAAACACCGAATAGCGCTGGAAAACAACACCACGATCCGGGCCCGGCTCTTTCGGCAGGGCCTGCCCGTCGAGCAGGATCTCGCCCCGCGTCTGGCTTTCCTGGCCAAGCAGCATGCGCAAAAACGTCGATTTGCCACAGCCGGACGGGCCGACAAGGGCGACGAAAGCACGGGATTCGATCTCGATCGAGACGTTTTCGAGCACGATCTGGTCGCCATATTCCTTCCAGAGGTTTTGAACCGAAAGCGCGCTCATTTGCCCTTCTCCAGTTCAGACCAGGGAAAGACGGCAATGCGCAGCCGGTCGAGCAGCACGTCCGCCACGACCGCCAGAAGCGTGATCCAGATGACGTAAGGGAAGATCACATCCATCGAGAGATAACGGCGCACGAGAAAGATGCGGTAACCGAGCCCGCTATCGGAAGAAATCGCCTCCGCGGCAATGAGGAACAGGAAGGCCGGGCCAAGCTGCAAGCGTAATGCCGTGATGAGGCGCGGCAGGATCTGCGGCAGCACGACACGCAGCGCAATCTGCCAGGAGGAGGCCGACAGCGTCTCGGCCTTCACGATCATTTCGCGTGGCAGCGAAAGCGCCGTCAGGGAAAGGTCGCGCACCATGATGGGTGCAACCCCGATGACGATCAGCGCGATCTTGGAGGCTTCCCCAAGCCCCATCACGATGAAGAGGATGGGCAGAAGCGCCAGCGGCGGCACCATGGAAATCGCCCCGACAAAGGGCGACAAGGCGGCGCGCGCAAACGGCAGGATGCCGATGACAAGGCCGAGCAGCAGGGCGATGGCGGTGGAAATGCCAAGGCCTGCCGCAAGCCGCGTGAGACTTGCCGCCGTATCCGACCACAGGAGATAATCGCCTGTGCGCGGATCGGCCACGAAGGCCATGCGGTTGATGGCATCACCAAGGGCGGCGAGCCCCGGCAGAAGCTTGTCATTGGGGTTTTCCGCGAGACGTTCTGCAGAGCCTGCCATATAGGCAACGATCAGCAGCACGAAGGGCATCAGCGCCAGCGTCAGCCGCGCACCGTTTCCGGGATGAGAATTTATCCAGCGCATCGGTCTCTCCTTTAAGGGGTGCTGTTGACGGGCCGGAAGAAAAGGCCCGTCAACAGGGAGATCAGAGAGCGCCCTTGGCGGCGGCATCCATGTAGGTGCCGGTGAAGCGGAACTTCACATTGGCCTTGTCGCCGAGCACCGTCCCATCAGGCATCTCGATGCCGATGACATCCGCAGACGGCGCACCATTGCCGAGCAGGCCCTTTTCGAACAGGAAGGCGCGCACCAGATCCATGGTCTTCGGCAAGTTTGGCGAGGTGGTGAAAGCGAGTGCATCGGCCGGCTTGTCGAACAGTTTTGTGGCGGCCATCTGCGCCTCGAAACCCTTGAGGTCCGTACCGGAGGCGGTGCCCATGGCGGTGCGGGCCGCCTTGCCCTCTTCGCTCTCGGCCGTCATCACCTTCATCGTGTCATACCAGATCCCGGCGAGCGCCTTGCCGAAATCCGGATTGTCCTTCAGCACGTCGGAATTCGCGACCATCAGGTCCATGATCTCGCCGGGGATTTTCGAACTGTCGAACACCGCCTTGGCCGACTTGTCCTCCAGAATGGTGGAGACGAGCGGGTTCCAGGTGACGACGGCAGTCACGTCCGGCGTCTGGTAGGCGGCGACCATGTCGGCGTCGGATGTGTTGACCACCTTCACGTCACGCTCGGACGAGCCGATGCTTTCGAGCGCGCGGGCGAGCAGGTAATGCGAGACGGAGAACTCGACGAGATTGACGTTCTGGCCCTTGATATCGGCAAGGCTGGCCTTGTCCTTCAGGATCACCGCATCATTGCCGTTGGAGAAGTCGCCGACGATGACGGCCGTCGTATCCACACCACCGGCGGCCGGAATGGAAAGCCCGTCCATATTGGTCAGCGTCACCGCATCGAAGGCGCCGGCCGTGTACTGGTTCATCGATTCCACGTAATCGTTGAACTGGGTGACCTCGATAGTGATGCCGTATTTATCGGCCCATTTCTTGACGATGCCGTGGTCTGCGGCATAACCCCAGGGCATCCAGCCGACATAGATCGACCAGGCAACCTTGAAATCCTTCTTCGGCGCTGCCTCAGCAGAGGAGAGGCCGGTAAAGGCCAGCACGGCGGAAAGCGCCGTCATCGAAAGAAGCTTTGAAAAAGTCTGCATGTGCAATTCCCCTTTTGGCTCATCTCAAAAAGGGATCGGCATGGACCATCGCGCCGCCAATCCCTTGGCTTACGAGGTCTCCCGGGCTTTTGTCCCGCCGTGCACCCGACGGAATGTCTCCCCGCCGGGAGCCGCTCTCGGACCAGCCACATCTTTCGATGCCGGAACCCTAGCGGCTAACTCACAAACAACGATGCAATCGACGTGCCAACCTGGATCTGCCGGAAACCGGCCTTTGCGCGAGGTCCGGCAATAATCCTGCACACAATCGGGGCAATTATGAACATTTTTTAGGCATAAGCAGACAAAAGGCAGCGAGCTTTCGTGCGCCTGCGTGTTCAAGCAATCACTGAAACGTGACGTGACTGAAAAGGTCGTCCCTCGCCTGCCGCCGGGCCTGTGTTAGACTTCATCACCGAGTGCTTGTGACGGGATTGCCCATGCTTGCCACACTTGCCATGCTCATGAGCCTTAGCGCTTTACCACACGCAGCACCCGCGCAAGGTGGCGCCGGCGTCGAGACAGCGGCGGTCCAACCGTCAAGCGGCGATGTCGATGTGGAACTGGTGCTGGCCGTCGATACCTCGCGCTCCATGGATTACGAGGAAGTGCGCATCCAGCGCGAGGGCTACATCAATGCCCTCCAGCACGCCGAATTCATCAATGCCGTGCGCGGCGGATTGATCGGAAAAATTGCCATTTCCTATTTCGAATGGGCCGGCGAGGTGGACCCGGCGTCGGTGATCGACTGGCAGGTGATCGAAACGCCTGAAGATGCTGCAGCCTTTGCCGCAAAACTTGCCGCCCGCCCGATTGCCACCCAGCGCCGCACCTCGATTTCGGCGGCCATCGCCTATGGCGCGACCAGCATCGTCGCCAATCCCTATCGCGGCATGCGCCAGGTGATCGACGTCTCCGGTGACGGCCCGAACAATATCGGCGGCCCCGTGGAAACTGCCCGCGACAAGGCGGTGGAGGCCGGCATCATCATCAACGGCCTTGCCATCATGCTGCGCCCGTCCGGCACAACAGGCGGCCTCGACAAATATTACGGCGATTGCGTCATCGGCGGCCCCGGCTCTTTCGTACTGCCGGTCCACACACCGGAAGATTTTTCCGTCGCCATCCGCCGCAAGCTGGTGATGGAAGTGAGCGGCCTGACATCCCCAAAAATCCACCGCATCGCAGCCCCCGCCACAAAAACCGATTGCCTGATGGGCGAAAACCAGTGGCGTGAGTTTTTTGATCCGTGATCACCTGACCAGGCGTTACCGCAACAGCCCCTGCCCGCCATCCACATAGACGTCCGTGCCGGTCACGTGGCGGGCGGCGTCGGAGGAGAGGAAGAGGATGACGTCGGCCACTTCGGCGCTCGTGCCCGGCTTGCCGTCGCTGACAGGGATCTCACCGTCCGGAAAGTTGACCGGGACCGCGGTTTCGCCCACGCCGCGTTTCTTGGTGTTGTCATCGATCTCGGTCTCGGTCTGGCCGGGGCACACGGCGTTGACGCGGATGTGGTGACGCCCGAGTTCCAGCGCCAGTTGCTTGACCATCGCCACCTGCGCCGCCTTCGTTGCCGAATAGGCGGTGGCGCCGGGGGAGGTGAAGGTGCGGTTGCCGTTGATCGAGGAAACGACAACGATCGCCCCGCCCTTTCGCTTCAGGTGTGGCACGGCATGGTGAAGGGTGAGGTAAGTGCCGCGCAGGTTCACCGCGATGGTCTTGTCGAATTCTTCCGGCTTCAGATCGTCGATCGGCGCCCACACACCATTGATGCCGGCATTGGCGACAACCACGTCCAGCTGGCCGTAATGGTCGATCAGTCTGTCGAGGGCGGCCTTCATCTCCTCATTGCTGGAGACATCAGCGGTCAGCGCCAGCGCATCGCCGCCTGCGGCACGCAGCTCGCCTGCTGCCTTTTCCAACTCGCTTTGGGTATGGCCTAGAAGCGCCACCCGAGCGCCTGCCTTGGAAAGCGCAAGTGCCGACGCCTTGCCAATGCCTGACCCTGCGCCTGTCACCAGTGCGACCTTCGAGCGAAAATCCATGAGCCTGTCCTTTTATCCGTCTCGTCCAATGTTCCAGGCGAACGGCAGAGCTGAGCGATGGTTCCTCATCGCTGGGGAACTCGGTCCCGACCAGGGCAAAATGCTGAAACCTGACCATTCGCCCTTGACACAGATCCTTAGCACACTAACTAATAAATCCATTAGCACACTAACCTTAAGCGTACCATGGAAACCGATCCCAAGCTCACCGCCGATTTTCTCGAAGCGCTGACCAAGGCCAGCCGCAAGATCCGCACCGCCTTCAACCAGCAGGTGACGGCCAACGGGCTGACCTATCCGCGCGCCCGCGCTCTTCTCAGGCTGTCGCGGCGGGAATGCATGCCGCAGAGCGAACTGGCCTATGAACTGGAACTGGAGCAGGCCACGCTCGTTCGCCTGCTGGACCGCATGGAGGAGAACGGCATCATCGAGCGACGACCGGACCCGAGTGACCGCCGAGTAAAGCAGATTGCCCTGACGGCCCATGGCCGCGAACAGGCTGCCTTCGTGCAGACCATCGGCGAGCGGTTGCGCGGCCGCATCTTCGAGGGTCTCGACCCGCAGCAGCTGCGCACCTCGATCGATGTGCTGGAACTGCTCGCCGAGCGTGTTGCCGACCTGGAGATTTTCGATGTCGCGCCTTGAAGACGACCAGAAGCCGCATGTTAGCCCGCAAGGCCCGATGGCAGACGATCTTCAGCCGGCTGTCCCCGCGCTGAAGGAACCAGCAAAGCCGCGCCGCGCCGGGCAGGAGCCGATGCCGGCACCGGCGCCCTTCCAGCCCCGGCCGCCGGCGCTGATGGCGGCCTATATGCTGGCGGCAGCGTTGATTGCACTGACGCAAGGGCTCGGCCTCAGTCTTCTCTCCAACAATATCCAGCAGGTCGCGGGACCACTGGAGGCGACGCAGGTGGAAGCCACGTGGCTTGTCACTGCCTATATGATCCCCAATGCCAGCCTGACGCTGATGCTGTTCAAGCTGCGCGCCCAGTTCGGCCTGCGCAAATTCGCAGAGATTTCCATCCTCGCTTATGCCGCGATCAGCCTTGGCCACCTCTGGGTCGACAGTTTTGAAAGCGCACTGGTGCTGCGGTTTTTCGCGGGTGCGGCAGCAGCGCCCATGTCGTCGCTTGCCTTTCTCTACATGCTGGAAACCGTGCCACCGGCGCGCAAGCTGAACCTCGGGCTTTGTCTTGCGCTGACGGCGCTGGCGCTGCCGACGCCGGTCGCCGGCCTGCTGTCGCCGGCCCTTCTTGATCTCGGCGGCTGGCATGCGTTTTATCTGCTCGAACTCGGGCTGGCGCTGATCTGTCTTGCAGCCATCTACCGGCTACCGCTCAATTCGCCGCCGCGTGCCAAGGTGATCAGTCTGCTCGATATCCTCAGCTACGGGTTCCTCGCCGTCGGGCTCGGCGCCGTTGCCGTGGTGCTCACCGTCGGGCGGCTCTACTGGTGGGTGGAAGCGCCCTGGATCGGCTGGCTGCTCGTGATCGGCTTTGCAAGCCTCACGGTGATGGCGCTCATCGAGCTGAACCGCCGCAACCAGCTTCTCGATATCCGCTGGCTGACGTCGCGCGAGATCGTTCATTTCACCGGCGTGCTTCTCGTCTTCCGGCTCATCCTGTCAGAACAGTCGAGCGGGGCGATTGGCATGTTCCGCACCATGGGCCTGCTCAGCGACCAGATGCAGGGGCTCTACCTCGTCATTCTCGTCGCAAGCGTGGTCTCGGGCTTTCTCTGCGCGCTGTTGATGAAGCCCGGCCGCGAGCCGGCCATCCATGCGGCAGCGCTGATCATGCTCGCGCTCGGCAGTTATATGGACAGCGGTTCCACCGTGCTGACGCGCCCGGAACAGGTTTATGTCAGCCAGATGCTGATCAGCTTTGCGAGCGGCCTCTTTCTTCCGCCGGCGCTGGCAATCGGCTTTTCGGCAGCGCTCAAGCGCGGGCCGAATTACGTCCTGAGCTTCATCATCGTGTTCCTCACCACGCAGAAGGTCGGCGGGTATCTGGGCAGCGCGCTCTATGGCACCTTCGTGCAACGGCGCGAACAGTTCCATTCGTTCCGACTTGTCTCAAGGCTTGCCGGCTCCGATCCGCTGGTGGCGGCCCGCCTGCAGCAATATGTCGGCGCCTATGCCAAGGTGACCACAGATCCGCTGCTGCGCAATGCGCAAGGCGCCAGCCTGTTTTCCAAACAGGTGCAGCAGCAGGCCTATGTGCTTGCCTATAACGATGCGTTCCTGCTGACGGCGCTGCTGGCCTTAGCCGCCCTTGCCGTTCTCGTTCTCCATCTTCTCGTTCGCCACAGAGATCGATGGTTGCCCGGCCGGCCGGCGCCCAAAGGCGCCACCGCCACCGCCTGATCTCTCATTTGCCCCTTTGCCCCCTTGGAATAGCCGCCATGACCCAGTTTTTTCGTTCCATTGCCACCTATATCGCGCTCGCCATTGGCCTTGCCGGCGTGCTGATCGTGCTCTTCGTGTTCAACCTGCCGCCCTTCCACGGCAGCATCGAAACCACCAATGATGCCTATGTGCGCGGTCAGGTGACCCTGATCAGCCCGCAGCTCGCCGGTTATGTGGTGGATGTGCCGCAGAAGGACTACCAGACCGTCAAGACCGGCGACCTGATCGCCAAGATCGACGACCGGATCTACGTGCAGAAGCTGGCGCAGGCCAAAGCAGCGCTTGCCAAGGAAGAGGCGTCGCTTTCCAATTCCGCGCAGGCGCGTAAATCCGACGAGGCAAAGATCGTTTCGGCCAAGGCTGCCATCGAAAGCGCCAACGCAACGCTGACGGCGGCGCGCACCACGTTCGAGCGCACGCAGGCGCTGCTGGAGCGCAATATTTCCACGCAGAGCGAACTGGAAAAGAACCGTGCGGCGCTCGATCAGGCCGTCGCAGCTGTTCATCAGGCGGAAGCCGCCGAACTCGTGTCGGAGCAGGATCTGAACACCACCATCGTCTCCCGCCGTTCGCTGGAAGCCGCCGTCGATAGCGCCCGGGCCGCCGTTGCGCTCGCCGAGATCGACCTGCAGAACACCCGCATCACCGCGCCGCAGGATGGCACACTGGGAGAAGTGGCCGCCCGCATCGGCCAGTATGTCTCCGTCGGCACGCAGATTGCCTCGCTGGTGCCCGAGCACAGCTGGGTGGTGGCGAATTTCAAGGAAACCCAGCTTGCCGGCATGCAGGCCGGCCAGGCGGTCACGTTTACCGTTGATGCGCTCGGCCATCAGGCGCTGACAGGCCGCATCGAGCGCTTTGCACCGGCGACCGGCTCGGAATTCAGCGTCATCAAATCCGATAACGCCACCGGCAATTTCACCAAGATCGCCCAGCGCATTCCGGTGCGCATTTCCATCGATCCGGACCAGCCGCTGAAGGACAGGCTGGTGCCCGGCATGTCGGTGGTCGCGCGCATCGATCTGGCGCAAACGCAACCGGCAGACGACGTTGCGGCGCGCTGAGATCTGTTATTGCGGCGCGCGGCGCTTCAGGAGGGCATTGGCCGCCACCAGCGCCACGCAGAAAACCGAAACGAGGAAAATCGCCCCGGACATGGCATAGATGGTGGGCGATGCGCCGGAATTCATCTTGCCGAACAGCACGACCGGCAGCGTGTTCTGCCGTCCAGCGAGATAAAAGGCACGGGTAAACTCGTTGAGCGACAGCAGAAACGAGAAGATGAAGGCGCTGACGAGACCAGGCCGGATGAGCGGCAACGTGACATCCCTGAACTGCTGCCACCGGCTTGCGCCGAGATCGGCTGCCGCCATCAGATAGGACCGGCGCACCACGGCAAAGCTTGTGAGGATGACGATGAAGGCAAAGGGCAGCGCCCAGAGCAGGTGCCCGCCGATCACCGTCATCATGCCGGCCTTGATGCCGGCGCGCTGGAAGACGGCAGAAAGCGCCAGCCCCTGGATGACACCCGGCACGAACATCGGCAAAAGCACCGTCAGGAACCAGGCGGTGCGCCGCGCATGCAGTTCCACATAGGCAAGCGCTGCCAGAAGCGACAGGCCGGTTGCCAGAACGCCAGTGATGGCGGCCACCAGCAGCGATTGTTCCAGCGCTGCGATCAGCTGCTTCTCGCCGACAAGCGCCAGATACCATTTCAGTGTTACATCGGAAACATGCGGCAGCGCCGGCTGCAGCGCCGGGTTGAACGAGACGCCGAGAAGATAAAGCGGCGGCGCATAGATCACCAGAAGGCCAAAAGCGGTGATCGCCCAGATCATCCCGCGCGACAGAAGACCATCCTGGTTCATCACGACGTGCCCTCCCCGAACAGGCGCGCCAGCCCGAAGCGGGCATTGCCGACCAGCACCACGCAAAAGATGACCGCCAGAACCACCGAGGAAATGGCAAAGGCCAGCGGATAATTCGCCACCCGCATCACATCATTGATCATGACGGAGACGATGCTGGCGCCGGCGCCACCCAGCATCTGCACTTCCGTGGACGAACCCGCCACCATGACAAAAACGAAAAGGAAACCGGCAAAGATACCGGAAAAGGTCAGCGGCACGAGAATGGTGCGCAGCATGGTCCAGAAGCCGGCGCCGAGATCGCGCGCGGCAACCATCACCACCGGATCGACGCGGCGCATGGAGAGAAGCAGCGGAAAGGTGGCAAATGGCAGATAGGAGGCGACAAGCCCGAGGATGACGGCGAAGTTGGAAAACAAAAGCCAGTCGAGCGGCGCATCCGTCAGACCCAGATGGATCAGCAGGTCATTGACGACACCGGTTCGCCCCAGCACCAGCCGCCAGGAAAAGGATCGGATGAGATAAGAGGTGAAGAAGGGAATGGTCATCAGCGCCAGCAGCAGAAGCGAAAGGCGGCGTCCGGCGAGAAAATGCACCGCGTAAGCAGTCGGCCAGCCAATGAGGAGGCAGATCAGAGCTGTCAGACATGCCTTTGCAAGCGTCGAGACAATGACCGTCCAGCGCCCGGCCTCCAGAATGGCACCGTAAGCGGCAAGGTTGAAATCCGGACGGATCCAATAGGTGGCGGGATCCCAGGTCCAGAAACTCCACACCACCACCACGATCAAGGGCAGAAAGCCCAGCGCAAGAATGGCCAGAAGCGGCAGCGCCATGAGGGAGAGCGAGGGCGGCAAACGGCGGTTCATGGGGTTCCTTGCGATGATAGGGGCGGAGCAGCTTGGGCAGACCGGGACGGTTTGCTGTGTCCCGGAGCAATACCCCCTCTGGCCTGCGGGCCATCTCCCCCACGAGGGGGGAGATCAATCCATTGTGGCCTACGCGCCCGTCTTTGCTGATGCAGGCAGGCTTTTCCGTTGATGCTGAAAGCGTTTCAGCCTGTTTGAGGGGTTAACCGTTCTGCCGGTCTCCCCCTTTGTGGGGGAGATGGCCGGCAGGCCAGAGGGGGTAAACGCACACGCGCCACCGCCCCAAGGCCCAACCCTACCCTTACGCGTTGCGCAGCTTCTGCCACCATTCTTCGTAAAGCTGGAAATTGTCCGGGCGGCAATTCTGCCAGTAGACCTTGCCGGCAAACTTTGCCTTCACATGGTCGCCCAGCGCCTGCACCTCTTCCGGCTTGTATTCGCCGGGGTTCTTTTTGGCATAGGCGACATTGTTGTCGGTCGGCACCAGATAGCCGCGCGACTTGCCCAGCTCGCAGCCGTAGAGACCGCCAAGAAGACCGTTGACGAAGGTATGGGCGACATCGGTCACGCCACGATCGGCAGCGCCCTTCAGAAGCACGGTATTGTTGCCCCAGCCCTCATAACCTTCGACGGGGGCCGCATATTCCACCTGAAGCCCGCGCTTGCGGCCCTCATAGACAATCGGCTCCCAGCCGGTCATGGCATCGACTTCCTGATCGGCCACCAGTTGCACGCCCTGTTCCCAGCCGTTCCAGAAGGTGCGGAACTGGCCATCCTTCTTGTGCTTGATGAGGAATTCCATGACGAGGCCAAGTTCGGATTCGGAAAGATTACCCGGATCCTTGATCGGCTGGTTTTCCGATTCCTTCAGATACATGGCGGTGAAGATGGCGCTGTTGATCCAGGCATCTTCCATGGCCACCCGGCCCTTGAGCTTCTTGTCGAAGATCACACCGTAGCTGTCGACCTTGCCGAGCTTGTCGGGGCGATAAATGATCGAATCGGCGTTGACGACGGTCGGGATGCTGTATTGCTTGCCGTCCTGGCGCAGGTAGGGAATGTCCTTGGCCCACTGCCAGATGCTGTCGTAATTGGGGATCTTGGTAAGATCCCAGGGGATGATGACGCCCTGGCGCGCCAGTTCCTTTTCCGCGCCGCCCTGAAAACCGCCGACATCGAAAAGCTCGTTGGCATTGCCGGCGGCAAGGCGGGCAATGACGGGCCCGACATCATTGCCGTTATCGGTAAATTCCGGGGAAACGCCGACCTGGCTTGCAAACTCGCTCCATTTGTCTGCGATATCCAGAGTGGCGGTTGCCCAGAAAGCCACGCTTTTGGGGCTCTGGGCGAATGCCCGCCCCGGTGCCGAAAGGCCACCGACCGAAAGTGCCGCGCCACCGGCCACCATCAGCTGCAGAAGCTGGCGCCGTTTGATGTTGCTGGCACTGCTGCCAAAATTGCGTCCCTTATCCATGCTTTCATTCCCCTCTCTTATTTAAAAGCCGACCTTGGCCGTCCTAAGCCTAAAATACACGCGCGTACGGCATGGAAATCATGCCGTTGGAATAAGGATCGCACCTCCTGCCGCCACAACCAGAGGCACATGCCGGCCCGGTTCCGGCAAGGGCCGATCCGCCCCTTGCGCCACCACCACCGTCTGCCCATCGGCAAAGGCCAGTGTCACATCATGATGGAGGCCGCGAAACCGGCTTTCCACAACGCGCAGCATCAGCAGAGCGTCGGGCTCCTGTAAAGGTCTTTCATCCGTAGATTGCAAAAAGAGCCGGTCCGGTCGCAGCGCCACGACACTTTGCGTGGGCACTACTGGTCCGCCAATCCGGACCGGCACTTTCTGTCCTGCAACGACGGCACTGCCAAACTCTCCCGCCGAGGTAACGCCCTCATGTTTCAACTGGATGTCGATGCCGACGAAACGGGCGACAAAGGCATTGGCCGGCGCCTCGAAAAACCGTGCCGGCGCATCGACCTGCTGGAGCCTGCCCTGGTGCATCACGCCCATCCGGTCGGAAAGGCTCAATGCCTCATCCTGGTTGTGGGTCACCAGAATGAAGGTGGCGCCGGTGCGCTTGTGCAGGCGGGCAAACTCGTCGCGCATCTGCTGGCGCAACCGCTCGTCGAGCCCCGTCAGCGGCTCGTCGAGAAGAAGGATGCCCGGCTCCATCACCAGCGCACGCGCCAGTGCCACGCGCTGCCGCTGACCGCCGGAGAGAAGGTTGACGTCACGGGGGCCAAATCCGGAAAGCTCCACCAGATCAAGCGCACCCTCCACCTTTGCGGCAAGGGCTGCCCCGCGCAGGCCGCGCAGGGAAAGCCCGTAGCCGACATTCTGTGCCACGCTCATGTGCGGAAAAAGCCCGAGGCTCTGGAAGACGGTGTTGACGGGGCGCGCATTGGCCGGCACGCCGCCCATATCACGCCCATCAAAGGCAATACGCCCGCCGGTTGGTGCATCAAAACCGCCCACCAGCTTCAAAAGCGTGCTCTTGCCGCAGCCCGAAGAGCCGAGCAGCGTGAAGAATTCGCCGGCCCGGATCGAAAGCGACACATCGTCCACGCCCCTGACGGGGCCGAAGGCGCGCGTGACATTTTCGAGCTGGATGGAGATTGCCATTCTCAGGCAGCTCCGCTCTGGCTGTGGTCCTGTTCCCGAATGATCATGATTCCCTCCTGCGTCAGTGCCAGCTGCTGGCCGGCCAGAACAAGAGTAGTGGCGGTTGATTCCTCGACAATCAATGGGCCCTGAAGCGTCGTGTGCGGGCGAAGCCGGCCGCGCGCGTAGACCGGGCAGGAGACCCAGCCTTCCGTGCCGCCGAAATAGACGTCGCGCGTGCCGCAGCGCGCCTCCTCCACCGATATCACCTCGCCCTTCAGCTTCGGGATGGCAATCACCGGGCCGCTCAGGATCGCTTCCAGATGCAGCATGGTGATCTCGATGGCCGAATGCGCAAGGCGGAAGGAATAGGCTTTCTCATGGGCTGCGTGGAAGCGTTCGGAAAAGGCCTCCTCGCTGTCGCCGGGTTCATAGCGGGTAAAGACGCCGTGTTCCTGGCCGCGGTAACGCGCCTCGATACTGTAGGAGAAGCGGATTTCCGCCTCGTGGCCCTTGCCGAAATAGTCTGCCGCATCCTGCTCCAGCACCACGAAGCGGTCGCCGGCAAGGGTGAGCGCGTCGCCCGTCAGGGGCGAAAACCAGGTGGAGCGGAAATCGGCGCGCGGTTCGGCAGCAAGCATGCCCCAGGCTGAAAATATGCCGGGATGGAGCGGCACCACCGTGGACTTCACCTTGAGGTCGCGACCAAGACGGGCGGCCAGGGCGGGGCCGGCCCCACCGCTGATGACGAAAGCTGCATCGCGCGGATCATGGCCGCGCTGCACCGTCACCAGCTTTAAAGCATTGATCATGTTGGCATGGGCAATCTCGATGACCGAGAGCGCCGCATCCTCGATCGACATGCCAAGCGGCACGGCAAGCATTTCAATCGCGGCACGCGCCTTTTCCACATCGAGCGGCATGGTGCCATTGGCAAAGGTTGTCGGGTCAAACACGCCGATGGTCAAAAGCGCGTCGGAAATCGTCGGCCGGCTGCCGCCTTTTCCATAACAGGCAGGGCCTGGCATGGAGCCCGCACTTTCCGGCCCAACCGACAGCGCGCCGCGCTGGTCGATGCGCGCAATCGAACCGCCGCCGGCACCGATTTCGACAATATCCACCACCGGAACCTGCACGGCATAACCGGGGTTGATACGGCTGCGTTCCAGCCGGTATTCGCTGTCGAGCGTTGGCCGGCTGTTCTTGATGAGTGAGCATTTGGCGGTGGTGCCGCCGACGTCGAGCGACAGAACCTCGGTTTCGGAGAGAAGTGCGCCGATGCGCGCCGCACCGGCCACACCACCGGCAGGCCCGGATTCCACCAGTGTCAGCGGGCTTTTCACCACCTGGTCAAACGTGGCAATGCCGCCGTTCGACTGCATGGCATAATAGGGGCAGGTGAGATCCGTCTCGGTCAGCGCCTCTTCCAGCCGCTCGAAATAATACTGGATGATCGGCTGCACATAGGCGTTCAGCACCACCGTGTTGGAACGCTCGTATTCCCGCCACTGGCGCGACACTTCATGGCTTGCGCAAATGGTGGCGCAGGGCAGCGCATCGGCCAGAATATCGGCGCAGAGCGCCTCATGCTCGGGATTGGCATAGCTGTGCAGGAAGAGGATGGCGACCGCCTCGACACCCTCTTCCAGGCAGGTCTTGATGATCGGTTTCAGGTCGTCCAGCTCCAGCTGGGTCAGGACATTGCCCTTTGCATCAATGCGTTCGCGCACCTCAAAGCGCAGGTGGCGCGGCACAAAGGGTTCTGGGCTATGAAATTGCAGGTTATAGAGATCCGGCCGGTTGCCGCGCCCGATTTCCAGCACGTCGCGAAAGCCCGACGTCGTCACCAGTGCCGTCTTGACGCCCTTGCGCTCGGTAATGGCGTTGATCACGGTGGTGCCGCCATGGGCAAAGAAGGTCACATCGCGACGGCGCAGGCCATCGCTTTGCTCCGCGTCTGCAATCGCCTGCAGCACGCCGCGCGACTGATCGTCCACGGTGGTCAGGCTTTTGGCGGTAAAGACTTCGCCGGTTAACTCGTCATAACCGACAAGATCGGTAAACGTGCCGCCGACATCGGTTGCAAGCCTGATCATTGCTGCAGTTCCTTCTGGTAACCATAGGTGTCCCGCGCTGCCGCTTCGCTCAGCAGTCCGTCGGTCAAATCCTGTTCGATAAGGTGTCTTTCGCGCTCGATAGGTGCACCCCAGCCGCCGCCGCCGCCGGTGACAATGCGCAGCACATCGCCGTTGCCGAGCGCGATATGGGGCTCGCGGCCGAATGTGCGGGTGTTACCGCTCACGCCACAGCGCACCTGCAGGCCGTTCAGCGTACCGGCCAATCCACCCGCCATGCCCCACGGCTGCGTCACGGTTCGTCCAAAACTGCAATAGGCCTCGGCGCCATCGCCATGGATCTCGTATTCGCGGATGATGCCAAAACCACCGCGCCGCCGCCCGGCACCGGTGCCACCTTCGACATTCAGCCCATAACGCTTCACGATCAGCGGAAAACGCGCCTCGATCGCCTCGACTGAATAGTTGTAGGTATCGCCGTCGGTCAGCGCGATGAGCGCATTGGCGCCGTCGCGTGTTTCGCTGGCGCCCCAGCCACCATGCTGCGGCTCGATATGGATGAAGGGTTCGCCCTGCGCATCCCGGCCGGAAATATAGACGACGCAGAGGCTGGAATAGGAGCCGGCGGAAAAGCGGGCCGGCATCAGCGGCGCCAGCGCCTTCCACACCAGTTCGGAGGCATGGACAGAGCCTTCGTAATACCATCCGGTGGGCGAAGGCTTTTCGGCGGTAAAGATGGTTCCGGAGGGTGCAACCACTGAAAGCGGCCGGAACCAGCCCTCGTTGGAGGGCGCCTGCGGCCCGACAAGCGCCTTGACGATGGTGCGCACGGCCGATTCCAGCGCACCACGCGCGCAGTTGATCGGGCCTGCAACGGCTTTGGGGCAGCCGGTAAAATCGGCAACGATGCTGTCGCCGGCGATGGTGACGGTGACCTCGACCGCAATCGGCGCGTCGCTCACGCCATCGCCATCGATCACGTCACGCGCATGATAGGTGCCGTCGGCAAGGGCTGCGATCGCTGCCCGGCTCAAACGTTCACTGGCCGACAAAAGATGATCAAAGGCCGCCCGAACTGTGGAGGCCCCGTATTTTTCAGCGATCTCGCCCATGCGGCGGGCTGCCACCCGCACGGTTGCGACCTGCGCAGTCAGGTCACCCAGCGCAATCTCCGGCAGACGAACGTTTTCGCGGATGATATGCAGGATATCGTCGGAAAACACGTCACGGCGGGCAATTTTTACGCCGGGAAGGCGAAGCCCCTCCTGGAAGACAGAGGTGGCGTTCGGTGCAAGGCTTCCCGGCACGGAACCGCCGACATCGAGGTAATGCGCAACGTTGATCGCATAGGCAAACAGGGCGCCCTCAAAGAAGATCGGCTTTACGATGGCAAAATCGCAGGCATGCGTGCCCCCGGCATAGGGGTCGTTGGTCAAGAGGATATCGCCATCCTCGAGATTGGTGCCGAAGCGGGCGATCAGCGCCTTCACCTGCGCGCCGAATGTGCCGGTAAACAGCGTGATGCCGTTCATCTGCGCCACCAGCTCGCCCTCGGCACTCAGCACCCCACAGGCGAAATCCAGGACTTCGTAGATGACGGGGCTCATGCTGGTGCGGGCCATGACGATGCCCATCTCATCGACGGTCGCCAGAAGCTTTCCCTCGATGATTTCCTGCGTGACGGGGTCCACCCAACCACCGGCTGCTGCCTGCATGTTCGAACCTGCCCTTATGCCATTTCTACCTTGAGGGGAGAGTATGGCGGGCAAGGCAGGTGCGATAGCCTGCCAAAAGGGTAGGCAGGCAGGAAGAAGGAACTACCCGTTCGGGTAGGTGGTCAGCGCAGCCCCATGCCCCGGTCACGTGCAGCCGTCACGGCTGCCGTGCGTGTGGAAACATTGAGCTTGGTAAAGATGTTGCGCAGGTGGAACTTGATGGTGTTGTCGCTGAGATCGAGCTTGCGACCGATCTCCTTGTTGCTGAGGCCAGCGCTCAACAAGGTCAGCACGCTTCGTTCGCGGTCGGTGAGGTCCGAGCCCGGCAGGATTGTTTCGACGCGGGGGACAGCCGCGACCGGATCTGTTCGATACACCTGCTCGAGGCACTGGATCAGCCGCTGGCGCGCCACCTGCGGAAACTGGCCGCAGCCAGCCAGCGTGTGCAGCATATCGGGAAAGTCAGCAGGCCCCTCCAGCCGCAGAAGGGCAGAATAATCGGCAAGCGGCGTGGTCATCAGCAGGTCGCAAAGATAGGCGGATGCCGCATCTTTCTGCCCCTCGGCAAAAAGCAGCCGGATCTCCAGCAGTTGCAGTTCGATGGAGCGCAGGAGGTGTGGCCGCTCGGCCTGGCAGGTCTTCAGCCAGTCCAGCGTTTCACGCGCTCGCGCCACCTCGCCCTGCGCCAGATAGATCCGTGTCCATAACAGCGCCGGCGTCGTGCCACGCAGGTGGATGGCCAGCGTGTTCAGCCGGTCGGCCTGGATGAAGACGCGTCCGAAGCCGGAAAGCTCGGCATTGCGGATCGCCTGTTCAATATCCCCCGTTTCGATCAGGAGGACGCAACGTTCGCCATCGATCAACCGTGTCAGTCGGTCGAAACCGCGCCGCTTTGCGGCCGAGCGAACCCGGTCGATGGAGGCATGGGCACCCACCGCATCGCCGCCGATGCGCAGCACGCGCTGCTGCGCCATGAAGCCCGCCGCCAGAAGGTCGAACCAGGTATCATGGCGTTCCAGATGTGGCAGCGCCCAGGACAAAGGTTCTGTGGCCGCTTTGAGATCGCCACGCATGGACACCAGTTCCGCCTTCAGCACCTGTCCCACGGCATCGAGATCACTGCCCGCGCCGATATTGCCCTGCACCTCCGCAATCAGATGGTCATACGCTTCCTCGGCACCGGCCGCATCGCCGCTGAAAAACGCCGCCTGCCCGATATGGGTATAAAGATGCATGGCGCCGAAATCCGCCCCGCCATCGCGGAAGGTGCGGATCGCCAGATGCCCGTAATGGCGGGCGCGTTCCAAATCGCTGCGGATCAGGTAGTTGTAGGAGAGCATGTTGAGCGCCAGCGCCCGGTGGATCAGCTCCATCCCCTCCGGTTTCAGCAGATCGTCTTCCAGCGCTGCCAGATCTGCAGAACTTGCCCAGTGATCCAGATAGAGAGACAGAAGCACTCTCACCACGCGTAGATCCGCGGCGAAGGCCTTGGCACCGCCCACCGCCCGTTCGGCAATCGACAGGTAGTGATTGGCCGCCTCCAGCTGGCCGGCCTTGGCGCTCATCACCGAAAGCCCGAGCGTGGTCAACGGAAAGCCATCAAGATCGATGCTGGCAGCGCGCGCGGAAATCATCTGGAACAGCATGGTGCCGCCGCGCGTGGTGGCATAGACCCGCCGCCAGCCGCCGGCCGTCTCGATGATGCGGGCGGCCAGATCGGCGCTGCCGCCCCAGAGCGCGTGGCGCACCGCCTGGTCGAAATCGCCTTGTGCCTCAAACCAGCGCGCCGCACGCTTGACCGCCGACTGCGTATCAAACCCCTGGCGAAGCGCCTTCTGACGCAGGAACGCATTAAACACCGGGTGGGACCGCATCCACCCCCCCTCCCCGGCCAGAAGCGTGATCGGGAGCGCATGGTCGGCCAGACGATCCATCAGGAGCGCACTTGCCTCGCCCTCGAAAAGGCCGGAGACAAGGTCCCGGCTGAAGGCCGGCAGCGCCGCCGTCTGCAAAAGGAATTGCTGGATATCGCCCGGCAGCTGCACAAACACCTGTTCGGACAGATAATTGCCCATTTCGGTATTGCTGCCGTCAAACGAGGCCAGCACCGCCTCACCCTCGGGATTGTCGTGGACCAGCAGCCGCACCATCTGGAGCGCCACTGCCCAGCCTTCGGTCCGCCGGTTGAGCGCTCCGATCTGCTCGCGGCTCAGCCCGAGATTGCGATCTGCAAAAAATTCCAGCGCCTCATCGTCGGAAAAGCCGAGATCGGCGACACCGATCTGCTTTAACTCCCCGTGCAAGCGAAGCGCCGACAGCGGAAAACGCGGCGGGCTGCGCGAAATCAGCACCAGTTTCAGGTGGTCGAGCGCGCGATCCGCCAGGATCTTGGCCATTAGCGCTTCCGTCGCATCGGTCTGCGCCAGATGATAATCGTCGAGGAACAGAACCAGTGGCTCCCCGATGCGGCGAAGGCGCGTGGCAAGGATCGACAAAAGCGAGGGCACCGGCAGGCTTGCCGCGTCCAGGCCGCCGCCTTCATCCGGGAGGAGCGGCTGCAGAGCATCCAGCAGCGTCAACAGAAACTGCCGCTGGTCGCAATGCTCCGGTTCCAGTGACACCCAAAGGCAACGAACCTTCAGCGCAACCAGCGTTTCGTGCCACTGCGCTGCAAAGGATGTCTTGCCATATCCCGCCGAACCGACGATCGTCGTCAACCGGCGCAGGCCTGAACGTTGCAGGCCATCCAGCAGACCGCGCCGTTTGATCGGGCGCTGGCCATTGATCGGCGGTGCATATCGGTTCTGATCGTTCATGGCGCCAACTTGCGGCGGTGCGCGGCAATTGGCAAGTTCCTCTCAGCGGCCAAACACGGCAACTCCCTGGAAATCCATGAGAACTGACAGGGTTTTAGACGAAAAAACTTGTGTCTGACCCGGGCCTGCGGGCGACGTGTTGCGGCCGAAGTGTGCCATGGCAGGCAACGGCGGCCATTCGACCGCTCAGCGCCGGCGGATCTGCCGCTCCAGCCGCCTTTGCAGGTCTTTGTGCAACGCCGGTTGGCCGTGGCCGCAATAGAGCGCGAGTGCCGCCAAACCGGCGGTTCCTGTGATGGCGCCGGCCAGCACCATGTTGTCGACAAGGGAAAAAACGAAGGCCGCGCTGAGCACTGTTGAAGCGGCAAGCACCGCCACCAGAAACGGAAGCGGGCTCTGCAACAGGTGCTTTTGCCCGTGTTTTTCACCGTTTTCCGACGCAACCGGCAAAGCATAAACGCCATAGCGGGCGTGACGTTCAGCGACGCGCTCCGAAAAGAGCGGGTCAAGCGGCTCGTCTCGCGATGTCCACAGGTCGCGGCCACAAAAAGCAAACACCGCCCAGACCACAAGTCCGACGAACAGCAAGATCTCGAACGCGAGATCATATTGCCCGGTGACAAGAGACGTAACGAGCGAAGCCACAAGGCCCGCCTCGAAGACGGCCGCGATCAGAAAAATTGCGGCCGCTCCCTGTTTCATCTGGCACCGCCCGCGCGGGCCACGGGCCGGCGCGTATCCAGCGAAGCCACCTGCGGGTTGCGTTCCAGCAACGGCGCCAGACTGTGCGGATGCCCGAAGAGGAAACCTTGAACCCACTTGGCCCCGGCCGCCTGCGCGACCATGAGATCCGCCTCACTTTCGACCGCACCGACCACAACCTCTTCTGCCACGTGGCGGGCAAGCGAAATCAGATGGCCAAGCAGTTGCGGCGCATCCGAACCGCGGGTGCGGATACGTCCCGCATCGATCTTGATCACATCGAAGCGCGTGTGGCGCGCATATCCGATGGAGCTGAAGCCGGTGCCGAAATCATCGAGCGCAACACGGCAACCCGCCTGCTGAATATGCGACACGAACTCCACCACCGCCTCGAAGCTGTAGGGACGCGCCGATTCCGAGATCTCGATGACCATGCGGTGACCGATACCGGCCTCGCGCACCAGGCGCGGGAAAACCAGCCGCCACCACAGATCCTCCGAGGCTGACAACGCTGACATATTACATCCCAGCACCGCGTCGGGCCGGCGGCACAGTTCAGCGATCACGGCCTGGGCGATGCGGCGATCAAACACCTGCGTAAGGCCAAGACGCTCCAGTGCCGGCGCGTAAACGCCAGGCATGACAACGCGGCCGTCTTCGTCCGACAGGCGCACGACGCATTCCGAATAAAGCAGGTTTGCAGCGTCGGTTGCACTGCAGACGGGCTGCTCCACCAGCGCAAAGCGCGCATTGAACAGCGCTTCATAAGCAATCGCGGCCGCACTCATGTCGATGCGGTATTCCTGTGCGCTGACCTGGGAGGCCGTGCGCAGGCCTTCCGAGGTTTCGGGCGCCGAATTGCGGCAGCTAAGGGCAACAACGATGCGGTTATAACCGACCGATATGGGCAAGGCGGCGGCGGCACACATGGCCTCGTTGACGCGCGACCAGCTTGGCATACCGTTGCAGCATTCAAGCGGAGCGGCCACGCCCCAGCTTTCAATGCTGAACGGCGCGTCCATCGAACGCTCCAGGCGGCGGGCGACTTCCGCCAGCACGCGGCCGGCGACACCCTCGCCGAAATGTGCGGAAATATCTCCGAGGTTATCGATAGTAATGCACATGGCTGCGGTCGCGTTCATCAAAGCGCCCTCCAGCTGATCATGTACACGCACCCTGCAACGCCACCGGCGTAGCAAGAAGCGTTACCCACTTCGTTGATGAACGGCCTGAATACACCGTTCGAGGAACCAACGATATCGAGCTCATCCCGGTTCGAGGAGCGCTTGCGCAGGAATTCTGCCGCTTCGCCATACCCCGGATTACAGCTATCATAGCTGATTTCACCCTGCATAAAGGGATCCCTTTTTCCGACGGTGATTTGTATTAAGAAGTCGTTAATTTTTCAGTGTTTTATGAATTCTTGGTTCCAGCAAAACGCGACTTATTTTTACAGGAATTATCCGATTATTGTCAATGGTAACACTTATAGTGAAATCAAGCTTTCTGCGCATTTTTTGTACCTTGGGCACTGAATAGGCACGCCACCGAAAGTGGAAAAATCATATATTTCAAGCCACAAACTGTATACCGACACCGAACGACAGATTTTATCTGCCACCTGAAACTTTGTTGCCAGCGCACTCCGCAAACTTGACCGCAAGGAGCAACGCAGACGAACAGTGCGCGACGCCGCAACACACATCAAGCAATGAGCGATATGCGCCGGTCGACAAAGCAAATCAGCGTCAGCGGCGATCTAGCGCATTGATCCTTAAATGAAAAGCCAATTAAAACATATTCATGACTGCGCATAAACAGGTCTGAGGCAGAGCCGAAAGGCCACATCACACCTTGGTCCCCGTCCATCACAACACAGAAAAAAGAGAGTATCGCGCCGCTTATTTTGCCCGGAGCAGCACCCGCTCACCTTTTGCCACAACACTATATCCTGCGACAGATTCGCCTGCGAATGAGACAAGAACAAGGCAAACAGCGGTTTGTCGCAGCGTCGCAGCGCGACACGGCAGAAGATCCGGCGCAGGCCCTAGTATTTCTTTCGGGCGCCGCTCCAAAACGGGACGGAAAGAAACCACGCAAACCCGTTACGGCATAACCGTCCCGAAAAGAGGCAACTCTTGTCGCGCCACTTTGGTCAACCGCGCCATTCTGGATCGGGCAAGAG
>JAIXTO010000240.1 GCA_027483885.1 Rhizobiaceae bacterium
GCCGACGCCGGGCCGGGCGTGCGCGGCGGCGGGCCTGTCAACGCCGAGCGCACCCCCACGCGGCATAGCGTTGCCAATGACGACGACCGTCACCGACCGGAAATGCGCACCGTGATCGAGCGGCTGGCGGCTCTTCTGAAGCGGGAGGAAAAACGGCTGAAGGGCGAAGGGCACCCTGCCCCTTAAGCCGCCGTGTCACACATCCAGCGCATCCTTCAGCGCAAGGCCTTCGCGCACGCGCAGATCAAGATCGGCCTCGATGTGGTCGATATGGTGCAGCATCAGGGCAGACGCACGGGCGGCATCTCGGCGTTCCAGCGCATCGAGGATCTCGCCATGTTCGCCGTGGCCGCAGCGCGATACGCCGGTGCTGCCATAAAGCGCGATGACCAGCGAGGAGCGCGCCACAAGCTCATCCATGAAGCGCTGCAAAATCGCATTTCCGGCAACGCTTGCCAGCATCAGGTGAAAATCGCCGGATGCCTTGATTTCGGCGCGGCGGGCAGCCGGGCCGTGCTCGCTCATGTAGCGCGCCTCTTCCTGCAGCTGGTGGCGGAACGTATCGAGATCGGCGCTGGTGATGCGTTCGATGGCGGCGGCGACGATGCCGGGCTCGATCAGACGGCGCGAAGAGAAAACCTGACGGGCTTCCTCCGGCGTCGGATTGGAGACAAACGCGCCGCGATTTCGCTCCGCCCGCACCAGCCCTTCGAAGGCCAGCATCTGCAGTGCCGCACGCACCACCGTGCGGCTGGCATCAAACAGCGCGCCGACTTCGCTTTCCGACAGTTTGGTGCCCGGCACGAGGCGCCGGTCGACAATGGCGTTGCGCAGGGCCTCTCTAATGGCGAGCGCCCGATCATCCGGCACCAGGTCGAAGGGGCTGATTTTGTCGCTGATCTGCATTGCGAGTTCCCGTTTTGCCCTTTTGTAACGCGAACGGCCGTCAGTGCAAAGCGGGAAGCGCGGTTCATTCGCGCGTTGAATACAATCGTCCTATTGTATCGTACACAATCGTCTATTTTTTACGCAGACATAGCCCAGTCTGTGTGCATCCAATTGGCGCGCCCCACGTCGACACCGATTAAGTGCCCGAGATTGCAGATAAAGAGGCAACTGGCACGGCGCATGCATTGCTGTTGGCCAAGACAAGGGAGTTCCCATGACAAAAGCCGCAGAAATAGACATCGCTTCGGTCTCGAAGGTCTACGGCACCACCACGGCCGTTCATTCCATCAGCTTGAAGATCCCCGCCGGCAGTTATTGCTGCCTTCTCGGGCCCTCCGGCTGCGGCAAGACGACGACGCTGCGCATGATTGCGGGCCATGAAACCATCACCACCGGCGATGTACTGCTCGGCAACAAGAACGTCACGGATCTGGCGCCTGCCGAACGCGGCACGGCAATGATGTTCCAGTCCTACGCACTGTTTCCGCATCTCGACCTCGTCGACAATGTTGCGTTTTCGCTGAAGATGAAGGGCATCGACAAGGAAACGCGCCGCGCCAAGGCGATGGAGATGCTGAAGCTGATGCAGCTTGAAGCCTATGCGTCGCGCCGCCCCGCACAGCTTTCCGGCGGCCAGCAGCAGCGCGTGGCGCTGGCCCGCGCGCTCATTACCGATCCGGAAGCGCTGTTGCTCGACGAGCCTCTGTCGGCGCTCGATCCGTTCCTCAAGGTGCGCATGCGCGCCGAGTTGAAAAAGCTGCAGACCTCGCTCGGCATCACCTTTGTGCATGTCACCCACAGCCAGGAAGAGGCGATGGCGCTGGCTGACATCGTCGTCGTGATGAATGACGGCCGCATCGAGCAGGCCGCGCCGCCACGCACCGTGTTCGAGCGTCCGGCGACTGCCTTCGTTGCCCGTTTCATGGGCGATCACAACGTGATTTCCGGCCGCGTGACCGACAAGGACGACACGAGCCTGACGCTTGCAGTGGCGGCCGGCGCCAGCTTTTCCGCCCCTGCGGACACGGTTGAAATCGGCCAGCCCGTGGATATTGCCATCCGCACCGATCGCGTCACTGTCGGCGCGGAAACGGCTGCCGGTTACGGCTTTACCGGCACGATCAGCAATATCGAATACCGTGGTTCCTCCGTGAAGCTCGCCGTCAGCGGCGCCGGCATCGAGGATTTCACGGCGATCCTCAGCGACAAGGTGTTCTTTGCCCAGCCCGTCAAGATTGGCGAAGCCATCCAGCTGTCCTGGAACGCCGAGGACGTGATCGTTCTCGGGCGCCCGCACTAACCACCACAACAAATACACACAAAAACCTTCAGAGGAGACATGGCATGACGAACACTCCCATCAAGCCTACGGGCATCAGCCGCCGCAGCCTGCTGAAAACGGCATCTGCCGCAGCCGGCCTTGCTGCCGGCTCGGGCGCCATCACCGGCTTCCCGACCATCTGGGCGCAGAACCCGATCACGCTTCGCCAGTTCGGCACCGGCGTGTCCAACATCAATGCCATTGCCGAAAAGTGCAAGGCAGACCTCGGCATCACACTGGAAATGACGGCAACCGATTCGGATGCGGCCGCCCAGCGCGCCGTGACGCAGCCGAATTCCTACGACATCGCCGATATCGAATACTGGATCCTGAAGAAGGTCTTTGCCGCCGGCGTCATCCAGCCGATGGATGTGAAGAAGCTGAAATATTACGACAAGGTCGTTCCGCTGTTCAAGAACGGCAAGCTGAAGCCGGACAGCGTGATTGCGCAGGGCACCGCGCCGCACACGGTTGGCTTTGTCGAAAAGCCCGGCGACAAGAAGTTTGCCAAGGGTGAGACCCAGTGGTTCACCATGATGCCGACGATCTACAATGCCGATACGCTCGGCATCCGCCCCGACCTCGTCGGCCGCGAGATCACCTCCTGGGCCGATATCATGGACCCCGCCTTCAAGGGCAAGACCTCCATCCTCAATATCCCCTCGATCGGCATCATGGACGCTGCCATGATCATGGAGGCGATGGGCAACATCAAGTACAAGGACAAGGGCAACATGACGAAGGAGGAGATCGACAAGACGATCGACTTCCTCATCAAGGCCAAGCAGGCCGGCCAGTTCCGCGCCTTCTGGAAGTCCTTCGACGAATCGGTCAACCTCATGGCATCGGGCGAAGTCGTCATCCAGTCCATGTGGTCGCCGGCGGTTGCTGCCGTGCGCTCCAAGGGCATTGCCTGCAAATACCAGCCGCTGAAGGAAGGTTATCGTTCCTGGGGCGGCGGCCTGGGTCTGGCCTCGCACCTCAAGGGTGCGCAGCTGGAAGCCGCTTACGAATATATCAACTGGTACACATCCGGCTGGGTCGGCGCCTACCTCAACCGCCAGGGTTATTATTCGGCCGCCATGGAAACGGCAAAGGGCCATATGTCGGCTGACGAGTGGGGCTACTGGATCGAAGGCAAGGCTGCCCAGGGCGACATTCTCTCGCCGGAAGGCAAGGTCATGGAAAAGGCCGGCGCCGTGCGCGATGGCGGTTCCTTCGAAGACCGCATGGGCAAGGTTGCCTGCTGGAACTCCGTGATGGACGAAGACCGCTACATGGTCCGCCGCTGGAACGAGTTCATCGCAGCTTAAGGTCGGATATCCCTGCAGGGGAGGCTCGGGGAATATTCCTGCTCCTCCTCTCCAGACATACCCCTGCCGGCCACCCTCCCCACAAGGGTACGGCTATCGCAATTGAAATAAGACCCTCTCTGCCCTGCCGGGCATCTCCCCCACACGGGGGGGAGATACGATGCGGCAAGCGTCCCGTTCCCGCATCAGAGGGTGCGGCCGGGTTAAGCCCTCCCCCTTGTGGGGAGGGTTTGGGAGGGGACTTGTCTCATATGCGATAGCCCTCCCCATAAAGGGGGAGGGAGATCTGCGGAACGGCTTCGATCTTGAAGCGGCGTCCGGACAAGAGGACGCGACGGATGACTAACGCGCTCCGCAGCCCGCTGCGGAGTATTCCCTCCAAGGAGGGCAGGACTTGGCCGCTTGCAGTTTCCCCTTGTGGGGGAGAGGAACCGGCAGGCCAGAGGGGGATCTTTCCCGACAGGAGACGACATGACCACAGTACGCTTTCTCGGTATCGGCGAACCGCAGCCGAAACGCAGCATCCGGCTGCCGCTCAAGCTTGTCTCCTATATGCAGGCAACGCCGCTGACCCTCATTCTCGCGGCCTTCCTGCTTTTGCCGCTGCTGATGATCGTCACCGTTAGCTTCTGGGATTATGACTTTGCCCAGATGTATCCCGATTTCGTCACCTTCAACTATACCGAGACGCTGGGCTCGTGGGTGACGTGGAAGACCTATCTCAACACGCTGAAATTTGCCTTCCTGGTCTGGGTGATCACCCTCTTCATCGGCTTCTGGGTCGCCTATTTCCTCGCCTTTCACATCCGCACCGCCGCCATGCAGATGGTGCTGTTTCTCGTCTGCACCGTGCCGTTCCTCACTTCCAACATCATCCGCATGATCTCGTGGATCCCGGTTCTCGGACGAAATGGCCTCATCAATTCCGGCCTCGTCAATTCCGGCCTCGTGTCCCAACCGGTGGAATGGCTGCTCTATTCCGATTTTGCCGTGGTGCTGGCCATGGTGCATCTCTACACGCTGTTCATGGTCACGCCGATCTTCAACACGCTGATGCGCATCGATAAAAGCCTGGTGGAAGCCGCCCGCGATGCCGGCGCCTCCAGCCTCCAGGTTCTCACCAACGTCATCCTGCCTCTGGCAAAACCGGGCATGGCGATCGGCACCATTTTTGTCGTCACACTCGTCATGGCTGATTTTTCCACCGTGCAGGTCATGTCCGGCGGCCAGAGCGCGTCTGTTGCGCTGATGATGAAGAACCAGATGTCGCTGCTGCAATATCCGGCCGCTGCCGCCAATGCCGTGGTGCTGCTCGTCCTCGTTCTCCTGATGGTCGCGGGCATCCTGCGCATCGTCGATATCCGCAAGGAGCTTTAACCGATGTATGCCGACAAACGCTCCCGCGAATTTTATATCCTCGCCATCTTCTTCGCCCTCTTCGTGCTGTTTCTCTACGGCCCGCTGTCTGCCATCGTCATTCTCTCCTTCCAGGGGCCGAACGGGGGGCTGACCTTTCCGCTGAACGGCGTGTCGCTGCGCTGGTTTGCCAATCTCATGGAAACGCAGGCGGTAGGGGATTTCGGCGGCTCGTTCCGGCGTTCGCTGATGCTCGGCATCATGGTGATGCTGGTCACCGTCACCGTATCGCTGCTCGCCGGCCTTGCCTTTCGGCGCAATTTCTTTGGCGCAACCGTGCTGTTTTACCTGTCGGTCGCAAGCCTTGTCGTACCCTCCATCATCATCTCGCTCGGCATCGGCGTCGTCTTCCAGCAGTTCGGCTTCCAGCCGGCCTGGTATTCGTCGGCCTTCGGCGCACACCTCACCTGGACGCTGCCATTTGGCGTGCTGATCATGTTCGCCGTGTTCAACCGCTTTTCCCCGTCCTACGAGGAAGCCGCACGCGACCTTGGCGCCAGTTCATGGCAGACGTTCCGCTACGTCGTGCTGCCGATGATTGCCCCCTCCCTCATCGGTGTCGGCCTCTTCGGCTTCACGCTCTCCTATGACGAATTCGCCCGCACGCTGATGACCTCTGGCACCTACAACACGCTGCCGCTCGAAATTTACGGCATGACGACCAATGTCACGACGCCAGTGCTCTATGCGCTCGGCACCGTCACCACCGTCTTTTCCTTCCTCGTCATTGCCGGCACGCTCGGGCTGATCATCGCCATGAACCGCCGCCGGTCCAAAGGCTGATTAATGCGCATTCTCCTGATCAATCCGAACACCACCGCCAGCATGACGGCCACGGCGGCAGACGCCGCCCGCCGCGTGGCAGCCACCGGCACCGATATCATCGCCGTCACCTCCACCATGGGGCCGGTCTCCATCGAAGGCTATTATGACGAGGCGCTCGCCGTGCCCGGCCTGCTGGTGGAACTGGCAAAGGGTGAAAAGGCAGGCGCCGATGCCGCCATCATCGCCTGTTTCGACGATACCGGGCTTGATGCCGCCCGCGCCCTTGCCGGCATTCCCGTCATCGGCATCTGCGAGGCGGCTCTCGCCTGCGTGTCCTTCATTTCCCAGCGCACCACGATCGTCACCACGATGGAACGCTCGCGCCTGCCCATCGAACATCTGGTGCATCGCTACGGCATGGGGACCCGAGTGAAGGTGCGCGCCGCCGATATTCCGGTGCTCTCGCTGGAAGACCCTTCCTCCAATGCCGGTGAGCGGTTGCGCGCCGAAATCACGGCGGCGCTTCGCGACGACCGGGCAGATGCCATCGTGCTCGGCTGCGCCGGCATGGCGGATCTCACGGCAGAACTCTCCCGCGAATTCGGTGTGCCGGTCGTGGATGGCGTGGCAGCCGCCGTGAAGCAGGCCGAGGCGCTGGTGACACTCAAGCTTTCCACCGCCAAGCGCGGCGCCTATGCCTTTCCGGTCGAAAAACCCTACACAGGTATTCTGGAAGGGTTTCGACCAAAAGCGATATCCGCATGACCACGGCAGAGATCCGGGTGCTGACGACGGCCGAACTCAGCCAGCTGCTCGGTTGGGCAGAGGCGGAAGGCTGGAACCCCGGCCTTGACGATACCTTGGCCTTTCACGCCGCCGATCCCTCCGGCTTCTTCGGCTGTTTCGTCGACGGGCAGATGGTCGCCGGCATCTCCGCCGTCACTTATGGCGAAAATTTCGGCTTCATCGGGCTTTATATCTCTCACCCCGATCACCGCGGCAAAGGTTATGGCTTGAAGGTGTGGGATCATGCCATGTCATATCTCGCCGGCCGCAGCATCGGGCTTGATGGCGTGCCGGCGCAGCAGGCAAATTATGCCCGTATGGGTTTTGCGCCGACCTATGCCACCGTGCGCTGGAGCGGGAGTTATCCGGCGCTACCGGCAAGCCATCCCGACATCGTCGCGGTGACATCAGACCATTTCAAGGACATCGAAGCGTTTGACGCCCGCGCCTTCCCGGCACCGCGTCCGGCTTTCCTCAAAGCATGGCTACAGCCGCCGCATATCGCCCGTGCGATTTTTCGGGACGGTCAACTCACCGGTTACGGTGTCGCGCGCCGTTGTCATGACGGGTTCAAGATCGGGCCGCTGTTTGCGGAAACCGATGGTGATGCGGAAAATCTGTTTTCGGCGCTGGCCATCGCGGCAGGGTCAGAAACACTGCATATCGACGTGCCGGAAGACCGAACCGTGTTCTCCGCCCATCTCTCGGGCCTTGGCTTTACGAGGGGTTTTGAAACCCGCCGCATGATCCACGGCGCTCCCCCTGATTATGAGGAGCGCCTTGTTTTTGGCGTGACGACGCTGGAGCTTGGTTGATCAGCGGGCGATCAGAACCGGCACGGGTGCCGCTTCCAGCAGCGCCTGCGTGACACCGCCAAACACCCGCTCGCGCAGCCTGGAATGGCCATAAGCGCCCATGACGATGAGATCGGCACCGATCTCGCCCGCATGGCTTTTCAGCACATCCTCGACGGGACGCCCGCCGCTCGGCAGTTGGTCGACCACCACATTGACGCCGTGGCGGGCCAGAAAGGCTGCGATATCGGCACCCGGTTCGCCGCCATTGGCACTATAGGAGGCGTCGGGATCGATCAGCGTCACATGCACGCTTTCGGCTTCCGTCAGCAGTGCCATGGCTTCGCGGGCGGCGCGGCCGGCTTCGGCGCGGGAATTCCAGGCGAGCAGCACCGTCTTCACCTTCACCGCCGCCGCATTACCGGCCGGCAAAAGCAGCAGGGGCCGCTGGGCATCGAAGACGGCGCCATCGACCACCGCATTGATCAAGCCCGATTGCGCCCGCAGCTTTTCTCCAACAACAACAAGGTCGGCATACAGCGCGCGCTGGAAAATCGTGTCGGCGAGAAATGAACGCTCGGTGTAAAAACGGTCGATATCAAAGGAAATGCCGGCGGTTTCGCAATGGGTGCGGGCATTGTCGGCCACCGCGTGAAGCCGCTTCAGGTCCTCGACCCGCTGGTCCAGCCACGCCGTGCCGACGGGATAATCGCCGACCGTCGGGGAGACGGCGATATCGACCACCAGCAGCGAAAGATGCGCGCCGAGCCGGCCAGCGAGATCGGTGGCGCGGTTGATATCCGCTGCCCCTTCATGGGCGCCGATGACGGCCAGAATTGTCTTGAACAACATGATGATGCTCCCTTTCCTTGCCAAGGCCGCTTCGGCCCCGTTGGCACCAAGTTTAGGAGCGTTTCACCACCGCCGACATGATCTCTGTCAAATGCCCCTTTGGAAAGCGGCAAAGTCTCAGGCCCCCAACTTGGAGAAATCCGGGCACAAGATCACACCTCAGCAGAAAGCCATGCACCCGCCTCTTCCGCGTGGCGGGCGGCACAAGCTTCGGCATAAAGCTTCAGGATATCGGCGCGCCGGCAAAGCTCGGTCCCCTCCGTCATCACCGCGGCTGCCCCCGCCGCAAGGCCGAAACGAAACGCCTCGCGGATATCCTGCCCCTTCGACAGCGCCCAGACGATGGCGCCGACAAAACTGTCTCCGGCACCAACGGCGGAGACGACCTTCACCTGGATCGCCGGCATCTGCAGGCGTCCTTCGGGACCGACCAGCAGAGCCCCCTCCTCTCCGAGCGTCAGCGCCACGTAACGGGTCACGCCGCGCGCCACCAGATCGGCCGCGACCGCACCGGCCGCCTCGATATCCAACCCATGGCCGACAAGTCGTTCCAGCTCGCTGAGGCTCGGCGTGAACAGATAGATGCCACCCTCGGCAATCGCCGCCGACAGCGCCTCGCCGGAGGCATCCAGCACGAAACGACCACCGCTTGCCACTGTGTGCCTTGCCATACGGGCATAGGTATCGGTGGAGACGCCGCGCGGAAGACTGCCGCTTGCCACCACATAAGGCGCCTTGCTCTTGTCGATGAGATGCAGCACCGGCTCCACCTCCGCGGGCGAGACCACGGGACCATCCGGCACGAAGCGATATTCAAGTCCGCTCTCGTCTTCATGCACCATGAAGGCGATGCGCACGGCGCCCTTGATCGGAAAGACATGCAGGCCGAGCGGCAGGGCCTCCAGCATGTCCACCAGAATGGCACCGGTCGCACCACCTGAGAGCACCGCGACATCCGCCTCACCTCCCAGTTCGGCAATCACTCTGGCCACATTGATGCCGCCTCCCCCCACCTCCTGGCGCTGGTTGCGCGCGCGCATCTTGTGGGTCGGCACGATGCGGGCGACATCGTTGGAGAGATCGATTGTGGGGTTGAGTGTAATTGTCAGAATGGCGTCGGTCGGGGACATCGGCATGGCCATCGGCGGGGCGCTCCAGAGCGTGATCAACAGACGCGGCCAGAGTTAAGGCGCGTCAGGCGGCACAGAGCTAACACGCGAGATGGCGAATGGTTTGATCCAGCGCATTCGCAGAATGGGATTTTTCATTGCCGCGTGGTTCTCGCCGGATCCTGCTCCGCTGCGTTTCGATCAATGCTCTTTTGCAAGATATCTCTAATTTACTCTTTTCAACAAGCTTCTCGCTAACTTGGCTCCTGTATACAAGGATGGCGGGTGCCAATCGCGGACACGGGACAGAATATGCGCAGGCGCGGGTCTCATCTCACGCAAAAAATTGGACTCTGCGGCAGAAAGGACTATCTATGTTGCGCTGCAGCAAGTTCACAGCGTATCGCGCAGCGTCCTTTGAGCTGATGCCCAAATTTTCCGACCTCGGTCGGCACTACCAAAGGAGTTGATGATGACAATGTCCCAAACCAATTTTGATGAAAGCCAGCCTGTATCCATCGCGGACACGATTGCCGAAGGCCGACGCGCTTCCGGCTACAGCCTGGAAGATCTGGCCATCACCTGCGGCTTGACGGTTGAAGAACTGGAAGCCATCGAAGCCGGCGCGGATCAGGATCCCGCCCATGTCCGCCGCGTTGCAGCGGCCCTGAAACTGCCGTCGCGTTCGATCTGATCTGGCGTATGCATGGATAGAGCGGGCCAAAAGCCCGCTCTCACCCCGCCGGAAACCTTGCTTTTCTAGCGTGGCGCTTGCTTGGCCCCCACTATAAATATCCCCGCACGGCAGTTGTCTCAATGACGCGAGCTTATCAAATTAGAGCTTCGTAAATCCGCTCGTCTTCGTCACAATCTGCCCTATGGCGAAGCTCAGGATGGGTCTAATTTTGAAGCCCGCGTTTGCGGGCGGGGATACCCTCGGCGAAACCTGTTAATACCTTCTTCAAGAACGACTGGGCGACAGGCTCATAGAACAGCCCGATGATCGTTGCGATCGCGAGCACCAGGACAAAACTTGCTGCAAAAGCAGGCGTTTCAGACACTCCGAAACCGGCCAACGCGCGCTGGATAAACAACCCGACCTCGTTGTGGATCAGATAAAGCGGATAAGTGATCAGGCCGAGCTGTCGAATGATCCGTGTCCAGCCGGAAAACCTCGCATGTATCCATGAATTATACTTAAGGGATACGATGATAAGAACGACACTTAGCAACCAAACCACAATCGGCGTCAACGGAGAATACTGATCGAATTGGTGAGAGCGGAAAAAAAGCTCTACGCATCCGGCCACAACAAATATCGACGTATAAAACGTTTCCCTCTTCAAAAGAGCGGCACCCAAGGCGAAATAAACACCATGGTAAAGTAATGTTGCCTGGAATGCGCGACTAAATTCCAAGCGCTCAAGCACAGCCGAAAAACTTTCAATTCCAAGCATATCGAATCCAAGGCGGGCAAACCAAAACGAAGCACTCGCCAATCCGACCAAACGCAATATCAAATTGAAATATTTCCCATTCGCAGCAACAAGCGTCGCGAACGCCAATGCGTAAAATATCACTTCTATGGAAAGTGTCCAGTAAACAACATCGACACTCGGACCATAGGGCCAAAGTATCAATGTCTTGAACAACCTGTTTCCGACGTCATATACGGATGAATTCGAAAGAAGGACGAATGACGTCATCAAAGAACATAGAATAATGCTCGGATACAGCCTGGAAAATCTGTTAATAAAGAACTTTGACGGCTTTATTCCATCGATACTATAAGCAATCACAAAACCGGATATGACAAAAAATATTTCGACGCCGACCCAGCCCGCCCACGTCGCAACAGACCATTGAGACAGACTTTCGGTTGGTCCGGCGCCATTGCGCCAAAACTGCAGATGAAAGAAAACAACAAAAACTGAGGCAAAAAACCTCAAAAGATCGATCCCAACCACCTGGCGGCTAGAAATTCTGGCCACATTTTCTTTGTTTATATCTTTTAAAACCAACATATATCGCTATCCAGATAGTGAATGCCATGGCCGTAGATGAATACCATCAAAGGCTATCAGTCAAATAGACGTCAAACAGTCAAAACCGGACCGCTCGCCAGATATCAGTGAAACAATAAAAACAAGATAGCTATTTTGATGCAAAGTCAAAGAGATTTACCTGCTTCACGACAGCCTGACGCACCCGGGACTATCGGGAACTGCCTGGCTTTCGCGACATAGCTTCTTGCAGAATTTTTATCATTCTGCGCGCAGAGAGCCACGCGGTCACCGCGAGTTGAGTCGGACGCAAAAACACTACACAAGCTCAGAATTTGAGATGTACATTAAGCTGATAAAACTGGTGAAGTGGTAGCGGGGGGCGGAATTGAACCGCCGACCTCAGGGTTATGAATCCTGCGCTCTCACCAACTGAGCTACCCCGCCAAGAGCGACTGCCGTGTGTCTGTTTCGTGACCCGTCCGGCGTGCTGGGGGGCTTATAAAGGGATGCTCCGACCAAAGTCAAGCACGCTTGCGGCAAAAACCAAGCCTTTGCGACAGCGAATTTTCAAACCCAGCTTATGCCGCCGCCGGTGTCAGGAGAAGCGCCTTCAACGAGGCTTCCGCTGCTGCATCCCGTTCAGACCGGTCGATGAAACCGCCACCATAAACGCGCGCATCCGCACCTTCGGCCGAATAGAGCACGCAGGCCTGCCCGGGCGCGACACCTGCTTCGCCGATGGCGAGATCGACATAGATGCCGTTTTCATCTGCATGGAGCGTGGCAGGCGTTGGCGGGCGCGTGGAGCGCACCTTGGCAAAACAGTCAAACCCGTTGCGCGCATCGTCAAACAGCGCGGAATCGCCGATCCAGTTAACGTCGCGCAGATAGACGCGGCGGGTTTCCAGCGCTTCCTTCGGGCCAACGATCACACGGCGTCCACGGGCATCGAGGTAAACCACGTAGAGCGGCTCGCCTGTGGCGACGCCCAGACCCTTCCGCTGGCCGATGGTGTAATGCAGGATGCCCTCGTGGCGGCCGAGCACACGGCCATCGATGTGGACGATCTCGCCTACGAGCGCTGCGTTCGGCTTCACCTTGTTGATGATATCGGCATATTTGCCCTGCGGCACGAAGCAGATATCCTGGCTGTCGGCCTTTTTGGCAACGACGAGCCCCATATCTTCAGCCAGCAGACGCACATCGGCCTTCGACATGCCGCCCAGCGGAAACCTGAGGTAATCGATCTGCTCCTGCGTGGTCGCAAACAGGAACCAGCTCTGGTCGCGGTCCGCATCGATGGGGCGAAACAGCGCGCGGCGGTTGGGATTGTCGGGCGACGGGTTGCGGCTGGAGCGGATGTAATGGCCGGTCGCCAGCGCATCGGCGCCCAGATCCTTGGCCGTTGCCAGAAGATCGGCGAACTTGACGGTCTGGTTGCAGGCAACGCAAGGGATCGGCGTTTCGCCCATGGCATAGGCCTCGGCAAACGGGTTAATCACCGTTTCGCGAAAGCGCTTTTCGTAATCGAGCACATAATGGGGAATGCCGAGCGTTTCCGAGACACGGCGCGCATCGTCGATATCCTGGCCGGCACAGCAGGAGCCGGCGCGGTGGATGGCAGCACCATGATCGTAAAGCTGCAGCGTGATGCCGAGCACGTCATAACCCTGGCGTTTCAGAAGACCGGCGACCACGGAAGAATCCACGCCGCCCGACATCGCCACGACGACGCGCGTATCCTCCGGCTTCTTGTCAAAATCCAGCGTATTCACAGGAACTCTCTTCGTCTTCTCGGGGGCCATCGCGCAGTGTCCGCATCGGCAGGCCCGCCCATGGCAGGATCAAACTGCGCGGCATTGTCCGTGGATATAGAAAGGAAGCGGCAAAAACGCAAGGTTCACCGCGTTTCCGCAACTGGCGAAGGCTTGCCTCTACTGCTGCATCATCCCGTTTTTGCCGTTCGTTGCAACACCTGCGGTACGCGCATCCTCAAAGACGGTGCCGGAGGCCCGCACCTGCGGAAGCGCATTGGGATAGTCACGCTGGATGAAATCAACCAGTTTCTCGCGCACTTCGCAGCGCAGGTCGAACGCCTTGCCGGCATCGGCAGCCGACACGAGAATTCGAACCTCCATGACATTCTGCTTGAAATCGGTCACCGCGACATTGACCACCTGACGGTCCCAGAGCTTGGAATTGGCAGCGATCTCCTCCACCTTCTGGCGTAGAACAGAGACCGGCACCGTATAATCGAGATAAATCATCACCGTGCCGATGAGGGCTGCCCCTTCCCGCGTCCAGTTCTGGAATGGGTTTTCGATGAAATAACCGAGCGGCAGGATCATCCGGCGCCAGTCCCAGAGTTTCACCACGACATAGGTGGCGGTGATTTCCTCGACCTTGCCCCACTCGCCTTCCACCAGAAGCGCATCATCGATGCGGATCGGCTGGGTGATGGCAAGCTGGATGCCAGCAAACAGGTTTTTCAGCACCGGCTGCAACGCCAGACCAAGCACGATACCGGCGACACCGGCCGATGCCATCAGCGACACGCCATACTGGCGCACCGCCGGAAAGGTCATCAGGGCAAAGGCGAGCGTGAAGGCAATGATGAGGGTCGCTGCCACGCGCTCCATGATACGCGACTGCGTGACGTGCTTGCGCGCCAGAAGATTGTCTTCCGCATCCAGCTTGAACCGGCGCAGATAAACGGTTGTCCAGATATGCAACGTCGTGCGGGCCATCCAGCCGATCAGAATGATGAAGCAGAGCAGCAGGCCGTGGCGGAGAAGGCCCGTCTGCTGATCGGTGAGCGGCGCAATGCCGATGGCTGGCACCATGACCCAGGCGACGATGGCCAACCGCATCGGGCTTTCCGTGCGCGAGACAAGTGACCGCAGGAAAAGATCGCGATCCTTGACGATACGGGTGAGAAGGCGAAAAACGAAGCGGTGAATGAGAGAGCCCACCAGCACCGCCAGGATGAGCACGATCATTGCCAGAAGCCAGTTGGGCAGCCAGGCGATGACGACATAGAAATATTCTTCGAGACGCTGTTCCATCTCAAGGCACTTAGGGTGCAGTGCAGCAGAGGAAAGGGAACCGGGCTGACATTCCTGTGAAACGAACAGACCACCTGCAGAAACCGACCGCCAACATCAGCGTTAGACATGTCAAAAGCCGGGCAGAATAGGAGGCCGAAATGAGCCAAGTTTCAGGTTTGCAGCGCTTCATCGAGGCGCAAGCGCCTGTTTATGCGCAGGCACTCGACGAACTGCGCCGTGGCGCCAAACGATCGCACTGGATGTGGTTCATCTTTCCGCAGATTGCCGGCCTTGGACATTCAGCCACCGCGCGTTTCTATGCGATTGCCGACCGGCCAGAGGCTGAAGCCTATCTTGCCCACCCTCTCCTCGGCAGCCGGCTTGTCGAGTCTACGCAGGCCATGCTGATGCACCCGGACAAATCGGCACATGCCATTCTCGGCTCGCCGGATGACCTGAAGTTCCGTTCATCCATGGCGCTGTTTGATGCCGTGTCAGAAGAAGACGGCAAAAAGGGCTCGCCTTTCAGGCAAGCCCTTCAGCAGTTCTATGATGGCAGGCCGGACGAAGCAACGCTTGCCCGGCTCTGATCTTAGTTGACGCCCTGGATGGCCGAGAGCTTCCAGTCTTCGCTACCCTTGCGCACGAAGGTCCAGATTTCCGTGGCTTCGGTCGGGTGCGCCGGATCGCCAGAGACGACCTTGCCGGTATCACGGTCCACCATCACGTCAATGCTCTGGTAGCGCATGGCAACCGTTGCGTATTCGAGGCCGTTTTCGCGCCAGGCTTCCGACAGGTCGCCCTGCAGAAGCTGCACGTCCTTGACCTCATTGCGATGGCCATTGGTGGCGTTTTCGCCCAGTTCCTCGGCGAGATAGGACATGGCTTCCGGAGTGGTCAGGGCGCGCAGGCGGCCGTAATCCTCGGCACCATAGGCAGTCTGCACCTCGGTCAAACGCTTTTCGAACTGATCGAAATCGCGATTGGTGATGCCGATCTCATCCGTGCGGGCTGACGCGACACGCGGCTTTTGCGCAGCCGGTGCGGAACCGCCACCGAGCGAACCCATTTGCGGGATCTTGAAGCCACCGAAATTATTGCCCTGCGGCGCCTGCGAGTTATAGCGATCGAGACCGCCGGCCGGGCCGCTGGCGGCCGGCTGCTGGCGACGCGCAAAGAAGCGCATGGCAAGGAAGATCAGGCCACCGATCAGCAGCATCTGGAACAACATGCCGAACATGCCGGCCATGCCGCCAAAGCCGTTGCCCATCAGCATGCCGAACATGCCGCCAAGGAGCAGGCCGCCGAGAATGCCGCCGCCGAAACCGCCGAACAGGCCACGGCGCGGCTGAGCTGCCTGCGCACCGGCTGCTGCGGAAGGATTGGTTGCCTGGTTATTCGGCGTCATGGAACGCTGGATCGGCGCAGCCGTCGTCGGTGCGGTGCTGGTGGAAGGCGGGGCTGAATAGGTGCGTGTGCCGCGGCTGCCGAAACTGCTGCCGCCACCGGCGCGACGCGCCTCGGCGAAATCAACCGCCGCCAGCGACACCACCATTCCGAGCGCCAGCACGGACAGAACGTGCCTGAAGCGTCGAAGCGTTGAAAACATCTCTCTCTCCTCATAGATCCGCTTTTAAGAGCGTGCCATCTATATAGAGAGCGTAAGTTGCAGCTGTTAGGGAGGCGGTGCGATTTTTCGAAATCGTGATCAGTGTTGATCGGCTTTTCCCCGCCAGATCCCCTTGATCCGCCCAACAAAAACCCGGCGCGAAAACATCCGGCCGGGTTATTGTCGTTCAAAATGTGGAAAGGCTTATTCGACGTTGAACGTCAGCGGTTTTGCCTGCTTGATCGCCGGATTGGCGGTCAGCTGGTCGAGAACTGCCTGAGCCACGGGACCATCGACATAAAGCAGCGCAATGGCATCGCCATTTTCCTTCTCGCGGCCGAGCTGGAAGTTGGCGATGTTGACGCCGGCATTGCCGAGCGTCGTGCCCATGAAGCCGATCATGCCGGGAACGTCGGTGTTGGAGATGTAGATCATGTTGGTGCCGACATCCGCATCCATGTTGATGCCCTTGATCTGGATGAAGCGCGGCTTGCCATCGGAAAAGACAGTGCCGGCCACCGAACGCGTCTGCTTTTCGGTCGTCACCGTCAGCTTGATGTAGCCGTCATAGACGCCGGTCTTGTCGCGCTTGACCTCGGAAAGCACGATGCCCTTTTCCTTGATCATGATCGGGGCCGAAACCATGTTCACATCGGCGACCTGATTGCGGATGAGGCCGGCGAGAAGTGCGGAGGTGAGCGCCTTGGTGTTCATGCCGGCGGTGATGCCGTCATAGAGGATCTCGATGGCCTTGATCGGGCTCTCTGTCACCTGGCCGGCAAACGAACCGAGCACGTCGGCCAGACGAATGAACGGCTTCAGGATCGGGGCTTCCTCGGCGGTGATCGAGGGCATATTGATGGCGTTGGAAACGGCACCCTTCACCAGATAATCCGACATCTGCTCGGCCACTTGAAGCGCCACGTTTTCCTGGGCTTCCGTGGTGGAGGCGCCAAGGTGCGGAGTGCAGACGACGTTCGGCAGGCCAAACAGCGGGCTTTCCGTGGCAGGCTCCACTTCGAACACGTCAAAGCCGGCACCGGCGACATGGCCAGCCTTGATGGCATCGGCCAGCGCTGCTTCATCCACGAGGCCACCACGGGCGCAGTTGATGATGCGGACGCCGGGCTTGGTCTTGGCAAGCGCTTCCTTGTTGAGGATGCCGCGCGTCTTGTCGGTCATCGGCACGTGCAGCGTGATGAAGTCGGCCTTGGCAAGCAGCTCGTCCAGCTCAACCTTGGTGACGCCCATTTCCTGCGCCCGTTCGGCCGAGAGGAAGGGGTCATAGGCCAGAACATGCATCTTGAGGCCAAGAGCGCGCGAGCAGACGATGGAGCCGATATTGCCGGCGCCGATGACGCCAAGCGTCTTGCCGGTGATTTCGACACCCATGAATTTCGACTTTTCCCACTTGCCGGCCTGGGTGGAGGCATCGGCCTGCGGCAGCTGGCGGGCAACGGCAAACATCAGCGCAATAGCGTGTTCAGCCGTGGTGATCGAGTTGCCGAACGGCGTGTTCATGACGATGATACCGCGGCGCGAGGCAGCCGGAATATCGACATTGTCGACGCCGATACCGGCGCGGCCGATGACCTTGAGGTTGGTCGCAGCGGCAATCAGCTTTTCCGTCGCCTTGGTGGCGGAACGGATGGCAAGGCCATCATAATTGCCGATGATTTCGGCAAGCTTGTCCTTGTCCTTGCCGAGCTTCGGCTGGAAATCGACTTCAACGCCGCGATCGCGGAAGATCTGGACGGCGGTTTCCGACAGTTCGTCGGATACGAGAACGCGAGGTGCCATGAGAGGCCTCCTTCAGAAGGGTTCAATCTGTATGGGGAAAGCGGCTTCGCCCTGACGGCGAAGCCAAAAGCACTTCAAAGCTTTAAGCGGCAGCCTTGGCGAGCGCTGCCTTCTGGGTCTCATAGGCCCAGGTCAGCCACGGCATCACAGCCTGCATGTCGGCGGTCTCGATGGTCGCACCGGCCCAGATGCGAAGGCCGGACGGCGCATCGCGGTAGGCGCCGATATCAAGCGCGACGTTTTCTTTTTCGAGAAGCGCCACGACACCCTTGGCAAAGGCTGCCTGCTGGTCGGCGTCGAGGGCTGCGACCTCGGGATCGACGATCTTCAGGCACACCGACGTGTTGGAGCGGGTGGCCGGATCGACCGCCAGATTGGCAATCCAGTCATTGGCATCGACGAAATCGAAGATGACCTTGGCGTTTGCATCGGCACGGGCGATGAGCGCCTTCAGGCCGCCGAGCGACTTTGCCCAGTTCAGCGCATCGATATAGTCTTCGACGCAGAGCATGGAGGGCGTGTTGATGGTTTCGCCGACAAAAATGCCTTCGATCAGCTTGCCGCCGGAGGTCATGCGGAAAATCTTCGGCAGCGGCCAGGCCGGAACATAGGTGGTCAGGCGCTCGACAGCGCGGGGGCTGAGAATGATCATGCCATGACCGCCCTCGCCGCCCAGAACCTTCTGCCAGGAGAAGGTGGTGACATCGAGCTTGGCAAAATCGAGATCCTGCGCAAACGCCGCAGACGTGGCGTCGCAGATCGTCAGGCCCTTGCGGTCTGCCGGAATGAAATCGGCATTGGCAACGCGCACGCCAGAGGTGGTGCCGTTCCAGGTGGAGACGACGTCACGGTCGAAATCAACGTCTGCAAGGTTGGGAAGCAGGCCGTAATCGGCATTGAACTTTCGCACATCGGCAAGCTTCAGCTGCTTCACCACATCGGTGACCCAGCCAGCGCCAAAGCTTTCCCAGGACAACATGTCCACGCCGCGCTCGCCGAGCAGCGACCACATGGCCATCTCGACAGCGCCGGTATCGGAAGCCGGCACGATGCCGATGCGGTAATCCGCCGGCACATTCAGAATTTCGCGGGTGAGATCAATGGCCTGCTTCAGCTTCGTCTTGCCGACCTTGGCGCGGTGCGAACGACCGAGCGGGGCATCGGAGAGAGCATCGAGCGACCAACCGGGGCGCTTCGAGCAAGGGCCAGAAGAAAAATGGGTATTATTCGGACGGGCGTCCGGCTTCGCGATGTTCGCCATTTTGGCTATCCTTCCAGATAGAAAGCCCTTCGTTGGGGAAGGGTGTCCCGCCGCTGGTGTTAGTGGAAGCCGCTTTCCTCGTCAAGTCGCATTCGAAACGGCCGCTGTCTTTTCCGCGCCGGATGTCGTCGATTTTCAAACTTGATTTGAATCAACATGTTTTCCCATCGACAGGCCTACAGTCTCTTCATCGGGACCGTGAAACGACGCGCGCCGAAGTCGAGCGCAGCTACAGCAAAGCAGCAGCCGACCACCTGAAGACCAATCGTTTCCTGACGCATTCATTTAAAAATCAAAGAGGTTCGCCATGACACTGCAGACAACCGCATTTGCCCCTGAACAGCAGAAAACCCGTTATTATCTGCCCTTCCTTGCCGGTTTCTACGAAAGCTTCGCCCAGCCATTCGCCTGGACGGCATTCCGGGTTGCCATCGGCGGCATGCTGATGGTGGAGGGTTACCCGAAGATCATGGCGCCGATGGCGCAGATCGGTTTCGTGGAAAATCTCGGCTTTTATCCCGGCTGGCTGTGGTCGCCGACGCTGGCAGCCATGCAGTTCTTCGGCGGCCTGATGATCGCGCTTGGGCTTTTCACCCGACCGATCGCGCTTGCCAATGGCGTCATGCTGGCGATCACCCTGTGGTTCCACTACGCCCACCCCTATGGCCACGCCCTTCTGACGGATGGCGGCATTGCTGCCTTGAAGGCCGGCAGCGATCTCTTCACGCCGACGGCCACTGTGCGTTTGATGGACGGCGGCACGAAATTCCTCGAACAGGTGCAGACCAAGGCCGAACTTGCCTCGCTGTTCTGGACCGGCGGTGCCTTCCTGTTTGCCGCCTGCGGCGCCGGCTCGTGGTCGCTCGACCGGCAGGTGCTGAAGCGCGAGTTCTAAACACGGTTTCCAAACGAAAAAGCCGCCTCGGGCAACCGGGGCGGCTTTTGCTGTCTGGAGGCGTGCGGCACGCTTACTTGTAGATGAGCGGCTGCGGCGGAACTTCGTCCTGCACGGTGGGCTGGGCACAGCTGCCGAACAGGTAACGGGCGCCGACGCGGGCTTCGTGCACGTCAAAACCCTTGTCGGAGCCGGGGCCGCCGTTCGAGGCAAAACCGAACATGTCGCCGCCTTCGACGTGGCGATAACGATAGCCAACATCGGCTTTCAGGTTGCAGGTGACATCGATGGTGGCGCCGGCCATCAGCGCATAGGTGAAGCGCCAGCTGCCCTTGCCGCCATGTTCCACGGTGCTGTCGCAGCCGCTGCCATCATCGGCGCAGGATGTATTGCGCAGCTTGTCCCACTTCACATAAGTCCCGCCGAGGCCACCGCCGACATAAGGCGTGACATAACCGAATGTGCCGAGATCGACATAGGCATTGGCGAGAAGGCTATAGGCCCGCATGTGCGCGATATCGCTGGACGTGCAGGGGCCAACGCAGGCGCCGAAGGCAGCACCACTGCCCTTGGTCGAGCCTTCGAACTTGCTCTTGGTGAGGTAATCGAAGGTGAGATCGGTGCGCAGCATGCTGTTGATCTGGTAGCCAACGCCTGCCCCGAGCAGAAAACTGTCCTTGAGATCGGTGCTTGAGAAATCTGCCTTCGAGGCGGAAGAACCGCCCTGGTAAAAATCGGCACCCTTCAGATCCTTGAAGGCATAACCAACATCGCCGCGCAGATACCAGCCTGTTGCGGCCTCCTGCACGGTGACTTCCGGTGCATTCATCAGCATCGGATCCATTTCGGGCTGAGCGACATCGGCGGCCTGGGATGCGCCTGCGGCAAGCATCAGGGCAAAAGCGCCGGACAGGGTTCTTCTCATGGAATCAGGCTCCGCATTCCAAAATCGTAAAGCGCGCAAGGTGGCGTCGTTCTTCAAATCTGGAGCGATCATTAACCAAAAAGGTAAAGGAGCAATTAAGCCTAACAAGATATAAACGCTCGCGAATTCAAACCTCTTTGCGTTTACCTTCCGTTAGAGGGTGCCAGGAAAAACCCATAAAAAAACCCGCAAGCGCATGGCCTGCGGGTCAGCATGTCAGCCGGAAGGCCGTTTCAGGCGGCCGTGCGCACGTTGGCAATGACGCCGATCAGGTCGCCGACGATGCGTTCGATCTGGCTGCGATCATCGCCTTCCGCCATGACGCGAATCAGCGGCTCGGTGCCGGACGGGCGAATGACGAGGCGGCCCTTGCCGCCCAGTTCCGCTTCGGCGCTGTCGATGGCCTGGCGCACGATGATATCTTCAAGCGGCTTTCCGCCGGAAAAGCGGACATTGCGCAAAAGCTGCGGCACCGGCTCAAAGCGGCGGCAGACTTCGCTCACCGGCTGGCCGAGACGCTTGACGCGGGCCAGCACCTGAAGCGCTGCCACCAGCCCATCACCGGTCGTGCCGAAATCCGACAGCACGATATGGCCGGACTGTTCGCCGCCGACGTTAAAATCATGGTGGCGCATATGCTCGACCACATAACGGTCGCCAACCTTGGTGCGGGCAAGGGTCAGGCCCTTGTCGCCGAGAAAACGTTCGAGGCCGAGATTGGACATGATGGTGGCGACAATGCCGCCGCCGCGCAGTTTTTCGTCATCGGCCCAGCTTTCGGCAATGACGGCCATCAGCTGGTCGCCGTCGATGATCTCGCCGCGCTCGTCCACGATGATGACGCGGTCGGCATCGCCATCGAGCGCAATGCCGATATCGGCGCGCACTTCATGCACTTTCTTGCGCAGCGCATCCGGGCTGGTGGAGCCGCAATCAAGGTTGATATTGGTGCCGTTCGGCGTGTTGCCGATGGTCACGACATCGGCGCCGAGTTCCCAGAGCGCTGTCGGTGCAACCTTGTAGGCAGCGCCGTTGGCGCAATCGATGGCAATCCGCAGGCCGGACAGTGTCACGTCGCGCGGCAGCGTGCGCTTGACGAATTCGATATAACGATAGATGTCGCCATCGACGCGTTTGGCACGGCCGATTTCTTCCGGCTTTGCCAGCTGCGAATAAAGATCCTTGTCGAGCAGGTCCTCGATTTCCTGTTCCAGCTCATCCGACAGCTTGTAGCCATCCGGGCCGAACAGCTTGATGCCGTTATCGGCAAAGGGATTGTGCGAGGCCGAGATCATCACGCCGATATCGGCGCGCAGCGAGCGCGTCAGCATGGCAACGGCGGGTGTGGGGATGGGGCCGAGCAGGAAGACATCGAGGCCGGCGGCCGTAAAACCCGCGACCAGCGCGTTTTCCAGCATATAACCGGAGAGGCGCGTGTCCTTGCCGATCACCACCCGGTGGCGATGGTTACCGCGCCGAAAAATCGTGCCGACGGCAATTCCGACGCGCATGGCCAGATCCGGTGTCATCGGAAAAACGTTCGACTGTCCGCGAATGCCATCAGTGCCAAAATAGCGGCGTGCCATGCATGCTCCTTGGAGTTTGCGCGCCTTGCGTCGCGCGTCTCATTCTGAACTGGCGGCCGAATTTGCGTGTTTCGCGCGCGGCGCCGATCCTGCCTCATGCCATAGATCCCGGCACCAGGCACATAAATTACCGTCAAAATCGATTATATCTCGTTACCGAAATGGTAAGTATCGCCGGCCTTTAACAGGAAAAGACCGCCCGGACGAACCGGACGGTCTTTTTTTCACCTCAGACAGCAGACCCGTTAGTGCGGCTGGGGTTCCAGCCCGCTTTCCGGCTCGCCGTCACCTTTCGGCTCGTCCTTCTTGGCGCCGGCCTTCGGGACAGCAGATCCACGCGCGGGCGGCGCATCGTCGCCGAGATCGCGCGAGGGCTTCTGGCCCCTGATCAGCGCCTTGATCTCTTCGCCGGAGAGCGTTTCGTATTCCAGCAGGCCTTCGGCCAGTATGACGAACGCGTCGTGCTTTTCGGTGAGGATGCGGCGGGCTTCGGTATAGGCCTCGTCGATCAGGCGGCGCACTTCATTGTCGATCTTCTGGGCAGTGGCCTCGGAGACGTTCTTCGACTGCGAC
>JAIXTO010000015.1 GCA_027483885.1 Rhizobiaceae bacterium
GTCGATGGCAGCAGCCATCAGCGCCGAGCCGATGCCGCGCCCGGCATGCGCATCATGAACGCCCATGCCGATCGATGCCACATGCGCGCGCCGGCCTGCCTGCCGCATCAGGCCGATCTCGCCAATAATCTCTCTCTGCCGCTCCGCCACCAGCCCATGGGTGTTGGGGTTGGCGTCGCTGAAGCGACGGGCGGTTTCGGTGATGCTCTGATAGGGCAGGCGAAGCGTTCCCCGGCGAAAGCCCGGCAGGTTCACAAGTGCTGTGATCGCCTCGACATCGGAAGGGCGCGCGGCGCGGATGAGGAAATCGGGATTGGGTCGTTGTGCGGGTGGTTCGTCTTGCATCGTGCTCTCTCGGGTTCTGGTAAAAGCCGAGGCAGAGCCATGTGACGGGTCCCTGCCTAAACCGGCAGGGAAGTGTGGACTGATCAGGCCATGCGCCGACCGTCCACACGCCCTGCAGGGCGGATGGTGTGGGTCATCACAAGATGGGTGCGCAGATTGATCATGGGCTTAAGGTCTCAGACGGTTCGCCTGTCGTCAAGATGGCTTTGCCGAATCAGCGCCGGGAGATAGAACCCTCAGCACAAAACCCGCTAGGACATCGCCCTTGAAAACCATTGCCATCGATTTCGAAACCGCCAACGAGCAGCGCGGCAGCGCCTGTTCGGTCGGTCTCGCCTGGATCGAGGACGGCCGTGTGGTCAGGGTCGAGGAGCGGATGATCCGCCCGCGCGACATGCGCTTTTCCTCCTTCAACATTGCCGTCCACGGCATCCGGCCGGAGCATGTGGAGGATGCGGGCGAATTTCCCGAGGTGATGGACGAGTTCATCGACGATTTTTCCGGCGCAACGATGATTGCCCATAATGCGGCGTTTGATTTCAGCGTCTGGCGCGCCTGTCTCGATCTTTACCGGCAGTCCTATCCGGAGCTTTCCTATCTCTGCAGCGTCAAAATGGCGAAGAATGTCTGGCCGCACCTGACATCGCATAAGCTCAACGTGCTGGCAGCGCATCTCGGCCTGCGGTTCAAGCATCACAATGCAGCGGAAGACGCCGCGATCTGCGCCGAGGCGACGCTTGCCATCGCCCGCGCGGTGGGGGCCGCTCACGCTCGCGACATTCCGCTGCACATCGGCATGACGGTCGGGCGGTTATATGCCGGTGGTTATACGGCCTGCACGCTGCGCAAGCGCTGAACGTCTGCCCGGTGCGCGACCGTCTTGCAATCGACCGTCCGATGCCTATCTCGTGATCAGCATCCCCTGATGGAGACCTTGTTCATGCGCGCCCCTCTTTTTCTTGCCGCCGCCGCCGTTTTTGGCGCGCTGATGGCCTCTCCATCCTTGGCCGAAGTTGTCGGTGAAGTCGGCGTCGACTGGATGGGCAACGATATCATCGTGGACGCCGTCACCGATCCCAAGGTGAAGGGCGTCACCTGCCACGTCACCTATTTCGATCGCGGCGTGCTCGATCGGCTGAAGAACGGCAAATGGTTCGAGGACCCCTCCAACAATTCCATCGCCTGCCGCCAGACCGGGCCGATCGAGATTGGCGATATCTCGCTCTCCACGGGCGGCGAGGAAGTGTTCAAGCAGGGCATGTCGCTGATCTGGAAAAAGATGGTCGTCAACCGGATCTATGACAAGGAAAACAACACGCTCGTCTACCTCGTCCACACCCGCGAACTGACCGACGGTTCGGCCAAGATGGCGATTTCCACGGTGCCGCTATTTAACCAGTCCGTCACCTGGACGAAGGGCCAACCGAAGTGATGGCGAGATAACGCCGAAGACCCCGGTCGCAAGGACCGGGGCAACGTCATCCACCAGCAGCATTTTGGACGAATCAAGCCAACCGCTTCGCGGATCAGGCAGCCTGCGCCAGTTCGTCGGCAATCACGGTATCGAGGTTGAGGAAGCAGACCATGGTCTTTTCCAGCGCCACGATGCCACGGCAGAAGGCGCGCTGGGCTTCCGGAATGATTTCCGGCGCCGGCTGCAGGTCTTCGCTCTTGATCGTCATCATGTCCGACACCTGTTCAACCAGCAGGCCGACCAGCTTGCCGGCGATGTCGGTGACGATGATTGCCGCACGTTCCGACGGTTCGGTCATCTTCATGCCGAGACGGCAGGCCATGTCGATGACCGGGATCACCGCGCCGCGCAGGTTGATGAGGCCGAGCACGTAAGGCGGCGTATGCGGCATCGGCGTCACCGGAGCCCAGCCGCGGATTTCGCGGATGGCCATGATGTCGATGCAGAACTCCTGGTCGCCAAGGTGGAACGACACGATCTCGAGATAGGCGCCGGTCTTCTTGATAGCGTTCGTCATGGTCAAAATTCTTCCCATTCTTTGGTTGCGACCGCGAGCGAACCCGCTGTCGGCCTGCTGCTGCTGGTAATGGCGCTCGCGACCCGGTTCATCAGGTGGCGAGCGGGAGAGGGGCGGGACGCAGTTGCCTGGGCTGCTGCATCAAGGGCGCGGGGGCCAGAACCTTCAAGGCTGAACTGACCCATCAGGCGGGTCAGGTTTTCGGCGTCGCTGGCCAGCGTGTGGCTCGACGCATTGGTTTCTTCCACCATGGCGGCGTTCTTCTGGGTGGTCTGGTCCATTTGGCCGATGGCGGAGTTGATTTCTGAGAGGCCGACGAACTGTTCGCGCGCCGAGGTGACGATGGCGCCGACATCGTCGTTGATCTTCAAGACGTCATCGCCGATGCGATGCAGCGCTTCGCCGGTGGCGCGCACGAGCGCCACCCCGGTCTGCACTTCGCCGCTGGAGCGGGTCACCAGCGCCTTGATATCCTTGGCAGCGCCAGACGCGCGGCCGGCAAGCTCGCGCACTTCCTGGGCAACGACGGCAAAACCCTTGCCGGCTTCCCCGGCGCGGGCCGCTTCCACGCCGGCATTCAGCGCCAGAAGGTTCGTCTGGAAGGCGATTTCCTCGACCACGTTGATGATCTTGCCAATCTCGCCGGTTGCACCCTCGATGCGTTCCATGGCGGCCATGGCATCGGTCACCACCTGCGAGGAGCGTTCGGCAAAATCCTTGGCGTTGCTCACCATCTTGCTGGCGCCTTCGGCCCGGTCGGTTGCGTTGCGCACCGTGCGGGTAATCTGCTCCAGCGCTGCCGAGGTTTCTTCAAGCGCTGCTGCCTGCTGTTCGGTGCGCTTTGCCAGATCGTCGGCGGCAGAGCGCATCTGCTGGGCATTGGCCTGGATGGAACTGGAACTGCCGGAAATCTCCGTCATGATGACGCGCAGTTTGTCCGTCAGCCGGTTGAAGTCCGCACGCACCGGTTCCAGGTCCTCGCGGAAGGGGCGGTCGATGGCGACGCTGAGATCGCCTTCCGAAAGGCGCGTCAGGGCGGCGGCAAGTGCCCGCGTTGCGGTGTTGATCGCTTCGGCATCGGCCTTCTGCAGCGCGTCGCGCTCGCGCGTGGCCTGTTCGGTGCGCGCCCGGTTTTCCTGCGTTTCCTGCTCCAGCCGGATCTTGTCGAGGTTTGCCTGACGGAAGATTTCGGTGGCGCGCGCCATGTCGCCGATTTCGTCGCTGGCGCCAAGTCCCGGCACCGGCGTCTCACAGTCTCCCGCCACGATGCGCTGCATGCTGTCCTTCAGGTCTTTGATACCACGGCGGATAGCGCCGCCGTGGATCATCTGAAGAACGGCGACAAAGGCCATGGCAACAAGTCCGCAGATGAACTGGATCCACAGCGAGTTGCTCGATGTTTTCTCCACCGTGGCAATGCTTTCGGCAGCAAGAGCGCTGCCAAGTCGCGAGATCTCGCTCAGCGACGTGGTGATCTTTTCGCCGGTCCCGTCGATGGCGTCGTCGATGACATCGAAGGCCTCGTCCGGAGCGCGCGTTTCCACCAGCTTCGTCAGGTCCACCTGGATGGCTTGGGCGACGGTTGCCACGTCACCTGTAAACGATGCGGAAAGGCTTGGCTGCCCGACGAGAGCGGCAAGTTTTGCAACGTCTGCTGCGCCATCGGCCAGTTTCTTTGCTGTTTCTGCAACCAGTTGAAGGCGTTCTGGCTGCACCTTTCCTTCGTCCTTGTCGACGATGGTATCCATGGCCGCAAGAATCATCTCAAGGCTATCGGATTTGAGCGCGGTCAGTTGCTCGGCCTGCCGGTTGATCTCTACAGCCCGGTCCAGCCCCGTCTCGACACGCGCCTGCTGATACCAGCCGATCGCCACGATCGTTCCCATTCCGACGAAGGCTGCGCCGCCAAGCGTCATCAGGCGTTGGCCTACCGACATTGTCCTGCTGCCGAGTGTGCTGGTCATGGTTCTTGTTCGTTCCTGTTGAGGCCCTGGCTGGGAAGACGAGGACGGTGTATGAGGCTGGATGCGGTTTAGGAAAGGCGCGATCATGCACCCGCGGTTACGTCCACTCGCTGCAAAACTGTCTCAAACAGGTGTTAAACATTCGCTAATCCTGATATGTCGAAGAAGAACTTCGCATCCGATCAGTGTTGGACCAGAAAGTTGCCATGCGGTTACCTGAGCATCCTTCATATTTGCCTTTATGGGTCGCCTCGGCATTATTTCTGACCGGTGTCTGCGCTTTTGCGGCTTATGGCTGGGTCGCGCATGGGTCTGCCATCTATCTTTCCCTGTCGCAGAGCCTTGCGGCCTGGTGCATGTAGGCTTGGTCCTTTGGGCTTGTGCATGTCGTCGCATCGGCTGTTGTCTGGCCGCGGCAATCCGACGCGGAACGGTGTCTGGCGCGCGGGTGAACGCGTTCTTGAATTGCAGCCGGGCGGGGCAGGGCTTAAAGAGGGCAATCGTGTTGACGCCGGGAGCCCGCATCCGCCATGAAGACCATCCGAATAGCCTTGTGGATTGCCTGCGCCGTGATGGCCGCCGTTCTCGGCTGGCTGACGCTTGAAGTGACGCGCTCCAACAAGGATATTGCTGAAGGCCCGTTTGGCGTTCCTTTCACGCTGGTGGCGCAAAACGGCCAGCCGATCACGGAAAAGGCCTTTCAGAACAAGCCGACGGCGCTGTTCTTCGGCTTCACCCATTGCCCGGAAGTGTGCCCGACCACGCTGTTTGAACTGAACGGCTGGCTGCACCAGGTGGATCCTGATGGCACCAAGATGAATGCCTATTTCATCACCGTCGATCCCGAGCGCGATCCGCCGGAACTGCTCGGGCGTTATGTCTCCAACGTCACCGACCGCGTCACCGGCATCTCCGGTGATCCGGGCAAGATTGCCGACGTCGTCAAGGGGTTTCGCGTGTATGCCCGCAAGGTCCCGGTGGACGAGAAGGACCCGAACGGCGACTACACCATGGATCACACCGCCTCGGTGTTTCTGCTGAACAAGGGCGGACGTTTTGCCGGCACGATTGCCTATGGCGAAAACCCAGATGCGGCGATGAAGAAGCTGGAAAACCTGATCAAGGGCTGATGCCGGCCATGAAGATCCAAGCTGTTGCTTGATGCGGCGGAAGGTTTTGTGGCATGGCTGATTTTCGTATCGATGGGCCGCGACATGCCCGTCACGAAAAGCCAGCCGCAGAAAGAACCAGACCTTGAGTGAGATCCGCCTCTACGTCACCGTCACCGAGCGCGAATCGGAAGACATTCTCGACTTGCTGTCGCTTTGCTTCGGCGAGGAGGATTTCGCCATCGGCACCACCGAAGTGGATGAAAAGGCCGACCGCTGGGAAGCTTCCGTCTACATGATGCGCGCCGACGAGGACGAGGTGCTGAGCCGATTTGCGCAAACGATTGGCGAGGGATATCCCGGTCTCGAAATCACCCGCGAAGTTCTGCCCGATATCGACTGGATCGCCAAGTCCCTCGAAGGCCTGAAGCCGGTTCGCGCCGGGCGCTTTCTGGTGCATGGTTCGCATGATCGCGACAAGGCACGTCCCGGTGATCTCGCCATTGAAATCGATGCGGGCCAGGCTTTCGGCACCGGCCATCACGGCACCACGGCTGGATGCTTGGAAACCATTGCCCGCGTGATGCGGGCGCATCCGCCGCGCAATGCGCTCGATCTCGGCACCGGCAGCGGCGTTCTCGCCATCGGTGTGAGGAAGCTTGCCAATATTCCGGTTCTTGCGACCGACATCGATCCGGTCGCCGTGCGCGTGGCGGCTGAAAACGTGCGGCTGAACGGCATCGTGCAGGGCATTACGCTGGAGACGGCGCCGGGCTTTCATTCCTCGGCCTTCCGTCGCCATGGGCCTTTCGACCTCATCATTGCCAATATTCTGGCAAGGCCCCTGATCAAGATGGCGCCGCAGCTTGCAACGCATCTGTCGCCGGGCGGCGATGTCATCCTGTCGGGGATCCTGGCCTCGCAGCGCTGGAAGGTGATCGCCGCCTATAATGGTGCAGGCCTTGCCCATGTGCGCACCATCTGGCGCAACGGATGGGTGACGATCCACCTGCGCCACGGCGGCTAGTCCGCTTTATTTTGCGGCGCAGCATTGCGTTCAATGCATACTGTATCGCAAGCAAAGGAAAAGGCGACACCCGAAGGTGCCGCCTTGGAGGCGATCGGACCTGGAGGAGACCGATCCGACCCGCGAGCCGTTGGGGAGGTGCTCAAGCGGGTCTTATGCGTATTCTGGCAAGGCGACGGCCGGGAGGAAAGCCGATGCGATGGCTGATCAGAACACGTAGCGTGTCGCACCCTTGCGGCGCAGTTCTTCCTGGCTGGTGCCAAGCGTTGCAAGCGTTTCGTTGTCGAGATACATCAGGGCGCCGGTGACGTAACGGCTTGCCTGGCGTTCGCGTGCTGCAACGACGCGGTCGAATGCATTGCGGAAAAATGAATTTGCCATGTCAGCGGTCCTTTGTGGTCGGTGAGGTTTCTCGCTCACCTGTTGATGGAGATATAGGCGGTTTTTCGCTGTTCAGTCAGGGGTGCTGCGTCACGGGTGTCATGCTTCAGGCGCATAGGTGTCGGTTGTTGCGGAGAATTGTGCCTCATCCCTGCACAATTGCGCATCATTTGCGCGGCAATCTGGTCCGGCGATGATTTTCGGGTAACATCGCGCCCGAAACGGAATCGCCCTTATCGAAAGTAGATCCATGTTCCAGTCGTTCGAAACCACTTCGTCCCCTGCTGCCGGCCCGGCGCGCGTCAAAACCCTTCGCGAGCGGTTCGATGACCTCGGGATCGACGGTTTTCTTGTGCCGCGTGCCGATGAATTCCAGGGCGAATATGTGCCGGCATGCGCCGAGCGGCTGTCGTGGCTGACCGGCTTCACCGGTTCTGCCGGCATGGCGCTGATCCTGCGCTCGCAGGCCATCGTGTTTGTCGACGGGCGCTATACGACGCAGCTCGTGCAGCAGGTGGATGCAGAAACCTTCACCCCCGGCGATCTCGTCGGCGAACCGCCGCACAGCTGGATTGCCGCCCATGCACCAAAGGGCCTGCGTCTTGGCATCGATCCCTGGCTGCACGCCGGCGCCGAAGTGAAGCGGCTGACGACGGCACTTGCGGCGCGCGGCGGAAGCCTCGTCATCCTCGATCACAACCCGCTCGATGCCATCTGGCAAGATCGTCCGGCCGAGCCGATGGGCGCGGTTGCCGTGCAGCAGGACATGCATGCCGGCAAGCCCGCCGCTGAAAAGATTGCCGCAATCGCCGCAGGCCTCACCGACAAGGGCGCCCGCGCGGTTCTCATTGCCGATCCCTCCTCGATTGCCTGGATCTTCAATATCCGCGGCGCCGACGTGCCGCATACGCCCCATCCCCTGGCGCGTGCCATCATTCTCGACGATGGCAAGGCCGAGCTGTTCGTCGCCGCGCAAAAGGTCGGCGCAGAGGCGGCCCGCCATCTAAATGCGCTGGCTAACCGCTTCGAACCGTCAGAGCTTCCGGCAAGGCTGGCGCATTACGCGGCGGGCGGCGCAAAAATGCTGATCGATGCCGATGCAACGGCAATCGCGCTGGCAAAGGTGATCGAGGATGCCGGCGGCGTCGTGGTCGAGGCGACCGACCCCGCCCGTCTGCCGCGCGCCGTCAAGAATTCCGTGGAGCTTCGTGGTTCGGCAGAGGCTCATGTGCAGGATGGGGCCGCGATGGTGGCCTTTCTGCATTGGCTCGATGGCCAGCAACCGGGAACCGTCAGCGAAATCAAGGCGGTCAATGCGCTGGAGGCGTTTCGCGCCCGCGTCGGTGAAAGCCTGCAGAACCCGTTGAAGGACATTTCCTTCGACACGATTTCCGGCGCCGGTGAGCATGGCGCCATCATGCATTACCGGGTGACGACCGAAACGGACTGGGTGCTGGAACCCGGCGAACTCTTCCTCATCGATTCCGGCGCGCAATACATCAACGGCACGACGGACATTACCCGCACGGTTGCCATCGGCGCGGTGCCGGAGGAGCAGAAAAAGTTCTTCACGCTGGTGCTGAAGGGCATGATCGCCATTTCCGTGGCGCGCTTTCCCAAGGGTTCGCGCGGCTGCGATCTCGATCCGCTGGCGCGCATCGCGCTCTGGAAGGCCGGCGCCGATTTTGCCCATGGCACCGGCCATGGCGTCGGTTCTTATCTCTCCGTGCATGAGGGGCCGCAGCGTATCGCGCGTCTTTCGACGCAGGAACTGCTGCCCGGCATGATCCTCTCCAACGAACCCGGTTATTATCGTCCCGGCTCGTTCGGCATCCGCATCGAAAACCTGATTTTTGTCACGGACCTGCAGCCCATAGAAGGCGGCGATCTGCCGATGATGGGGTTTGAGACGCTGACCTGGTGCCCGATCGACCGGCGACTGGTGGTCAAGGCACTGCTGACCGAGGAAGAGCACCAGTGGCTTGATGCCTACCATGCCACGGTGCGCGAAAAGCTATCTCCGCTCATTTCGGATGCAGACGTCCTAGCCTGGCTGGAGCAGGCGACGCAGCCGCTCTGACGTCTTCTTCGGGAAAGAATCAGGAAACGACGAAGTGGCGCAGCAGCATGGCTACGCCCCAGCCGGCCACCAGCAGCGGCAGGCCGGGATGGCGCAAGCCGACGAGCAGCGCTACCACCATGGCGATCTTCACCTCAATGCCGCCATCGAAGAAGGCGGGGGCCACCAGCGTGGTCAGAACCGCTGCCGGAACCGCATTCAGCGCCGTCTCCAGCCGTGGCGGGATCCGCGTCATATTGCTGATCAGAAGATGGCCGCCGATCCGGGTCAGGTAGGTCGCAATGCCTGCCGCCAGAATGACCAGCGCGGTGTGGAGATCGGTCAGATGTTCCATCAGAGGGACCTCTCGTCGCGGGCGTTTTCGGCGGGTCTGTGCAGGAAAAGGGCAGCGATGATGCCGGCCAGCGCACCGATGCTGACATGCCAGGGCGATCCGACCGTGTGCATGGCCAGGATGGAGGCGACGGCGCTGACCGGCACCACGGCGGAAAACAGCGGGCGCCGGCGAAAGCCGAGCACGAGGCCGAGAAAATAGACCGGCAGCAGCACGTCAAAGCCCAGCGATGCCGGATTGCCGACCATCCGCCCGAACAGGGCGCCGATGGCCGAACTTGTAACCCAGAGCCCATAGACCACGAAGGCCATGCCAAAGTACCAGGCGGGCTCGACCTTGCCGTGCTGGTCGACCTGTTTGGAGGCTTCCGCAAACTGGGGGTCTGTCAGGAAAAACAACGCGCCGAGACGAGCCGGATGCGAATAGGTTCGCAAATGCGGGGAAAGCGCTGCGGAATAGAGAATGTGCCGGAAGTTGACCGCAAAAACCGACAGCACGATCAGCCAGGCCGGAACGTGTGTGCCGAACATCTGCACGCCGACCAATTGGCTGGCTCCACCAAAAATGATGCCGCTCATCATCGTGGCCTGGAAGGGTGTCATGCCGCCATCGACGGCGACGGCGCCAAACAGCAGTCCGAAGGGCATCGTTGAAAATCCGATGACCATGCCGGCTTTGGCGCCCTGCCGGAAAAGAGTGCTGCGCATATTCTGTCCTCTTGATGAGCCCCGCTGGTAAAGCGCTCCATCAATGGGGACAAGACAGGAATACTGATACCATCATGCATTTCGTTGAAACCGGCAGTTGGGGATGATGACGTCCGCCCCCAGTGACCGCCGGCTGCAGCATTTAGTCGGCGAGGATTGCATCGCTGGTGACGATCACCACACCGTTGTCGCGCATTTCGGCAATGGCGGCGGCAACGCCCTTGGGGTCGATGCCTCGGCTGGCATCCTCGATGAAGCGCACCTTCACATCCGGCAGCATGGCGCGGGCATCCAGCGCTGAAAATTTGACGCAGTAATCGGTTGCAAGGCCGCAGATGTCGAGTTCGCTCACCTGCTGCGCCCGAAGGTATCCGGCAAGGCCGGTAATGGCCGCCTGGTCGTTGTCGCGAAAGGCGGAATAGCTGTCCACGGCAGGGTTTTCGCCCTTCTGCTGTATGTAGTCGATGGCATCCGTGTTGAGATCCGGATGAAAGTCGGCATCCGGCGTGCCCTGCACGCAGTGATCCGGCCACAGCACCTGCGGCTGGCCGGATAGCTCGCCCATGTCGAACGGTTTTGTGCCCGGATGCTGCGAGGCAAAGCTGCCGTGACGTTCCGGGTGCCAGTCCTGCGAGGCCGCCACCAGATCATAGGAGCCTTCCTCGATCAGCCGGTTGACGATGGGCACGATCTGGTCTCCCCCCGCCACGGGCAGGTTTCCGCCAGGGCAGAAACCGTTCTGGATATCGATGAGCAGCAGGGCCTTCATGATCGTCTCCATGCGTTTTGATCGCTCAAGATGCCAAGCCTTACGCGGCGGATCAAGCGCTGTCGTTGTGCAAGCGTCCTTGCCGCTGCGCCGGAACGTCTTTCCGCTGGGTGCCATCAAGTTGGAACGGGATTCCTCGAAGACAGAGGAGTGGTGCCCTAATTGAATCACATACCTTCAGGAGATCATCATGACTTTTGCGAACTCATCGATTGCGCCCCGCGCGTCGAGCCTGCCGCCGCTTGGCGCGCCGGGGCTTGCTGCCCTTGTTGTGCTGGTGGCCGGCACGCTGGCGCTCGGCTTCGCTTATGGACCGGCGCAGGGTGCGCTGTTCCTGATTGGCGGGGCGCTTGGCATTTCGCTGTATCACGCAGCCTTCGGCTTTACGTCGGCCTGGCGCGTGTTCATCGCCGAGGGCAGGGGACGCGGCCTTCGCGTGCAGATGCTGCTGCTGGCGCTGGCCGTCATCCTGTTCTTCCCGGTCCTCTCAGGCGGTACGCTGTTTGGCCATGAGGTGCGTGGGAATATTTCGCCGGCTGGTTTCGGGGTCATCGCTGGCGCCTTCATGTTCGGCATCGGCATGCAGCTGGGCGGCGGATGCGCGTCGGGCACTCTGTTTACCGCCGGCGGCGGCAATGCGCGCATGCTGGTCACGCTGTTCTTCTTCATCGTCGGCTCGCTTCTCGGCACGCTGCATTTCAACTGGTGGGCAAGCCTGCCGTCTTTGCCGCCGACCGCTCTCTTTCAAAGCTTTGGCGCACTCGGTGGCATTGTCGTCTCCCTGCTGATCTTTGGCGCCATTGCCGCCATCACTGTTGTCGTGGAACGGCGTCGGCGCGGCAGCCTGGAACAGGAGCCTGCCCCTGTTCGCACCGGCTTCCAGCGTTATCTGCGCGGCCCCTGGCCGCTTGTCGCCGGTGCCGTGGCACTGGTTGTCCTGAACTTTGCAACGCTTGCGATTGCCGGTCGCCCCTGGGGTATCACGTCGGCCTTTGCGCTCTGGGGCGCCAAGGGCGCGCAGCTGATTGGCATCGATGTGGCGCAATGGGCCTACTGGCAGACGCCGGGCAATGCCAAGGCGCTGGCATCCAGCGTGTTTGCGGATGTCACCTCGGTCATGGATTTCGGCATCATCGCCGGTGCCATGCTGGCGGCGGCCCTTGCGGGAAAATTTGCACCCTCGCTCGACATTCCGCTACGCTCCGTGCTTGCGGCCGTGGTGGGTGGTCTGCTGCTCGGATACGGCGCGCGAATCGCTTACGGATGTAATATCGGCGCCTACTTTTCCGGGATCGCATCCGGCAGCCTGCACGGTTATCTCTGGGCCATTGCTGCTTTTGCCGGAAATGTGATCGGGGTTCGTTTACGCCCGTGGTTCTTTTTTGAACGCGTAAAAGTGCGTGGTAACGATGGATAAACCATAGAATTTCTACCGGAAATTGCGAAGGCGCGGCATTTTTGAGGCTTTGCCGTGCCTTTGTCGCATTTTCGCTAAACTTCCGGCCGTATCCGTTTATAATGGCCTTCGTACTGAAGAGGGGGCCACGTAAACACATTGGTTACCATAATTCGTCATCCTGATCGCTGTTCGGAAGAGACCGTGGGCCTGCGCCACATGTCCGGTGTTGGTCTCTCCTTTTGTGTGCGGTGTTTTGTGCCGTGTGTTCGAGTAGCGGTAAAAGGGTGAAGCGTATCATGGCACTGGCTTTTGCGACGGAGCGATCCGTCCCACGAACCTCACGATATCCAGCCAAAACGCCCGCCACGCGCGGTCTGATGAAATATACGATGCTGATGGGCACCGGTCTTGCCGTGGGTGCCTGGATGATCGCAGCCTTGGCGACCGTGCACAGCATGGCCTCCATCCAGCCTTCGAATTTCAGCTATCAACTGCGCGCGTCCCTCGACCTTAAGCCGCTCGCTGCGCCGGTCTCGGACGAGCGCGTGATTCGCGTTGCGAAATTTTCACGCCTCTCATCCGGCGCAACACCGAAGGTCGCCCGGCTGGAGGATGCGCATTTTGCCCACCTCACAGCCACGCGGGCCGCAGCCAATAACGTCAAGGACAGCCTTTCGGTTGCATTGGCGGCGGCGGAAGATGCCAAGAAATTTGCAAGCCTTGCCGAAAAGCGCCCTGAAGGGGAGGCGGTGAAAACCGCCCTTGCTTCGGCGCTCGAAAACACCGTGCTGATTGCACCGCCCACCGAAACGGCCTGGGACGCTTCGCCCGCCGGCAATGCTGAAGGCGGCGAAGTGGAAGTGGCTGACCTGCAGAGCCCGGCGGAACTCGCCGTGGCGCAGGCGATCGGCCCGGATGAAGACGACAGCCTGCCGATGGCAGGTCCGCTGCCTGTCGGCCGGCCGCCGGCCAATGCGCTGGCGCTCGCGATGGCCAAGCCGGCCGAGCGTGCTGTCGTCAAGCCCGGCCGCACCGGCGCTCCGCAGGAGGCCGAAGAGGAAGAGCAGGAATCCCCGCAGGCACTCGCCTTCGCCCGGCCTGAAAACCCGATGAAGAGCATAACTCCGGCCGTGCCGTGGCCCGACCGCGGCGGCTCCAAGATTGCCGTTTATGACATCACCAACGGCGTCGTTCACATGCCGAACGGCGAAAAGCTGGAAGCGCATTCCGGCATCGGCGAAATGCGCGACAACCCGAAATTCACCCATGTGAAGATGCGCGGGCCGACACCGCCGGGCACCTACAAGCTGTCCATGCGCGAAACGCTGTTCCATGGCGTGGCCGCCATTCGCCTGACACCCACCGATGGCGTGGCACCGCTCGGCCGTACCGGTCTTCTCGCCCACAGCTACCTCTTGCGCACCCGTGGCGATTCGCACGGCTGCGTCGCCTTTGCCGATTACAACCGGTTCCTGAAAGCCTTCCAGCGCGGCGAAATCACCCACATGATCATCGTCGACCGCCACAACGGCAGCATCCCGGCAACCGCCATGCGCAAGATCAACCCGCGCGGCGCACCGCCATCGACGGATGGCGGAGCGGATGGTGAGGCTCGCCGCACGCTGGTCGATTACCTGAAAAACGACGGCTGATCCTTATCTCCTGTCTTCACGAAAAATGCCGCAGGCCCGCAAGAGCCTGCGGCATTTTCGTGTGGAGATGATGCCGTCGCGAGCGATGCTCAGCCGAGAAGATCGTTGGCAATCCGCTTGAAGATGCGGGCGCCGATCGGAATCAGCGCGTCAGGAAAATCATAGGTCGGGTTATGCAGGGCCGGATGGTTTTCACCGGCGCCGAGAAAGAACATCGCCGATTTCGACACGTCCGCAAACCGGCCGAAATCTTCCGAAGCCCGGAATGTCTCGCCTTCCTCATGCGGCAGGTCTTCTGCATCCATCGCCGCGCGGATGATCTCGACGGCTGCTGCATCGTTCATGCAGTGACGAAATTCGTCGTGATAGCTGAAGGAGACGGAAAGGCCGTTTTGATGGGCCGCATGCTTCGCCAGCGCCTCCGCCTTTTCCCGCACGTCCGCCATCGCATCGTCGTTCACCGTGCGCAGCGTCACCCAAAGCTCGGCAGAACCCGGCGCGATGCCGAAGGCGGGTTCGCCGACCGACACATGCGTAACGGTTGCCAGCACAAGGTCGCCGCCGCGGATATCGCCCTGACGCAGATCCGTCAGCGCCGGAATGAGGCTTGCAACGGCCGGGGCCGGCGATAGGCCGGTTTCCGGCATGGAGGCATGCGCCGTCTTGCCCGTAAAACTGATCTTTAGCCCGCAGGAAGCGCAGTTGGCCGCACCCGCCCTTATCGAGCTTTTGCCGAAGGGGATGCCCGGCATATTGTGCAGCGAAAACGTATAGACCGGTGTGAGGGTTTTGAATTTTTCGTCGGCCAGAACGGCAGCGGCACCCGCTCCGGTTTCCTCCGCCGGCTGGAACAGCAGGATCACGCGACCGGAGGCCGGGCGCTTTTTTGAGAAGGAAAAGGCAAGCGCCGCAAGCGTTGCCATATGTCCGTCATGGCCGCACATGTGGCCCTTGCCGGCGACCTGCGATCGATACGGCAGGTCATCGGACAGTTCCGCGATCGGAAGCGCATCCAGTTCGGCACGAAACATTATGGTCGGACCGGCATCGGCGCCTTGGAACACCGCCGCAACACCCGTGCCGCCAAGCCCGGTGATGATCTCGTCCGGCGATGCCTGCTGCGTCAGAAACCGCACCACCTCCGCGGCCGTCTCATGCTCCTCGCCGGAAACCTCCGGCATGGCATGAAGGTACTGCCGCCACTTGGCAAGCTCCACAAAATCGCTCTCGACAAGGTTCATGCGGTCGATCCTTTTCTGCCAGTTCGGGGGGAGGGTTAGCTGACCTTCTCCACGAACCCGTCCAGCACACGTTTCTGGCCGGCCTTGTCAAAATCGATGGTCAGCTTGTTGCCCTCGATGGAGGCGACGTGGCCGTTGCCGAACTTAATGTGGAAGACGCGGTCGCCGACCGTAAATTTCGACGGCGTTGTGGCGACCGATTTGGCCACCAGTTCGCCATCGATGGTGCGCGCCTTCGGGCCGCTTTCGCCGTAGCCGATGCGCTCCACCGCGTGGCCGGAGCGGCTGCCCCAGTTGTCGCGGGTGGCATCGGTCTTGTTGGCCTGGGCGCGTTTCCAGCCGGGTGTCGAATAAGAATTCTGAAAAGGTTCGGCCTTGTCGAAGCGCGATTGGCCATAACCCCCGCGCCCGCCATAACCGCCGTAACCGGTATCGGCAGCGGCAGCGACGTCCACGTGGGCTGCCGGCAGTTCATCGAGGAAGCGTGACGGCATGGTGGATTGCCAGAGGCCATGGATGCGCCGGTTGGAGACGAACCAGATGTGGCAGCGCCGTTTTGCGCGGGTGATGCCGACATAGGCGAGACGGCGTTCTTCCTCCAGGCCTGAGCGGCCGCCTTCATCCAGCGCGCGCTGGTGCGGAAACAGGCCTTCCTCCCAGCCGGGCAGGATCACGGTTTCGAATTCCAGCCCCTTGGCCGAATGCAGCGTCATGATCGACACGGCATCGAGATTTTCGTTCTGCTCGACATCCATTACCAGCGAGACATGTTCAAGGAAGCCGCGCATGCTCTCGAACGCCTCCATCGAACGGATGAGTTCCTTCAGGTTGTCGAGGCGGCCGGGCCCTTCGGCGGACTTGTCGTTTTTCCACATGTCGGTATAGCCCGACTCTTCGAGGATCTGCTCGGCAAGCTCGGTATGGGGCGTGTTTTCCAGCCGCTCGCTCCAGCGGGCAAAGCTTTGCACCACGTCGAACAGCGCCTTGCGGGCTTTGGGCTTCAGCTCGTCGGTCTCGATGATATCGCCAGCGGCAGACAGCATCGGAATGTCGCGGGCGCGGGCATAATCATGCAGGTTGCGCACCGTGGTGTCGCCAAGACCACGTTTCGGCGTGTTGATGATGCGCTCGAAGGCGAGATCGTCGGCCGGCTGGCAGACGAGGCGGAAGTAGGCCATTGCATCGCGAATTTCGAGGCGCTCGTAAAAGCGCGGGCCGCCGATGACCCGGTAGTTGAGGCCAAGCGTCACAAACCGGTCTTCGAACTCGCGCATCTGGAAAGAGGCGCGCACGAGGATCGCGATATTGTTCAGCGCATGTCCGGAGCGTTGCAGCTGTTCGATCTCTTCGCCGACGGCACGCGCCTCCTCTTCCGAATCCCAGGCGGCGTGGACGATCACCTTTTCGTCATCGGGATCGGTGCGCTCGGTAAACAGCGTCTTGCCGAGGCGGCCTTCGTTATGGGCAATCAGATGGCCGGCAGCGCCAAGAATATGTTCGGTGGAGCGGTAGTTGCGTTCCAGCCGGATGACCTTGGCGCCCAAAAAGTCCTTCTCGAAGCGCAGGATATTGTCCACCTCCGCGCCGCGCCAGCCATAGATCGACTGGTCGTCGTCACCGACGCAGCAGACGTTTTGCGGCACGTCTTTCGGGCGCTGGGCAAGCAGCCTCAGCCACATATACTGGGCGGTATTGGTGTCCTGATACTCGTCCACCAGGATGTAGCGGAATTTTTGGTGGTACTCGCGCAGGATATCCGGGTTGCGGCGGAAGATGTCGATCGGGTGAATCAGGAGATCGCCGAAATCGCAGGCGTTCAGCGTCTTCAGCCGGCCCTGATAGGCGGCGTAAAGCTCGCGGCCCTTGCCGTTGGCAAAAGCGCGCGCATCGCCTTCGGGAATGTCCTTCGGCGTCAGGCCCTTGTTCTTCCAGGTGTCGATCATGCCGGCGAACTGGCGGGCGGGCCAGCGCTTGTCGTCGAGCCCCTCGGCCTGGATCAGCTGGTTGATCAGCCGGAGCACGTCATCCGTATCGAGAATGGAGAAATCCGAGCGAAGACCGGCGAGTTCCGCATGACGGCGCAGGATCTTGACGCCGATCGAGTGGAATGTGCCGAGCCACGGCATGCCCTCGACGGCGCCGCCGACGAGAACGCCGATGCGCTCCTTCATCTCGCGCGCCGCCTTGTTGGTGAAGGTGACGGCCAAGATCTGGCTCGGATAGGCGCGGTTGGTCGCGAGAATATGGGCGATGCGGGTGGTCAGCACCCGCGTCTTGCCGGTGCCGGCGCCGGCGAGAACCAGAACCGGGCCATCCATGCTTTCCACGGCGTCGCGCTGTTCCGGGTTGAGGCCAGAGAGATAGTCGGGCATCCGGTGCTGGTCACGCGCGGCCATGGCGCGGGCGGCAAGGCCAAGCCCACCCGGCGCCGGTGTTGCTGCTCCGGCGGGCGATGCGGCAGGCTTCTGGCGTGGCGTGTGATCCGGTTCTTCGTCAAAGAACGGAATATCGTCAAAACTGTTCGTCATCAGGCCAATCTAATGATTTGCGAAGAACAAGGCCATAGAGCATGTTCTGCTTTTATTCCAGCCTGACACCGCAGCGAAGGCCAGATGACGGGCAGATCGGCGCGTTTTCAGGCGGTTAGCCCCCCAGCGCCTTTTCCAAAGCGCCGTTCACGCCGGTGTGAGAATCCGTTAGGTTACAATTCGGCAAGGTTGGCAATCTGGCATTGCTTAAGTCCTTGCTAAACGTGATACTTTGACTTGTAATATCTCATCCCCCCATCGGAGTGCCGAATGCGCATCTGGAAGCAATTGCTCCTCAGTCTTGTCATGCTGCTGGCAGGTCTCTGTCTATGGCTGATCGTCAGTCCAGATGCCGGTCATGCGCTTGTGCGTATGGGCGTCCCGCAACAGGCCGTGGCGCTTGTCCAGCCCGGAGTGTCCGGAAATGGCAGCAACAATGGCGGTTCCGATTCGGGCGCGCAGCCGGCAAGGGCCGGTGGCCAAGGTGGTCAGGCAGGGCAGGGCGGCAGGGGCCAGGGTGGTCAGCGTGCGCCGCTGGTCGTCACCCGTACCGTTGTGATGGACAAGGTCAACGATCGTTTGAACGCCATCGGAAGCGGCACGGCCATCCAGTCTGTCGTTGTTATGCCGCAGGCCACCGGCACTATCGATGAGATCCGGGTCGTCTCCGGCCAGAAGGTCAAGAAGGGCGAGGTTCTGGCGCGTCTCGATGACGAAGAACAGAAGATCGAGCTGGACAAGGCTCGCGTCTCGCTGCGCAGTGCGGTTGAAAAATCCAGCTCCTATCGCAACCTGCAATCGGTCGCGCGGCTTGACGTGCTCGACGCACAGATCGCCGAGGAATCGGCAAAGCTTGCCGTCAGCACTGCCGAATTCAACCTGCGCCGCCGCGATATTCTGGCCCCGATCGATGGCATTGCCGGTATCGTCGCCATCAATGTCGGCGACAACGTCACCACTCAGGCCAGCGTCGTAACGCTTGATGACCGCTCGGAAATCCTCGTGGATTTCTGGGCGCCGGAGCGCTTCGTTACGGCCATCACGCCGGGCATGGCGGTGGAAGCCACCTCGATCAGCCGTCCCGGACAGGTGTTTGCCGGCAAGGTGGAAAGCATCGATAACCGCGTGGATGCGGCAAGCCGCACCATTCGCGTGCGTGCCCGCATCGACAACCAGACGGACGTGCTGCGGGCCGGCATGTCCTTTGCCGTTTCCATGCGCTTTGAGGGCGAAACCTTCCCGGCCGTCGATCCGCTTTCGGTACAATGGGATGCCGAAGGCGCCTATGTCTGGAAGATCGAGGCCGACAAGGCTGCCAAGGTGCGTGTCGCCATCATCCAGCGCAATCCCGATATGGTGCTGGTGAATGCGGATCTGAAACCGGAAGACAGGATCGTCATCGAAGGCCTGCAGCGCGTGCGCGAAGGCCAGCCGGTGCGGCTGCAGGGGGCAGGCGAGAAGCCGGCGGAGGTGGCGCGTCAATGAGCGATAATTCAGATCTGAAGATCGAGGATTCCAAGGCCACCTTCACGGCGCTTTTCGTGCGCCGTCCCATTCTGGCCGCCGTCATCAACACGCTGATCGTCGTGGCCGGCCTTGCCGCGCTCGTGGGCGTTGAGGTGCGCGAACTGCCCGATGTCGACCAGCCAGTCATTACCGTGCGCACGACCTATGATGGCGCCGCCCCGCAGACGGTGGACCAGGAGCTGACCCAGGTCATCGAAGGGGCTGTGGCGCGTGTGTCGGGCCTCAAGGGCCTGTCGTCGGAATCGCAGTTCGGCGCCAGCCGCGTCACCATGGAATTTAACGATACGGTGGACCTGGCGGTTGCCGCGAACGATGTGCGCGATGCCATCGGCCGCATTTCCGATCAGCTGCCGGAAAGCGCCGACGATCCGCGCATCGTCAAGGCCGATTCGGATTCGCAGCCGATCATGCGCCTTGCCGTCACCTCCTCCACGCTCTCCATGGAAGACCTGACGCTTCTCGTCGATAACGAGATCAGCGACCGGCTGGCCGCCGTCGAAGGGGTGGCCGACGTCGAGCTTTACGGCGACCAGGAAAAGATCTTTCGCGTCGATATCAATCAGGCAGCCCTTGCAAGCCGCGGGTTGACGGTGGCCGATGTGTCGAATGCCCTGGCGAGCGCCGCCCTCGACGTGCCGGCCGGCTCGCTCACCAGCCGCACGCAGGATATTGTCGTGCGCGCCACGGCAAACCTGTCGACGCCGGCCGATTTTGAAAACGTGCTGATCAAGGACAATATCCGCCTGCGCGACGTGGCCGGTGTCACGCTCGGCCCGGATGACGGAACCACGACGCTGCGCTCCAACGGCGTGCAGGGCGTGGGCCTTGGCATCATCCGCCAGGCCCAGTCGAATACGCTCAACATTTCCACGGGCGTTGCGGCCGCCGTCGCCTCCCTGCAGGCGGCAATGCCCGAGGGCACCCGTATCGTCATCACCTCTGACGATGCCACCTTCATTCGCGGCGCGCTGCACGAGGTGGAACTGGCGCTCGGCCTTTCGGCACTCATCGTCGTGGCCGTGCTCTATCTCTTCCTGCGCGACTGGCGGGCGACCCTCATTCCGGCGCTCACCATGCCGGTCGCGCTGATCGGTACGCTGTCGGCCATCTATCTCGTCGGCTTTTCCATCAACATCCTGACGCTTCTCGCCATCGTTCTTGCAACCGGTCTTGTGGTGGATGATGCGATCGTGGTGCTGGAAAACATCGTGCGGCGGCGAACGCAGGGGCTAGGCCCGCGCGCTGCTGCCATTCTCGGCACGCAGGAGGTGTTTTTCGCGGTTCTCGCAACAACCGCCACGCTTGCCGCCGTCTTCATTCCGCTCTCCTTCCTGCCGGGCCAGCTCGGCGGCCTGTTTCGTGAATTCGGTTTCGTGCTGGCGCTTGCCGTCGGCCTGTCGTCGATCACCGCGCTCACGCTCTGCCCGATGCTGGCCTCGCGCATGCTGACAAAACCGATGGTGGAGCCGAAGGGTCTGCTGGCCGGTTTCGGCAACCTGTTTGCCGCCACCTATGCCCGCACGCTGCAGTTTTGCATGAATGCGCCTGTTGTGGTCATTGCCGTCTGCGCCGTCATCATGGGCGCCGCCTATGTCGCCTTCGGGCTTGTCACCAGCGAGCTGACACCGCGCGAGGATCGCTCCATGATCATGATGCGCGCCACAGCACCCCAGGGGGTCAGTCTCGAATACACGCAGGACCAGTTGCAGCGGGTAGAGGAAAACCTGCAGCCGCTGATCGATTCCGGCGAAATCCGCAATCTGTTTTCGATTTCCGGCATGGGTGGCTCCTCCAACACCGGCTTCATGGTGATGACGCTGGCGCCGTGGGAAGAGCGCACCCGCAGCCAGGATGAGATTGCAAGCGACATCAATGCGGCCGCCGCCCGCGTGCCGGCGCTTCGCGGTTTTGCCATCCAGTCGAACAGCCTGCGCATTCGTGGTGCCGGCAGCGGTTTGCAGGTGGCGCTGGTCGGTGCCGATCATGCAAGCCTCACCCAGGCGGCGCTGCAGCTGGTGCAGGCCATGGAGAAAAGCCCGTCCTTCGTCACGCCGCGGCTCGACAACGAGCCGACGCAGGCGCAGCTGTCGGTCTCCATCGACCGCGAGCGCGCGTCTGATCTCGGCATCGATATCACCGGGCTTTCCAATTCCATGCAGGCGCTGCTCGAAGGACGCTCCATCGTCGATGTCTTCGTTGATGGCGAGGCGCTGCCGGTGAAACTCATCTCCTCCATGCAGCCGATCAATGATCCGACCGATCTGGAAAACGTTTTCCTGCGCACGGGCGACGGCAAGGTGGTGCCGATGTCGACCATCGCGACCTTGAAGGAAGGAGCGGTCTCGCCGCGTCTCAACCGCGAACAGCAGATGGCCTCCGTCTCGCTCTCGGCAAGCCTCGGCGATGGCGTGTCTCTCGGCGCAGCCCTTGAGGAAGTGACAAGGCTTGCCCAGCCGCTGCTGCCGAACGGTTCTCGCCTTATGCCGTTGGCGGAAGCAAAGACGCTGGGTGAAAACGCCAATGGCATGGCCATTACCTTCGGTTTTGCCATCGCCATCATCTTCCTCGTGCTCGCCGCCCAGTTCGAAAGCGTGCTTTCGGCACTGATCATCATGACAACGGTGCCGCTCGGCCTGGCTTGCGCCGTTTTTGCGCTTGTGATCACGGGCTCGACGCTCAACGTCTACAGCCAGATTGGCCTTGTGCTTCTGGTGGGCGTGATGGCGAAGAACGGCATTCTCATCGTGGAATTTGCCAACCAGCTGCGTGACCAGGGTGTTGCCGTGCGTCAGGCCATCGAAGAAGCCTGCCGCCTGCGCCTGCGCCCTGTCATGATGACGATGATTGCCACCATTCTCGGTGGCGTGCCGCTGGTGCTGGCTGCCGGTGCCGGGGCCGAAGCCCGCGTGGCGCTCGGCTGGGTCATCGTTGGCGGGTTAGGCCTTGCAACTCTGGTGACGCTGTATGTGACGCCGGTTGCCTACCTGCTGATTGCCCGCTTCGCCAAGCCGCATTCTCATGAAGAAGAGCGGTTGCACGAGGAACTGGAGCGCGCCCATAGGGGTGCCGCCAATGCCGAGGAAAAACCGCTTCTGGCGGCGGAGTAGCCCGGCATCCGGTAGTCCTGGCCGCGCGTGGCGGCCGGGACGCTCTTTACGGCTGCCGATCATCAGGTGGGCTGGCGCATCTCCTTGGCGATCTCAGGATTTGCCTCGGCAAACTTCATGCTCTCGCCGTTCCTGTAGGCTGCGTCCTTGAAGTCGGGGCTATCCTTCAGAGTAGCAATCTCCTCAGGCGTGAACTTGAAGAACAAGAGCAGGCGATAAGCCTGCTTGGCACCCTCGTTCTGCGAAGCCCATGCCGGCAGGGCTGTTGCAAGCGCCTTGTTTTCCCGGTCGTTGCGGTCCATCTGCACGGCAAGCTTCATCAGGCCGCCCAGGGGGAGTGGAATGCCGTTGATGGCAAGATCCGGAACGAAGCTGACCGGATGGATGCCGCCCGCCGGGTTCGTTCCGGTGATCACGCCGCAACGATGGTCGGTCACAAGCTCCTTTTTCTGCTGAGCGCGGTGGGTATTCAACTGCAGCAGCAGTTTGCAATTTGCCTTGTTGGCATCCGTCATCAGGCGCTGATACTCGGCCTTCTTCAGCTCCTGCGGGGAATTGGGGTCCACCGTCTGGCATCCGGCAAGCGCAAAAAGGCTGAGGGCCAGCCCGATCTGAGTAAACTTCATCATCCGTCCCTGAACAATATCCGGCAGCCTGGGCCGGTTCGGCGCCAGGGCGTGCGGTCAAACATGTTTGAAAAATGCTTTGGCACAGCAAAATGCTGTCATCTGCACAAGATAACCCGGTCCCGCGTGGCGACCTTCGAAAGCAAAAAACTATTAGCTGTCATCTTTTGCGCCAGCAATGCCACCGCTGATTGTCTTCGCGGATACGGTAAACGGGCTATCTCCAGAGCACCCACTCCCGGTGCAGGTGGGTGAGCCAACGGAACCACTGCCAAGGCGAAATTGCCTTCGATATGGACAACCACCAACGGCTCCCGTACCAAGCGTTACAGCACATGACGGGCGGATATGGCCCGATCGGGAGACATGACGATGGTGATGAGAGACGCGCAACCCGGCCCACGCAATGAAGAGGGCATCGCGGCTGTTCTTGGAATTCTGAAGCAAAGCCTTGGCGACCGGTTACAGACCGGCCAGGCCTTTCGCGAGCAGCACGCCCACACCACGACCTATCTGCCGCCGCAACTGCCGGATGGCGTCGTGTTTGCCGAATCGGTTGAGGATATCAAGACGGTGGTAAAGGCCTGCGCTGCCCACCGCGTGCCAGTCATTGCCTTTGGCACCGGCTCTTCGCTGGAAGGGCAGGTGAATGCGCCCTCCGGCGGCATCTCGCTCGATACCACCCGCATGGACAAGGTGCTGCGCGTGTCGCCGGAAGATCTCGACGTGACGGTGGAACCGGGCGTAACGCGCGAGGCGCTGAACACCTATCTGCGCGACACGGGGCTGTTCTTTCCCATCGATCCCGGCGCCAATGCCTCCATCGGCGGCATGACGGCCACCCGCGCCTCCGGCACCAATGCGGTGCGCTACGGCACGATGAAGGACAATGTTCTCTCGCTCACCGTCGTGACGGCCGATGGTGAAGAGGTGGTCACGGGCACCCGCGCGCGAAAATCCTCGGCCGGTTATGATCTGACGCGGCTTTTCGTCGGGTCTGAAGGCACGCTTGGCATCATCACCTCGATCACGCTGCGCCTGCAGGGCATTCCGGAAAAGATCGGCGGCGGGGTCTGCGCCTTCGAGACGGTGAAGGCTGCCTGCGACGCCGTGATCATGACCATCCAGATGGGCATTCCGGTCGCCCGCATCGAGCTGCTGGATGCCGTGCAGATGCGCGCCTGCAATGCCTATTCCGGCCTGAACTATGCTGAAAAGCCGACGCTGTTTCTGGAGTTCCACGGCACCGAAGACACCGTGCCGCTGCAATCGGAACAGTTCGCCATGATTGCCGCCGAATGCGGCGGTGAAGGTTTTGAGTGGACCGGAGATGCCCAGCAGCGGGCAAAGCTGTGGAAGGCCCGCCATGATGCCTATTGGGCCTCGCGGGCGCTTGCGCCGCATCTGGCTGGCCTCTCCACCGATGTCTGCGTGCCGATTTCCCAGCTCGCAGAATGCGTGGCTGAAACCCATGCCGATATTGTCGAACACGGTTTTCTGGCGCCCATCGTCGGCCATGCCGGCGATGGTAATTTTCACGTGCTGATCCTGTTTAACGACAAGGATGCTGAAGCTGTCGCGCGCACGGAAGCCTTTGTCGAAAGGCTGAACCGCCGTGCGCTCGCCATGGGCGGCACCTGCACCGGCGAACACGGCATTGGCCAGGGCAAGATGACGTTTCTGGAACAGGAGGCCGGTTCCGCCCTTCACCTGATGCGCGCAATCAAGCACAGCCTTGATCCGCACAATATCTTCAACCCCGGCAAGATCCTTCGCCAAGGCGCATGATCCGGCGCGCTTAAGGCTTTATGACTGTTCAGGAATTTTGTTCTTAAACCGGTTGGGGTTATCAGGTAGAGTGCGGCTGCGAAGGTTTTAAGCCTTGCTGAGGAGGCGGGCTTGGCTGGCGCGGGACAATGACGAATCGATTCAAAATGTTAGAGCAGCCGGTGGATCTGTTGAGTCAGGCGGCGCTCTCAGGAGAATGAACAGGTGCTCGGACGGATAATGCTGTTGCTCGGTGGCCTTGTGGTCATTGCGCTGTTTACGGCCTTGCTGGCGCCGTTCTTCGTCGACTGGTCGAATTTTCGACGGGAGTTCGAAGAGCAGGCCGGCCATATCCTCGGCAAGAAGGTCTCTGTCCATGGCGCCGTCGATGCCCGCATCCTGCCGTTTCCCTCGGTCACCCTGCATGATGTCAGGGTGGGGCAGGATGTCGATGGCACGCCGCTGGTGCAGGTCGAGCGCTTTTCCATGGATATGGAGCTTGCGCCCTTCCTTTCTGGCGAAGCCCGCATTTTCGACATGCGGCTGGAGCACCCGAAAGCCCGCATTCGCCTTCTGAAGGATGGCCGCCTCGACTGGACGCGCGGCAGCCAGCCGGATATTCCCGCCCGCAATGTCGTGCTGGAGGATGTCCATATCGAGGGCGGCCAGATCGAATTCATCGATGACGGCACCGGCCGCACGCGCCATCTGACAGGCCTTACCGCCAAGATGTCGGCGACATCGCTGGCAGGTCCCTGGCGTGCGGATGGTAATGCGACACTCGATGGTTATGAGGCGCAGTTTTCGCTCTCCAGCGGCGCGCCCGATTCCGTATCCGGCGCCGTGCCCTTGCGCATGAAGGTGCGCCCGGATGTGCAGCCAGTCGAAGTGCAGCTGGACGGTGCGCTTGCCGTGACCGCCGGCAAACCCGATTACAAGGGTGATTTTTCGATGGCCTTCCTGGATGCGCCGGTAGAGCCCGTGGTGCCGAAGGGCATCAAGCCGCCGCCGCCGCCGCGCACCAAGGGCAAGTTCGAACTGACAAACGACCGCATCCGCATTCCCGAATACCGGGTCGAAGTGGGTGCGCTGGACAATCCGTATGTGGTGACGGGCGAGGCAACGCTCGATACCGGTGACAAGCCGGAATTTCTGCTGACCGCAGACGGGCAGCAGGTGGATGTGAACCGCCTGACGGGTGAGCTGGTGAACGGCAAGACGGGCCGCGATCCGCACGCATCTGCGCAGCGGCGTTTGAACGCGCTCGTGGAGATGGCCGCGCGTGTTCCGGTGCCGCAGGTGCCGGGCCGCGCCACCATCCGCCTGCCGGCGATCGTTGCCGATGGCACCACCGTGCGTGATGTGGAACTGAACATGCGCCCGGCCGGCACCGGCTGGAATGTCGATAATGCCGTGGCCATCCTTCCCGGCCGCACGCGGGTGGAAGCGCAAGGGGCGCTGAAGCTTGTCGACGGTCCGTCCTTCGTCGGCACCATGCTTCTTGCCTCCAACCAGCCATCGGGTCTGGCGGACTGGCTGAAGGGGCAGGTGGACCCGGCCATCCGCCAGCTGAAGACCGCCGGTTTTTCCGCCGATGTCGACCTGACGCCGACCCTCCAGCGCTTTGATGCGCTGGAACTCTCGGTCGGCCCGGCCATCCTGAAAGGCCGCGTCGAGCGCAAGTCTCCGGCCGATGCCGTGCCGGATCTCACCCTGGATCTGGCGGGCAACGAGATCGATTTCGACGCGCTGCGGGCGCTCGCCTCGCTGCTGACGGGTGGCGATGCCGGGGAGCAGGTGCTGGATCATCGACTGGTCGCGCATCTGAAGGCCGGCCGCCTGACCGCCCTTGGCATTGCCGCTGAAGATGTCGAGACCGCCTTCACGCTGGGCGATGGCGCGCTGTCGCTGGAAAAGCTGTCGGTCGGTGATATCGCTGGCGCAAAGTTGAGCGCAAAGGGCAGGGCGGAAGGTTCCTTCCTCGACTATACCGGCACCGGCCAGCTGACCTTCAGCGCCTTCGATCCCGGCCCGTTTCTTGCTATGCTGCGCGAGCAGCTTCCGCGCCATCCGGCGCTGGAGCAGGTGGTCCGCAGTGCCTCCTGGTATGCCGATACGAAGCTGTCTGCCGAGGTGACGCTGGCAAACGGCGTCTCGGCCCATGTCGCTGGCGAAACCAATGGCACTGTTGTCGATGCGCGGCTTGCCCTGCCCAACCTGTTTGACCTGACGGCAGAAACCGAGCTGAAGCTCGATGCGACGCTCTCCAACCCGCAGGCCTCCACAATCCTCGGGCAGGCCGGTTTCGAGACACTGCCCTTCGAAGGCGATGCCGATGCACGCCTGACCCTTGCCCTGCAAGGCAATGGCGAGACGCCGGCCGTTGCCAAACTGCTTTACCAGACGGACCGCACAGCGCTGTCGGCAGACGGTCGCATTACGCTCTCTGCGGAAAAATTCGGGCAGGGGTCGCTGGGTGTGACGCTGAAAAGCACGGATCTGGAGCCGACGCTTCTCACGTCAGGCATCGGCCTGCCGCAGTTCGGCATGGGGCTTTCGGCAGATCTGAAGGCAGATGTTGCCGTCACCGGCGAAGACATCGGCGTAAGCGGCTTTGCCGGCACGCTGGCCGGCAACCGGCTCGGTGGGCAGTTGATGTTGTCTCGCACAGCGACAATGCCGACAGTGAAAGGCGCCCTGTCGCTCGACAATGCCGATCTCGGCTGGCTTGCCGAATCCGTCTATGGCCCACTCACCAATCCTGAGACCGGTTCTGCCTCGCAGAAGGAATTTGCCCTGCCGCTCTTTGCCGGCTGGGATGTGACTCTTGATCTCAAGACGCGCACGCTGAACACGCTGGGGCTTGGTCCCGTCAACGGTTTTGCCGGGCGCCTCACCAGTAAAGCGGGCGGGGTGTCGCTTGAAGATGCAAGCGGCGGCTGGCATGGCGGGCGGCTCGCCGGGCGCCTGTCGATGTCGCATAGCGGCGGTGTCGGCCTCTTCCAGACGCGGCTGACGGTGGATGGTGCCGATCTCTCTGGCCTGCTCTGGCAAGCGGCTGGCAAGCCGGTGGCGCAGGGCAGGATGGGTGTGGAACTGGCTGCGGAAGCCACCGCGAAAAGCCCCGCCGATCTTCTCTCCGCTATCAGTGGTTCCGGCACGATCCGGCTTTCGGATGTGGTGCTGCCGACGCTGAACGCCGCGCTGATGCCGGGCCTTCTTGCCGATGCCGACCGCATCGAAGGAGAGGTGACGGCCGGAAAAGTAGAGCCGCTGGTCGAGCGTCGTATCCACGCCGGCTCTGCCACCCTCGGCGGTGTCTCGGTTCCCTTCACCATCACAGGCGGGCAAATGCGGGCGCAGAACATCACGGCGAAGGCCGGGGGCACGTCTCTGTCCGGCGAATTGCGGATGGATCTCGCCGATAGCAGTCTCTCCGGCGAAGTCGGGCTTTCCTACGATGTCGGCGATGAGGCGCTGGCGGGTGCCGATCCGGCGCTCACGTTGCGGTATGACGGCGATCTTGCTGCGCCAGAGGAAGCCATCGACGTGGAGGCCATGACGAACTTCCTCTCCATGCGCGCCTTCGAGCGCGAACGCCGGCGCGTGGAAACGCTGCAGGCCAGCGTCTTGGAAAAGCAGCGCCTGCGCCGCGAGGTGACGCTCTATACAGCGCGTGAGGAGGAACGTCGGTTGGCGCGCCAGAAGGCCGAGGCCGAGGAGAAGGCGCGCCTCGAGGAAGAACAAAAGCTGCGCCGCGAAGCCGAGCAGCAGCGCCAGCAACAGCCGCCCGTCTTCGACATGCAACCCGCCGATGGTGCGTTCCGATAGGTACGGTCAGGAACAGGACCGCTCCGCGAACTCTCGTTGCGGCCGGATCCTGACTCAGCGGAAGCTTGAGCCGTCAGCGCGACTGACTCTGCGGCAGGCTTTAACAATTTGACGAAAGGTCAGGGAGGAACAGTCAGTTATTTGAACTGCCCGTCGGCGCGCCATGCACCTTCACCCAGCCGAGCACGTAAAGCCGGAGCGCCGAGGAAAGGTTGCTGTCCGGCCCCCGCCCATCGTCGATTTCGGCAATCAGTGCGGCAAGGCTGACGGATCGTGCGGCAGCAATGGATTTCAGGTCTTCGAAAAACTCGGCTTCCAGCGAAAAGCTGGTGCGGTGTCCGTGCAGCGTGGCGGAATGTTTGCGGATCACGCCGGCTGTCCCTGATCGATGGGTTGAAGAAGTTTTGAAAATGAGTCCGCCTAAAGGCGTAAGTCATTGATCTAACTGGGATGCAGACGTTAGTCCTTCAGCGGGCCGTCTGTATTCTTGCCCTCCAGGCGCCCCTGATCAAGGCTCTTTTCAGCCTTGTCATTGAGCGCCCGGGTGAGGTTTTTTTCGTCCTTGGTGCGCCCGAACGTGATGCGGTTCTGCTCCGCCTGACGCTCTTTTTCAGAGCGTGCCTTCGTTTTTCGAAACTGGCGAAGGTTGACGACATCAGCGCTCATGGCGCCCTCTTTTGAATAGGAAACCGGTTACTGCTTCTTGCGGAAGGAATCGAGCGACACCACGGAAGCGGGCTTCTTTTCTTCACCCGTATTCTGGTCGCCTTCGGCTGCGGGCTTGGCAGCAGCATCCACCGGATAGGCGGTGATTTCCGCCGAGGTCTCGTCTTCCTCGACCATCGGCACTTCGAATTCGAGTTCGAAATTGACGGACGGGTCGTAGAAGCCGCGGATGGCGTTGAACGGGATGACAAGGCGTTCCGGTGTATCGGAGAAGGACAGGCCGATCTCGAACTGCGTATCGGTCACCTTCAGGTCCCAGAACTGGTGCTGGACGACGATTGTCATCTGCTCGACATACTTGGTCTTCAGGTGCTGCGAGATGCGCACGCCCGGCGCACCGGTGAGGAAGGTGATGAAGAAATGATGATCACCCGGAAGCCGGCCGGTTGCGGCCACCTCGGTCAGAACCTTACGGATGACGCCACGCAATGCGTCCTGCGCCAGAATGTCGTAACGGATGTGATCCTGCCCCATAGGTGCCTTCTTCCAATCAAGTTCGTCGTGTTCCGGCGATTTGCCGTCCCCGTTATAAGACAGGTGCGCGCCACACGGAAGTCCCGCGGTGTGCTTACTGACGATCATAGCGAAAAACTGGCAAATGGAAAAGTGAAGGCTTCTGTTGCCAGGTGCCTTCGGACCCCGCCTCAAGGGGCTAACCTAGAGGACTTGGTTCGGATTTCCCGCACCGCCGTTAGGCAGCGAGAGCATAACCCTTAGCGTTGTTGTCATTTGCAACTACACTTGTGACCCGATAACGGCGGTATCATGCCGAGCAAAAGTTCGATCTTTACGCCCTTGTCGATCCTATTTCGCCCCCATCAAAAGCCGGCCTGTTTAAAGGCTTGGCCGGTTTTTGGTGGAGGCGCCGGGTACCGCCCCCGGGTCCAATAGGTTTATTACACCGACAGTTTATTGCCATAGCCGGAGCAAGCCCCGGCACGAGTGATATAGGTGTTTTATGGGGCGCTGAAAAGGGGGGCTCCGCTTTTGTTTTCAATGCGTTTCGGCGGGAGGCGGCAATGGTTGGCGCAGGGATGTGGCAGTCTCCATTGTTTGGTGAGGAATGGTGGGGAAAGTGGCTGTGCCGGGTCTGTCTATAGCCAGACCATTCCCCTATGATCGCGGCCATGAAAGGCGGGCCGAGCCCGCGCGATCGGCGTTTTATACGCCGCAGCGGACGTCACGGCCGCGCAGAGACTTAAGGAAGATCAGATGGCGCGTCATCCGGAATATCAATATCTCGATCTCGTCGAGAGCGTGCTTGCCAAAGGCGACCGGCGCATCGACCGCACCGGCGTCGGCACGCTCGCCTCCTTCGGGGCGATGATGCGCTTCGACATGTCGGATGGCACGTTCCCGGTCTATACGACCAAGCGTGTCTATTGGAAGACGGCTGTCAAAGAGATGCTCTGGTTCCTGACGGGCCAGACGAACATCCGCTCCCTCCTGCAGGAAAATGTCCGTATCTGGACCGACTGGCCGCTGGACAAATATCGCAAGGCAACCGGCATCGAGATCTCGCAGCAGGACTTCGAGGCGAAGGTGCTCGAGGACGAGGAATTTGCGCTGGCCTGGGGCGATCTCGGCCCGGTCTATGGCAAGCAATGGCGTCGCTGGCTTGGGCCGGATGGCCGCGAGCACGACCAGATCTCAACCGTCATCGAGACCCTGCGCAGCAATCCAACCAGCCGCCGCATGCTGTTTCACGCCTGGAATGTCGCCGACCTCAGCCAGATGGCCCTAAACCCGTGCCACAACTTCTACCAGTTTTTCGTGCGCGGAATGGATGATGATGCGTCGGGGCCGCCAAAGCTGTCGCTGATGGTCGGTGTCCGCTCGAACGATCTCGGTCTCGGCAATCCGTTCAATGTCTGCCAGCAGGCCGCCCTTCTCGCCATGGTGGCGCAGCAGGTGGACATGGTGCCGGATGAGCTGATCTGGGTCGGTGGTGATGTCCACCTGTATCTCAACCATATCGAACTTGCCGAAACCATCCTGAAGCGCGAGCCACGCCCGTTCCCGAAGTTGAAGCTTCTGAGACGACCCGACAGCATCGATGGCTACCGAATCGAGGATTTCGAAGTGACGGGTTATGATCCGCACCCGCCAATCGAGGCGCCGGTGGCCGTCTGACGAGTTTTTCAGATTGCATAACGCAGGGCCGGTCTCAATCGATTGTGCGCGTCGTTCTCTGCCTCAATGAATGACGCGCGCCTCTTTCGCAGGATCATCTGAAAAATCCTTGCGGGATGACGGAAAGGACTTGCACAGTTTTAAGATCCGTTCTAA
>JAIXTO010000010.1 GCA_027483885.1 Rhizobiaceae bacterium
CTTCGTCGCTCAATTCATGACGGCGCATAGCTATCTCCTTTCAAGGAGATTGAATCACACACCATACACAAGATGAACCCCGTTTATGGGGACACTGCCTAGTCCTGCAATGACCGCAACCCATTCACCCTGCTTGGGATCTTTGCGATGGCTATTTACCCCCCTCTTAGCGGTTCTCCTCAGTCCTGCAGGCAAGGGCCAGCAAGATTTCCAAAGACTGCCTAAGATGCTGGGCCAACAGGGTCGAGCCTTCATTTGCATGTCCTGCCACATACGCCTCCGCAATTGCCTCATGATCCCGCAGCCATCGCTGCGTTTCGGTGGCGAGTGACGCGTATTGAGACGCTTGTAGGACACATATCTTTCGCAGGTCGTCGACGATCGCAAGTTGTCGGGGTCGTTCGGCCGAAGCGTAGAGCGCACGGTGAAAATCCCAGTCCCCTTGGTGCCAACCGGGCCGACCCGCCTCCAGAGACGACCGCCTGAGCAGATACAGGACTTCTGCCTTTGCCTCGTCGTCGGCGCTGCGTATGGCGCGGTGTAGAAGGTCGCATTCGAGCATGATCCGGAGATCGAACACCTCCTTCAGGTCCGTGGCCGACAGGGTGATGATTCGCGCGCCTTTTCCGGGAACCACCTCGACCAGTTTGTCGGCGGCAAGTACCAGCAGAGCGTCGCGGATTGGGATGCGGCTGACGGCATATTCTTTGGCGAGGCTGGATTGCGACAGGAGTGATCCGGGCGCGTATTTCCCCTCCAAAATGGCAGTGCGCAGTTGTGTCGTAATGTCCATTGTCTCACTTCTCGTCAGCGTGTATACAGGTATACGAACTCCATGATGCTAAGGAAAGCCAATGGCGCATCATTACACGTCATTCGTCATCTGGACGGGGAACCGGGGCGCAGGCACGGTCAACTATCGCGGTTACGATCGCACTTGGGATGTCGCCGTCCCGGGCAAATCCGTCATTCACTGCTCCAACGACCCTTTGCTTGGTGGCGATCCCACCAAGATGAATCCTGAGGATCTTTTGCTCTCGGCGCTTTCGGCCTGTCACATGCTTTGGTATCTGCACTATGCTTCGGATGCGAAGATCATAGTGACCGGCTATGACGATAGCCCGCTGGGCGTAGGCGAAGTTGAGAAAAGTGGCGCCGGTCGCTTTACGTCGGCAATCCTGCGTCCGCGCATAACGGTTCATGCCGGAACCGACATCGAACTTGCGACCGCAATCCATCACAAAATCCACGACGTGTGCTTCATCGCGAGATCCATCAATTTTCCCATCACTTACGAGCCGGAATTTGTGATCGACACTTCATTGACATAGGTCGGAGAGCAAGGGGTAGTCTCAACAGTGACTCATCGCAGACAGCTTTTACCACCATAGCTGTCCCGCCAATGTTCAAGCTTGCAAGGAAGGTCAATAGCCTTGGATCTCGCCCGGTTGCCTTCGCAAAACTCCCAATTAAAGCGACACTTGTTTTCCTGACTTTTGCGACGTCGCAGAATAGGGAATTTCGCGTCAGTCACAATGACCGCAATTGGCGGCGCGAAGCCACCATCTCGCCCTACGATGATGCGGCTTCTCTAAGGGCACGATAAACGCTCGCCCGACCTATGCTCAGCGTCTTAGCAATTTCTGTTGGTCCGATCCCCTCGGATCTAAGACGGCGGATCTCAGCAACATCGACGTGGGGCTTCCTGCCTTTATAGACCCCTCTGCCTTTTGCTGCGGCGATGCCTTCCATCTGTCGTTCTCTGCGAAGGTTCGTCTCGAACTCAGCAAACACGCCGAGCATATCGAGGAAAGCTTTGCCAGCCGCCGAGCTGGTGTCGATCGGCTGTTCCGTCGCCTTCAGCGTCACCCCTTTCTGCTTGAGCAGCCGTACGATGTCTTGCAGATCCCCAACTGATCTTGCCAGTCGATCGACCCGCGTCACGACCAGGCTGTCGCCGTCGCGCATGAACTCCAGAAGCGTGTTAAGCTCCTTCCGATCCTGCTTATTCGATCCGGATTTCTTTTCCGCCCGGATGACCGTGCACCCGGCCGCTTTCAGAGCCGCCTCTTGAATCGTCAAATCCTGATCGATCGTGCTGACCCGAGCATACCCATAAATCGCCATGAAACGTCTCATTAGGTTCTAGACCTTCATTGGGTAACGTCTCATAACGGCAAAAGCAACCCAAATGATACACTGTTTAGTGTCTCGCGGAGATTGTCTCAGCAGGTATACCCAACGGGGTGCGTCCGGTGCGTATCCCTTAGGGAGCCATTACCGACCTAGAGAAGTCTGGCTGCTCTGCCACTCCGTCTCGTTGCGCTGTTGTAGTATTCGGATGCCTGTTGGACAGATCGATGCCGGGATTGTTCCATAGCTTCGGGGAGGGGAATGCCGCGATTGGCCGCTTCGGTTAGGTAGCCGGAGCGCAGGCCATGCGCTGAATACTCAGCAGGATCGAGACCAGCCATGTCTGCACGCTGCTTGACAATGTCGTTGATTGCCTTCGGGTCCAGCGAGCGCTTGGAGACATTGCCCCAGCGATCGATCGCCCGGAACACGCTGCCGCTTTCAATCCTGGCAAGTGCGAGCCATGTATTCAGCGCTTCGACAGGCCGGCCCGTGAGATAGACGATTTCCTGATTGTCAGCGCCACTGGTCTTGGTGCGACCGAGATGGATGGACAAGGAGGGCAGGGGAGGCGACCCTTCGACAGGGATGGGGGCTTCCATGAACAATTGCTCCTTGCGCAGTCCGGCCACTTCGCTGCGGCGCCTCCCACCGGAGGCGAAAGCGAGCATCAGGATTGCCTTGTCTCTGACATCACGTAGGCTGTTGGTCAGGCACGTGCCAATCAATTTGGATAGTACATCGCCTGTCACCGCTTTGGCGCTCTTGCGCCGTTTAGGGCGTGGTATTGCCCGTACTGCCAGTCTGATCGCCGACTTGAGGGCAGGCGAGGCGAAGGCTCCATCCAGTCCGCGCCATTTCGTGAGCGTCGACCAGGTGGCCAGTCGCCGGCGAACGGTATCGGGTGCATGCGGCCCCGTCTTCCGCAGAAGACCTTGGAGCCGTAGCGTGTCCTCGATGTCGGCCGGCATGCCGTGGCCTTGATCAGTCAGGCGTTTCTCAGGATCCCATAGGTGATGGGCGACAAACTTCAGTAGCAGAGCCTCCGGCGCGGGCCAGGGGAGTGATCGGCCCGTGGCCGCCAGCGCCCATGCCTGCAGATATGCGAGATCAGAGGTCAGGGCACGCAAGGTGTTGGCACCCATGCCCTCATTGACCAGATGCCGAAGCGTTTCGATATCCTGATCCGTCAGAAGTTCGGCCAGTTCGTCGCGCCGTTCCATCGGAAGAACGGCGGCGATAGTGTCCAGTTCTTCCAAACGCCGCGACACCAACTGGTTAGTCGACAGCGATACTGGCGGCTTTCGTATCATGGTACTACTCCCGGGCAATCAGCCGGTTTGCAAAACGTCCGGAAAGCCCGTATATTCCGGAACGAAGGAGATCTGCCATGACGTCGATTGTGACCGCAGCTGCAGTTTCGAAGAATTTTGGCGCCTACCAGGATGCGGCCGTGCGAGAGCCGGTGATCATCACGAAGAACGGCCGGCCGCGCACAGTGCTCATGGCCTACGAGGATTACCTTCGCCTCGCCAAGCGGGACCGTCGGATCGATCTGACGGCTGCGATTAGTGACGACGAGCTTGCCGCGATCGAGGCTTCGAAGATGGAGTCTGGCTTGGATCATCTCAATACCGAACTGCTGATTGACAAGAATGCTGCCGATTGAACCCAAGGTCGGCTGGGTCTTTCGCTATTCCTATCTCTGGCATTGGCAGCATCTGGACGGACGGGAAGAGGGGGACAAGGACCGCCCTGCTCTGGTGCTGGCCATTGTTGCGACGCTTGAGGATGGGACACCTGCGGTTCGTGTCCTGCCGATCACACATTCCCCGCCGTCCGATCCCAGCGAAGCAATCGAAATCCCACCAGCGACCAAACGCCGCCTGGGACTTGATGATGAGCGCTCGTGGATCGTGCTGACCGAAAGCAACCGCTTCGTCTGGCCGGGGCCAGATGTCCGCCCTGTTGACAGCGAAAGCGGATATCACGGGCCAATGCCTCCGGCACTGTTCGAAGAGGTGAAGCGCCGGTTTGTCGAGCTCGCCAGAAGCCAGCGTCACAAGGCCACCGTTCGCAGTGACTGAGTAGCTCTTCATCCCGTTGCGCCCTCAAGCTCCGCCGTTCAGCTGTCGTTCCCGCCATGATTGGCATGAACCTAAGCCTTCAAACGCGTCAAATCAATCACTTCCGATAAGAGGTACTTATCGAAGGTTAGAGCACCAACTGGCAATCGTACCATGTGGCGAACCACAAGATTCAGATAGAGTTCCTTTAAAAAATCATTTACCATGATTTCAATGGCTTACGATATCGCGAAAATCAGCATGACAGCCTTGATGCGCCCGGCTTTCGACGCCGGCGTCGCTCTGACGCGCCTAGACGAGCGCATCGCCCGCTCGCCGGTCGGCGCGGGCTGGATCGAACGCGCCCACTTCACCGACGCCTGCGCCTCGCTCTGGATCGACGGCGAACTCGTCCATCTCGAAGACCTCGTCCTGCACGACGCCACGCGGGATATTCGCACACCGACCCACGAGCTGACAATCGCCCGCGATGTGCTGCGAACGCGTCGGCGTATCGCCGCGCAAACACCGGATTGGGCCTTGTCTGGAGAGGGTATCCGAACTTTGCGACAAACGTCGGACATCACGTCGGCCGGCGCAGACGAGGGAGACACGGCCGGCGGCATTCGGCGCACGATCTCCATCGATCCGGAAGGGGAGGGGGATGATAGTGATGACATCGAGGATCTTCCGGGTGTTGACTACGCCGCCATCGATGCGGTGCTCGCGCGATCGGAGGCGGCGATCGAGAACGCAACACGGCCCGGTCGCGGCGGCGGCGGGGCCCAAAAAGATCCAATGATCTACGACCTCGACTGGGACGAGGATGCGAGGCTCGACGAATGGCGCGGCGTGCTGCGGCAGGCCGAAAACTTGCCGGCGGTCCTGCAGGCGATCGTTGCCCTCGATGCGTGGAATGAGCTCGCCGTCCTGCAGCACGCGCCTTGGCTTGGCCGGCTGTTTTCCGCCGCGATCCTGCGCCAGGGGGGCATAACGTCAGGTGCTCATCTCGCTGCCATCAACCTCGGCCTCAAAACCATTCCCGTTGATCGGCGCCGGCATCGCCATCGCGAAATCCGGCTGTTGGCCATCGCCTACGGATTTTTGGCGGCCGCCGAGATCGGCGTGAAAGAGCATGACCGGCTGACGCTGGCGCGAACGCTGATGGAGCGGAAGCTTGATGGGAGGCGGGCATCTTCAAAATTGCCGGAGTTGGTCGAGCTGGTGATGGCGAAACCGCTCGTGTCGGCCGAGATGGTGGCGAAGACGCTCGAGGTCACGCCGCAGGCGGCGCGGCGGATTGTTTTGGAATTGGGCCTTAGAGAGATGACGGGGAGGGGGAGGTTTCGGGCGTGGGGGATCATATGAAGCTTCTGGTAACCGTGCTTGATGGGTCCTTCTCCGAACCTCGCTGTCATCAGGTCGTTGAACGCCGCGAGTTGCCCCAACTATCTCGCTTGGTGTTTAAGTGCTCGACAAAAGGCGCGGCGAAGCTGACCTGCCCTAGTTTCTAGCGAAGCCCAGAGGCCAGTTCGCGCTACTGCCCAAAGAACGGCGAGCCCGCCCAACAAATATGGGAGCGTGGTCTGTGTCGTGCCCCAATAGCTTTTGCCCAGATCATGCAGTGCGCTCCCCATAGCACCGAGCAGGATGACACCGATCATGTAAAAAAGTAGACCGGGAGTGCTCGCTTGAAAGCTTGCGAACGCTGTAAAATCCTGAATTGGTTTATCGTCTGAGCCTTCCCGCCAATGATATATTATGAGGCGAGAAAGAAGGCGCTCTTCTTCCGCAGCATCTTGGGCAGGAATCTCGCGACCACGAAGGTAAGAGGCCCACAGTTTTGCCTCCAGCCTGCGCACTTTACGGATCGGGGCGTGCTGGGTTACGAGCGCATGACCTAACTCACGTATCAGAAAATAATGCACGCGGACGATATTGAACGCGCTGGCAGAAGCTCGCTTTGCAATTGAATGTGGGAAGCTGCGCTGTTCGTTAAGTCTGAGCTCAGTCAACTCTAGTCGCTGCGATGAACTGACGAATATCTTTTCCTGCCCTATTATCTCTTGGGTGAAAAGTGTTTGAGCGTTGCCCGTCAGATGGAGGCGTAGGCGAAGATATTGAGGTCCGGAACCACCCGCCCGGAGGCGCGCGCACATAGCCTCGGTGAACGTGATTGTTGAACCGGTTCCCTTAAGCGCATCTTCCACTGGCTCCAGCTTGAGATCATCGCCGATATTGACATTGTGTACTGTGACGAACGGTTCGCCGTTTTTAGTCGTCTCGTACCGCAGATCTGTCTTGCTACCAACCTCGACAACCATGTTGAAAACTGCGTCTAACGTTTGGCCATAGGCCATAACGGTACTCAAGTCCTGAAACTGGTCGAGTTGCAGCAACACTGGAAAGTAGATGTAGATGCGATTGACTGACTCGATGCTCGACAACCGAAGGCCGATATCGAGAAAATTTGTCTTTGACGGATTGTCCCGCCAAAGATTGAAGTGAATTTCAAGGCTAGGCCGACCATTGTCTAGTTGGATTGCTTGAGTGGAACTACCGCCATCCTCCGGCTCGTACCATATCGCCAAAGTCCCATTCATTTCGTGTCAGACCTTTCAGAGCATGGCTTAGTTAGCGATCAAATTCTCATCGACTTCGCCGAGATCCAGAATGCTAACGAATTGCGCGTCGCTCAATGCACGGAGATCCCATTTGGGCTGAACACTTATGCCCACAACATCAAGCAAGGCGGCTCGATTTGGACGCTTCGAGAACGCGGCATTGTAAGTCAGTTTCGCAACATAAAGAGGCCTGCCATCCTCATAACGATCCCTTAGTTGCTGTTCGCCGAACACGCTGTGGTCCTTCGCGAAAGATACGAAAGCGTCGGCATCTTTGAAATGCTTTCTGGAATAAGTTTCCTCGACCACACACACCGATGTCGCCACAGATCGGAAGTAAGCTTTGTTTGGTATGTCGGTCGTGCGGTAAATGACGACGAGATCGCCTCGCTTCATACGATTGAGTGATAACCCGGCAATATAGACCTTGTGGATTGTGTTGGTATGAGGAACGTCTTCTTCAGACGCTGGATCCTCCGTCTTGAGGATCGAATCAGGCAGAAGATCTGTGTGAAATTCGGGCTTTATGGCTAGCAGCCATTTAGATTTTCCGGCCGTCTGCATCAGCGGATAATCTTTGACGATGTCATGCGCGAGTTCGTCCAGCGCCCGAAGCAGAACGAGCTCTTCTCCATTTGGAGTAGACTTCACGCCCTTTTGCTCGAACCCGTACCGTTTGAATAGGCGTACAAGCGATGCATGTGTATCGAAGACCGTGACATATACCTCCGACACATTTTCCAAGATCGCATGGTCGAAAATCCGCTTGATGATCCTCTCGCCAAGCTTAGTGCCTCTGGCGTTGACTTTGAGTGTACCAACCTTGAGCCGACGCTTGGCGGGTAGGGGAGGATCGACGTCTAAAATCTCTCCAGTTTCAACCTTTAAATAGAGGAAACCGCGGATGCCATCCCCTGGAGTTCCATCAATAACATATGCGGTTTCGGCGGCCTTCCTAGCAAACCAGTCTGAAAACTCCTCATACTGCGCTTTTAGGCTGTCGAAGAACTTGTCAGTCAGATCCACGTCTTTGAATCTCGTCGGGCGTAAAGTCTGCCCCATGCGCCTTCCCCCGAATCATATACGATGCAGTCCAACGGTGAAGTGAATAGACCACTGCAAAGTCGCAATTTGAAGTAGTGGAAGGACACATTGTAGGTGGTTTTTAAATATCGGCATTAATCACACGAATCGCTGTCGAACATGACGTATTGGTCTTGCCGCTCTTCCTTCGCCGGACGTAGAGCCGACATTTAAGTCTCATCCGGTTGCGATTGTCATACCTTTCGGGCCAGATATTCGACGCCGCCTTCCCAAAGAACTCGGCGTGGCAACGTGGGATCATTGTCTCTGGTGATTCGGCGTCGGTATAGTCAATCCAGCGAGCATCGTTGGCTTAAGTGCGGCAAAATATGCGTGGATTGAAGCGCGGTTTTTCCAGCAAACACCACGAAATGTGCGTATTTTGGGCTGTTTACCTGGGTCGCCGCGTTCTGAAAGAATATTCCTTGCGGGGAATGTTTCTTCGCGGTAGCAACTCCACAACACGGAGTAGCATGGCATGGGCAGATTGACAGGAAAAATTATCGAGGCTTCAGCGGCAATCGAGCCCCGCGATGAGCACGCTGCAGGTGTCGACCTACGCCGACTTCGCCTGCTTTCCGGACTGACCCAAGCCGAAATGGCGACCCGAATGAATGTTCAACAAGCCGCCATTTCGAAGCTTGAGAAGGGTGGCGAGGTTCACCTATCGAGTGTTAAACGCTACGTGGAAGCACTCGGCGCATCGCTACGCTTAGATGCTGTCTTTCCTGCCGACGCTCGCCTAGTTTTTCGGGTACAGGAAGCGTTCGATCTTGAGTACGGGAACGACGATCAGCTAGTTTTCCCACTTATGGCGGACGAGCCGTTTCGTCCACAACGAGATGTCGTGCTTTCCATTCGCCCGCAATACTCAGAGAAGATTATGCAAGGCCGCAAAACCGTAGAGCTTCGCCGACGGTTCCCTGTCTCGGCTCCAGGCGGAACCATGGCGTACATTTATTCGACTTCGCCCGTCAGGGCGATGGTGGGTATTGCTGAGATCAAAGATGTGCTGAAACTTCCAATTCAGCAAATTTGGTCCGAGTTTGAAGACACGGCATTTATACAGCGAAACGATTTCGATAGCTATTTCCATGGCCTAGAGTTTGGATTTGCTCTGCTGTTTGAAGAAGTAAAGCCTTTCTCCCGACCCATCCCACTGACGGAATTACGCGAAAAATTCGGTTTTGAACCGCCACAGTCATTCCTTTATGCGAGCCGCGATCTGCGAAAGGCCCTGAGAGATGAGGCAACAGTCGTATCTCATTGATACGAATATTTTGATCGGCCTCGAGGACTACCGAGCTGTAGAAGCAGCCTACGCCAAATTCTCGAGCCTCGCTTCAGCCCATAAGATCACGATTTTCGTGCACGAGGCTGCTCGCGACGACATAGCCCGCGATAAGAATGCGGAACGCCGTCGGATATCTCTTAGCAAAATCTCAAAGTATCAAGTCCTCGGCAAGCAGCGGGGCCTTGGGCAGGCTGATCTTGAGGCGGAATTCGGCGCTCTGAAGCGTCCAAATGACGTAGTCGATGCTACGCTTCTCCATGCCCTGAAGAGCGACGTAGTCGACTTTCTCGTGACGCAGGATAAGGGGCTTCACGAGCGTGCATTCAAACATTCAGCTGAGCTCGGCCGACGTATCCTGTTCGTTGGCGACGCAGTCGATCTTCTAACACAGACATACGAGCCGAAACAGGTCCCTATCCGGCATGTTGCCGAGGTTGAGGCCCATACCATCAATCACAAAGACAGCTTTTTCGACAGCCTCCGCGAGGGATATCCAGAATTCGATGATTGGTGGCGTGAGAAGTGTGTTCGCGAGCGCCGCCCATGCTGGGTCGTATATGATGACGATGAACTGGCGGGGCTAATCGTTCGGAAAGACGAGACGGCCACCGACACAGATGCGGTGACGAAAGCCAACAAAATTCTGAAGGTTTGTACCTTTAAGGTTGCTCCGGACAAACGCGGCGTAAAACTTGGTGAGTTGCTCTTGAAGCAGGTCCTTTGGTATGCCCAGCGCAACCGATACGACCTCGCGTATCTGACTACTTATGAAGATCAAGCGGCGCTAATGAACCTCTTGGAATTCTACGGTTTCACCCGCGCTGGGAAAAACGATAATGGCGAGTTCATCTACGAACGCACATTCTCCTCCGCGAAACTACTCGATGATCCCTCTGTAGCCGCTTTCGATGCGGCAAGGAAAAACTACCCCCGCTTCCTAGTCACCGAGAACGTTCGCGGTTTTGGGATCCCAATTAAAGAAGACTATCACGACACGTTATATCCAGATCTTTGGAAGCCGAAACAGCCGGATTTCTTTGTTGGTGCCTCTAGGGCGGACCGCCCGACGCGGCCAGGGAACACTATCCGCAAGGTCTATCTATGCCAGGCGCCCTCTAAGCTTGGAGAGGCGGGCTCCCTGCTGTTTTTTTATAAAGGAGTATCTAAGGAGAGCCCCTCACAGGCGATGACGACGCTAGGAATCTTGGAAAGCGTTACATACGCGAGCTCCACCAGAGAGCTGATGCAGCTGACCGGCGGGCGATCCGTCTACAGTGAGCAGCAACTCAATGGGTGGAAGGCGACGGCAGCTAAACCGGTCAAGGTTATCAACTATCTTCTGGCTGCCTATATAGATCCCGCAGTCGGGTTGAATGAACTACGAGATTTGGGCGTTGTAAACGGCAGCCCACAACAAACGATTTACGAAATTCGGCCAGATGTTCTCGTACGGCTTCTCAATCGGGCTAGCTTGGAGTTCGATATATGAGCCAGCGCACGATTGCATTCGTTGGCATCTCTGGAGTCGGAAAATCCACCTTTCTTAGATCCGCCGCAAAGAAAATACCGTTTCAGCACCTCACTGCCGGATCGCTGATTGGCAGAGCAAGGGAGTCTGAATGCGACCGCCTTCGTCTGCAGAACATCGATGAAAACCAGCGGCTCTTGGTTGCAGGCTTTGAGATGGCAAAAAATTCTACAGAGTCATTGGTTGTAATCGATGGTCATGTAATCATTGACGCCGGCAATGGTTTACAAGCGATCGGCGCCGACGTGTTTGCGGCGCTAAGTGTCGGCGCCATTGTCCATCTAGAGGCCAAAGCAATGCAGATCCTGACAAATCGCCAGGGGGATAAATCGCGTGATCGTCCAACTCTGTCGGTCAACGAACTTGCCGCTCATCAAATCAGATCGCGCAATGCAGCCCTCGACATTTCTCGCTCGCTGACGATTCCGTTCAGATCTTTTTCTCACGATGACGTGTCTGAGTTTTGTGCTTTTGCGATTGGGCTTTGAGGCAAATACCCCTTGCACCTTCATCCCCGATCGAAGGGGCACCCCGTTGCCGTTCTTAGTGTTGTGTAGGAGTAGCCAGCCCCATCCAATTAGAATTTCCCGGGCTCATCATTGAAACGTAGTTCAGCCGTGGTCGGCCAATATCTTTCCACCGAAGACAATTTGAAGCCAACGGCCCAGTTCGGAGTAATGAATAACGTTTGTCTCTGAATTTAACCGCTCATGTCGAAGTCCCTGTGGAAGGGTTTTATTGGTCAATACTAAAAATGTCTCCCCCGAGTGATGTTTCAACAGCCCTGGAATGTCTTCGGTGGCGGTGCAGGTGAAAACCCGCAAGGTTTTGTCATCTCGTTGCATTACGACGCTCGAGAGAGAAGACAATGTCTGCCACCAGCCATAACCTGCGAAAAGACTTACACAGAATTCCCTAAAGTCACTTGAGGAACCTGATGCAAGGTCGACGCCGATAGCAAACGCGACCATAGTTGATCCGAGGCTTGAGTTTCCAGGACTAAAGAACTCAACCTCGTAGCGATGATTTCCCAAGGTGATTTCTCTGACTTTTGGGATAGGTACTTTTTTTAACGACCATACCACCCCGATGCGCTCCGCCTTATGGAGAAGAACGTCTTCGCAAAGCAAATTGAATACGAGGCGAGTAAGGTTCTCCTCGCTTGTGACGTTGTTGTTGTATCTCCAAGTCCCAACAACTCCCAACGAGTTGGTATTTTTCAGCCTCTCAAAAAACGGCGAGACGCCGTCGTTGGCGTCGATACTGGTTACTAGCGCTTGCAGAGCGCCTGCTAACGTCCGTGAAGCGGTGTGAAGCGGGCCCATGTTGTTCTTAGGGGTCCCAGTCTGCCGAAGTTTGTGCGTAGCGACTAACCAAACTACATCCGCATGGGACAGTCTTTTGAAGACCTCACGCGAGCTGACCTTACTAGCGCGTGGCGTCCCGTATCCCATGGGTCGGACGTTTATAACGTGGCGATAGCGAAAATCGCCACCCTCAACTAGCCTGCTTTTCGCATGCTCAACGTCTTCGGAATCACTACCGAGCACCCGAACAAGCAGTTGCGGTCGCTGAAAAATACCAACTTTAGAATCGCCGACCGCGGTTACCTCGGTTGTGTTGGATATCCGGTTGAAGCGCGCCCTTCCATAGAAAGGACGCCCTCTCAGAGCATGCTGTATCATGCCCCCCGTTCCTGCGACCTGCCATACAAGCTCCCGCGGGCTGGGTGGGGCTTCGTTGTAGGAAACATATCTCACATCATTTATGCCAAATATCTCGGCGAGAGGCCGAAATCGCGTGAGAGGTATCTCCTGCGAAACCAAATGCTTTGGCCCGTAAATGGTGATATGGGCCCCTTTGGAAACCGCAATGACTTGGGACATGTGGCGTGCACCAGAAACCCTTTTGCCAAAATGTTCGGCCATATCTCCTTTGATCGCAGGCAGAAGGATAGACGTATCCAACCAAGAAGCGGCACTGTTACTCGATATGGCAGATAGGTGCTCGAAGGCACGCCTCAAGACTTCGGGGAAATGCCTCTGAGCATTGCAGAATGCTGCCATCTCTGCAGCCGCCATAGGATACGCTATTAAGGACTCTCTCTTTAGTGCCTCTAGACCGTATCGAATAAGATCTGAGCGGGAACCTACGACTAAACGCCGTTCCGCATCTCGGAATGCCCATATTGCCTCCTCCCCCTTTTCGACCTCCACCTTCAAATCGTGGACCCGAACCGCATGCTGAGTACTTAGCCAACTCGGGTTGAAGCGACTTATCGTGCCGTCAGGCGCTATTTCTTGCAGCAGATCGGTATTCGCGCCCCTGTAGGCTTGAAATATCGGCAGTTCGAAGCCGACAGCATCGCGCGTGGAGGGGAGAGTGCATGCAAGCCTAGGCATTTTTACCTTCTATATCTTCTAAAATGCCTTTTTTTGCATAGTAATGAATACAAATGTCCGAAATCGACGAAAAGTACTCGTTTGGCCGCATCCGCCCATGAACATCGTAGGGCAGGATCTCAATTTTTAGCCGGTGTAGCTCTTTGCCGATAACGGAGTCGGCGAAAGTCGAGGGGACTATAGCTGCTTCCACCCAATCGGCCACGGAAACCGCGTCAGCGATCTGGACTTCGATCCCCGAGCCTCGGCTGTCCATTGCATTGCTATCTTTAGCATCTATCAATGCGGCGTAGCTTCTGGCTTCGAATTGATTTGGATCCAGCTCCATGGGTGACGCCGGTCGCGCCTGAAGGTAACTTCGCGGTGTGCCAAAGAACGTGGAAATTACTCGGCCAGGTGTTTCTAGATCGGGCTCCAGTGCAAAGTCGCCCAGTACCATTTTCTTATGCAGGTACGACTCGTAGAAGTCGTTCACGAATGCGCCAGTGTCGAAAGGAAAAACGCGCCTTATTTCCTTCGAGAAAGACTGCTTAAATATCAAGCATACCGGAAGATAATGTTCCATAGTCGTAGCAAGTTCCGACATGTTCGGTCTAAAAGACGGCCGACCATAGAACGTATATATGAGTGATTCTCCGACGAAGACATTGCAGCTTTGTGGTTCTATTTGGCCGGACGTGATGACCTCATCAAAAACGTAGGCGTCAGTGCTATGCACAAGCGGAAGCCGTGGCCGCGCGGGGAGGGCTCCCGCGACCAGTTTTCGAAGTTTGTTTCTACCATTGTCGTGAGAGTGCATGGATCATTCTGCTTGGACACACAGCCAGTGCGCCGTCTGGTTTTAAGGCGCGCCAGTAACTCATAATTGCCAACTTTCTGCCCTGCAAGGCTTAGGCGTGTGCAGAAAGGCCTCTCCACTGTCCAAATGAAATGGATGACGTACGACAGAACAGCAGTTCTCGCGTAGCGCCATCAGTAATATATATATCGAGACCGCGTCCCGAAATGCGGTCGTTATCCCGCTCAGCCACAATTCGGCGCGGTAGAGATAGGAAAGCATTTCGTCAACTGGTTGACGACGCGCGCTGCCGCAGCAGATAGACACTGACTGCCGATGCCACAGTAACGACCAGTTCCGCTTCTTCGAAGCGAGGGACTCGTCCTTCCTGGATATGGCGGCCCTGCTCTGATGCGAATCCCCAAAGGGTATGAAGCGCGCGGTCGAGGGGAGGCGGCAACGTAAGTCGATTGATGATTTTGCCCAGCGTATCCTTCGATCCGTCAACTTCGCGGGCCACGCATTCCAGAGCCGCCATCGCGTGCTGGATTGCGCCGGTCACGTCCGCGTGGGGACGCCTCGAAATGTCTCCGATCGCCTCGTGGATTTCGTTAGACGCTGTCGGAGTTCCGGCCTCCCTCATTGTTACGACCGCATCCTGTATTGCGAGGTTATACGCGTCAGAACCCCGGACGACGAGTTTGCCGTCATCGAGTTGCCAACCAACACCTAGCTCCCGGAAGACCGCGTTGAGGCGATCAGAAAATTGTGTCTGCCGCTCGCCATCATAGTCGTTCCGGCCCAGTTCCTGATAGAGCCGTTCGACGACGTCATACACCTTGTACCAGGGCGCGCATGCCATCAGAAAATGGACTTCATGCTCCACGTTTCCTGCAGACCAGTTACCTGGATCTGGGCGTTTGAGGAGAACCTCGCAGACTAGATCGCGCATTCCGTTTGGTCCGATATCGAACGCAAATCCAAGCATCGTGATCGCCTCGCGGACAACCTCGGGCGCATCCTCACGAATTGTGATTTCTGCATCCGACGCCCGATACCCAAATCGGTCTGAGAACGAGCCATTGCTGTTATTCATGCGGAACATCTCTGCAAGTTAAGTCCTCTGCCCCATTGCTATCGCACAGTGCGAAACTCCGGTGATTGAATGTAGGCAACCCGTTGAGTCAACTGCTCACGATCTCGACTACCTGATTATTACAATTCCGATTCATCGGTACAGAGGCTCTGTAGTTTCAGAGGACCTATTCGACGGCCGCTCCTCTTGATTGGACTGGCCACGCAGCGGAACCTTCCAGGATCTTTCCTGTGGGCAAATTGCGCGATCCCACTTCAAACTCTAGCGATGAAGGCGCCGCATCTTATAGTAGCATGAAACCTGCTAGGGCCGTCCACGATGATTTTTAACCCCCTTGGGCCCGACTTTCCTGAAGACCTGATCAACGATCTGCTTGAAGGTGGTGTGGTTTTTCTGTGCGGCGCGGGCGTCAGCGCCCCGCAGCTTCCGACATTCGCCAACCTTGTTTGCCGGGTCTACGAAAGCGTAGGTGAGGAACGAAACGCTGCGGAAGAGTACGCGTTTGCGGTTGGCCGATACGAAGAGGCATTGGGTGGCTTATCTCGGCGCCTTGTCCGCGCCGAAGATGTGATCGATGCGACCGCGGAGATCCTTCAGGTTCCGGCGGAGCCTGATATCGCCCACCACAATGTCATCCTTCGTCTCTCGCGTGACAGCGTTGGCCGGCCGGCACTTGTCACAACCAACTTCGACACATTTTTCGAACGGGCGCTCATGCTATCGCATACGCCTGAGTTCGCAGCGGAGGAGAGCGCGGCCGGGCAAGATATACCGGCACCAGGAAGCAGCAGGTTCCATGGTATCGTGCACTTACATGGACGTCTGGCTGATCCGGAGCTTGGTCTTTCTCAAACCGAGTTGGTGTTGACTAGTGCCCAATATGGTGAAGCGTACCTCCGCGCGGGCTGGGCCGCCCGTTTCCTCTTTGATCTCACACGTTGTCGCACCCTTGTTCTGGTCGGCTATACTGCTAGCGACGCGCCAGTTCGCTATATTCTAAACGTTCTCGAAGGCGACCGTGAACGGTTCTCGGATTTGCGAAAGGTCTATGCCCTCGGTTCGGCAAATGGGAATGCGGAGGCAGCAGCAGCGCCATGGCAGGCACTTGCCGTCGAGCCACTCCTGTTCCAGCCAGCGGGAGGTGACGAGTACGCGCCGCTCTGGACGAGCCTCGGTCAGTTGGCCGATCTTGTTGAGAATCCGGATGCGTGGCGGCGCGAGACGATTGCCAGAGTTGCGGCAATGGCTGTCACAAATGCAGATGACCACGACAAGCGCTCACTGAAATGGTCGTTGACCGGACGCTCTGACCTCGTCGAGCTATTCATCGATCATTGTGTCGATCCCGAGTGGTTCGAGATTGTCTCAACCGAAGTGAAATCGTTCGGCAATCGCGCCATGGCTTGGACGCTCGCTCGTTGGTTCGGTCGCGAATGGACGGACCGCCAGCGGTTTGCAACTGCCATAAAATACGCCAATCAGGACCTTGCCAGCCTTGCAGAGGCATTGTGGGGTGAACTGGATCGAAACCGACCTCAGGCGCCGCTTTGGGAGAAGGCCTGGCGTCTGTTGGTGGACAGCGCAGCTGATCAGTCCAACAACAGCCTGGATGGTTTCCGATTGCGACACAGGCTCGACCGACCATTCGTAGCGGAAGCGGATTTTGGTCGCCTGGTCGCGGCGATCGGCCCGAGGCTTCAGATTGATGCCGGATTTCGCGGCGATGAGCTTCCCGAAGTGCCAGACAAGCTCTCTGACATCGCCCGCTTCTCTATGGAGGTCGAACGTCATGACGTTCTCAGAGACGTGCTTGCCTCGCCTGTCGGTCAAGCGCCGAACGTCCTGCGATTGCTTCAATGCGCCAGCGAGAGACTGACCAGTAGCCTCCGGACAGCTCGGGATGCCGAGCTGATTAGCGATACCTTCGATACAACGGAGTGGGGAGTTCCGTCCGTCACGCGCCATCGACAGAATGCTCACCGTGGTGGTTTTGTCCACATTACGGAGCTCATTACGGGAGCGCTGCCTGCAGCCATACAGTCTGACGCGGCGACCGTGCGGCGCCTCGTGTCACAATGGGCGGCCGGAGACTTCAACTTACTCACTCGTCTTTGGATGCATGGACTGACGCATGCGGCTCTTTATTCTCCAGATGAGGCAATCAACGGCCTGGCGACGTGTAGCGAAAAGGCGTTCTGGTCATTCGCACAGGAGTTTGTCTCAATAATCAGGGCGCAGCTTGCTGGTGCAAGCGCTGGGTCAATAATGCGTCTGATTGAGCGGGTAACCAGCGAAGGACCGCTGAGATACGAGGATGCGCAGGGAGTACAAGACGACATGGATTGGCCCGCGCGGGCGCGCGATCGCGAGATCTGGCTGCGGCTGACTGCGATCGGCGAACATGCAGAGCTGCCTGAAGCGGCTGCCTCGCTTCTCGAGGAAATCCGCGGCCGACGCGAATATCTGGCGCGACAAATCGATGATCGAGATCAGTTTCGGGGATGGAGTTCCGGCGTCAGGTCGGTGCGAGGAAATACGGCACGGCTGCTCTCAGCCGAACCTAGCGAACGACTGTCGGTTGCTGACGAACTCGAAGTCAGCCATGACATCGAAGAGCGAGAGGGATGGCCTGAATACTGCCGGGAGGATCCCACAGGAGCGTTGGCAGCACTTCGTGCTCGGCCACTGGATCTCGCACTTGCGCCTCGCTGGAATACCTGGCTGCAGATTCTTCCCTATCGAGGCGAGGAAGCCGATCCGGAAACTATCGCCGCCATTCAGCAAGCGATTGATCTGCTCGACGGGGCAGCGCCCGATTTTTTTGCCGCGGTAAGTGGGCCGCTCGCGAGTATTGTCGAGCGTGCGGCTAGACTGGGGCTCAATGTTCCGGACACTTGGTGGGATCGCCTATGGGGTGCCGCTGAAACGGAGCAAACCCCAGATTGGGGCGACGAATGGGAGCTTTACGACAGAGTCATTAACTCGGCAGGAGGAGCGCTCGCTGAAGCATTGCTCCAGTCTCTTAGCGATCAACGAGAAAGTGGACAGGATCTCGGTGCCGAAGATCTCTCACGCCTTGAACGTATGATCGCGTCGGAGACCTACGCCGGCACTATGGGCAGAGGCGCCTGCGCGCGCTACCTCGGTTTCGTTTTCAGTATTTCACCACAGGTCGCCAATGGTCGACTGCGGCAGTATTTGGCCGCCGAAGACGACAGCGGCCTGAGGCTGCGGGCTGTTCTTGTGGAATACAACAGCTTCACAATTGATGCGGAGGCCGCCTTTTCCGATCTCATTTTGCAAGGGATCCGCGAGAGCAAGCAGAAGGATGTTTCTGCTGCGAATGCGGCCTCCCATCTTGTTCGTGCAATTGTTGCATCGTTCGACAATCCGGACGTGCAACGTGGTATCAGCGGGCAGCAAGCACGGCATACGCTTCGGAGTGCATCAAGCGAGATCCGGACGGGCGCTCTCACAATTATGGCGAGTTGGCTCGAGGAGTTCGATGAAGCTGAACGAGGTAGGGTATGGACGACCCTCTACGGGCCGGCATTCGCAGCGCTATGGCCACGGGATCGTGCGTATTTGTCGAATGACGTGAGTAAGGAAATCTTATCGCTTGCCGCTGCGGCGGGCGATGCGTTTCAGGCGGCTGTTACAGCGTTGCTCCCCTACGTCAGCGTGCTCTCGGACGACTGGATCAATCTCCATGATCTGACCAGAAATGACCATCAACTTGCTACAGCCCACCCTGGGGCTGCCCTGGACATCCTTTGGGCGGCATGCCGGCCTCCATGTATCGGCCGCTCGTCAGAGATAAACCCGCTTTTGGATGCTATTGTCACGGCAAACCCTGCCCTTGCCATAGACAGGCGCGTTCACAAGTTGCGACTGCGAGCAGTGAATTACTGAGGTCTTTGAGTCGCTGCGTGGCATTGGCGAATGCCTATGAACCGTCGGCGGCGAAGTCCTACCGCTACCGTGTCATCAATGTTTTACGGCCAAATAAAACAAATGAAGAACATGCTTAGCCATGATATGGATGCAATTCAATCGTTCCACCAGCGGAGATACGCGAAATGACGGCTAATAAGGCCAGCCGGAATGCATTGATTGAACAAAAGCGAAAAGACGGCGCAACGCTCGCTGCACTGGCCCTGGAGTTCAACGTTTCCCAGACGACAGTCAGCCAGGTTTTGGCCAAGCTCGAACGTAATCGCCGCACTATTAAACGACGGCTCGAGGCGCCATTGCGGCGCCTGACTAGGCCTTATGACGGAGAATAGCCACCTGGGTCTTTAATGACGGTTGCGGCCGTGTTGAAACCGACACTTACCAAGCGAACTAGCGCTGAGCCATCCCGGTGCAACAACACCATTGGCACCGCGAAATTCTGCGAGCGCTGGTTCCCTTTCAAGAAGAAGGCCGTACTGCTTGCAGTCTAACATTCAACTGATAAGCCGTTTTCTTGTCTCGTGTTCATGCGACCCGGATCGGGTCCGAAATTGGATTAAGCGCATTTCTAGCGAATCTGAGAAATAGTGCTGAAAACCACTTTCCAACGCGGGTAGGCAATGCGCATTAATTTCGAGATCAGGGCAAGGAGCCACGGAGCGGAGGAGATTGTTCCCGCTATTCGCCTGGCCTCTAAGGAATTCAAGAACCTCCTTCAGGAGGGAAATCGCGACAGTATCCAGCAAGTATCTTCGGCGGCGTGGGAAGCGATGGTTCAGCTTTTCAATGTGCTAAGAAACGAGCAAGATCATGGAAGCCCTATCGCCGCGGTGATGTCCGCGCCTACGGCGAAGTTAGTCAAGGAAGTCACCCTCGCAGAAATGGAGGTGATGATTCGCGCTGCGAAGATTGACCGGAAACATGCTCAGTTCGCCGATATATCGCTCCGTGAGACGCTGAACAAAATCGCCCACTTCGATACAAACTTCTCGACTTACCGCGTTGATGGGCGAGGTGCGCATTACCTAATTTTGGGAGGAAAAGATCAGCGCCGGCGGCTTTGGGTGGCTGAAATCCTTGTTTCAAGACTTTGCAAGTGTGCCGAGCGAGCTGTCCGGGCACTTTGAAAGGCTCAAATATCTGTCCACCCTCCTTAGGGCGTTCCGGTCCCAGGCAGCCTCCAAGCGAATTTCGACTGCCAATTCAACCGATATCTACGTCGCACCTCACCGAGACGCACCGCCGTTTGTTTTGTACGCGTTGGCGATAGGTCGCATTTCTCCGCGACATAATGAATTCAGAGAGTTAGAGAATTCTTGGAGAAGAAAGAAGGTTCAGATCCTTTCAAGGCGGCCGGCTGGCGAAAAAAGCACGATACTCGGTAAAGTGGCGGGCCCTGCCACTGAGAATGTGAAAAACTACCAAATTGAGCCAAATTCCGATCCCGTACATTGCCCCGAAGTTTACACCGACACGGTCCCGTCGCACAGGTCTCGATCATGTCGTCGGGACGCCGGGTTGCGCTTGGCATTGAGAAACTCGCTCTCGATTGCCTCAACTGCATCTGCGACCGTGGCCAGTATTCTCGGAAATATCCCGTCTTTGGTCCACAGGATAAGTCTTTCGACCCGGCCGCGTCGTGTCGCTCTGGCAAAGATGGAGATTTCTGGTTGGATTCCATCCAGATGTATTTCCGAGAACACTTCGGTTGGTAGAGACGACCATTGGTTAAATGCCAGGTCACACGCCGACGCGGCCTGGGCCTCAGACCAAAACGGAGCGGGAGTGAGAGTTCCATCGGCAAGAAGAAGCGCAATCACATGCCGATTGCCTTTGCGCAGCCGCAGTATCAATTGAGGGCGTAACGGGATCATCAGAGTTCCAGGGGCTTCAGTTTCGACGTGGACGGACATTTGCGAAGGACACAACGTTCCCGCCGATGCAGGACTGGACGCCCTGATCAAGGGCGCCAACCTCTGCCGAAGATCGACAATCGCTGCTCCTGCTGCCGACATGAGTTCGGGACCGGTTCTCTAGGGTGCCATGACTTTCTTCATGGAGGCCCGCTGCATCGAACGCGGCGTGAAGCGATTGGAAAACGCCACAACATTGTTCATGAATCCTGCGATGACGCTCGCTTTCCCCTTCGAGAGTGCTCGAAGCCCGGCTTCGGCGACCGGGCGCGGTTTCATTGTCAGCCAGCGCAGCATGGGAGAGAGGTAAGCGCCAGCTGTTGCGTCGAAACCTGTTTCCGTGTGCCCTGGGCAAAGAGTGGTTACGACGACACCCCGCGGACGCAATTCGTCGTGCAAAGCTTCTCCGAAAGACAATACGTATGATTTCGTTGCCGCATAAGCGGCATAGGTGGGAACAGGCTGGAACGATAAGAGACTGGCTATGAGGAGTATCTCTCCCGATCCCCTGGCCGCCATGTCTCGCCCGAACAGGTGGCTGAGTTCGGTGACCGCGGTAATGTTGAGCTGTATCATATCCATCGTGCGTTCAAGCGGCGTTTCCAGAAATTCACCGTGCAAGCCGTATCCGGCGTTGTTCACGAGCATGTCTATCTGCAACGCCTGCTCGTCCAGTCTGTTTTTCAAGCTGGCGGCTGCGCCAGGCGCAGCAAGATCAATCGGCTCGACGTGGATATCGACGCCATATTTGCGGCGAAGAACCGCGGCGAGTTTTTCCATCGGCTCCTGTCGACGGGCTGCGAGGACGAGGTTTACCTTCTGCGCAGCCAGTAACTCGGCAAATTCTATTCCCAGGCCGCTTGATGCGCCCGTGATCAGCGCCCATTTCCCCGAAGAGATAGCGCCTTTTGCTGCGTTCATGTCACCGATATCTGGCATCTGTTGTCCTTTCAATTGGCTGGATGGTGACGCGCGATTGTCTTCAACCTTCTGCGCGATACGTTTGGGCATGCTGTTTAGTGAATTCGAAAATGGTAGGCGGTGGCCGTTTTCATCACTCAGTGTTGGGGGAAGCCCTGCGTGCTGAACTCATTGCGTCAACGCGACATGACATTCAGAATCCGATCGATCAGCTTCCCGAATGGTGGGCGGAAAAGTTTGACGGCGTTCCACCGGTGCTGTGCATAGATCCCTTTGGCATGGGGGAGACGCCTGAAGCCTTCGATGCCGTGACACGCGCCGATACCGCTCGCCCCAACGCCACCAAACGGAAGATCATCCTGCGCCACATGCATCATGGTGCCGTTTATCATCACGTTGCCAGGAGTTTTGCCCGTCAGCATCTTGCGCTGATCATCGCCACGGGATCAGCAAGAAACATCAGCTTCGCGCTCTCGAAAAAATCGCCTTGGAAGGACTGCGGAAGCTGTCAGCACGCCGTAAATGACCGAGCCCACTGCGACGATCTGAAACAGCGTGCCTATGTCTGCGCCGTAGAACATGACCGCCGACCATCCGATAAAGGCGGCGACAATCATTCTTACTGTCCCGGCAAGGACTGGCAAAACAACACGCCTGGTGCCCTGGCTTGCGAAATAGAGAGCCAGGCCGAGCCCGACCGCTCCATAGGCCGGAGCCACCATCTGCAAGTAAAGGGCCCCCATTTTTTGGACCGCTGGATCGCTCGTGAACAGCGCCATCCAGATGTTTGGGAAGAATGCGGCGGCAGTGCCGATCGCCTGTGTGACGACAAATGCCACGCCTGCACCTATCCAGGCGATCCTGCGCGCCCGGTCGAACTGGCTGGCTCCCATATTGATGCCGACCATGGTGACGATGGCAGTCCCGAGCCCAAAAATGATCGGGATCTGAAGGTAGTCAAGGCGCGAAGCTATACCAAATCCCGCTATTGCGTCTGTTCCGAAGTGACCGACCGCAGCCGTGACGAGTGTTACTGTCAGATTGACCTGGACAGTACCGACTGCGGAGGGCAGGCCAACACCGAGTATGTCCTTGAACAGCCGTCGTTCGAGCGGAACAATGTTAAGCTTCAACGGCGAACGGGCTGAACGTAGGTAAAACGCAAGCACGACAGCTGCGACGAGATAATAGGCGACCACGGCAACACCACCGCCGGCAACACCCAGCGGGGGAATGGGACCCCAGCCAAAAATCAAAGGTGGCGAAAGGGCCAACATAATTATCGCGCCCCCCACGATCACGATGGCGGGCACTTTTACATTCCCGGCGCCGCGCAGCGCCGCAGACAGCAAGGCGGTGATCCAGATAGGGACAGAGCCTGCAAACGCGATTCCCGAATACGTCAGCGCTGCCGAAAGGACAGAACCGGTTGCGCCCATGGCGCGGTAGAGGAGTGGCCCGAGCAAGATCGCTGCGATGGAAAACACCAGCCCGAATGCAGTTGCAAGGACGACAGAGTGCCAGACAAGCGCATCGGCATCGGAACGGCGGTTTGCACCAATGGATCGCGCAATTGCCGAAGACACGCCTCCGCCTATTCCACCGTTCGACATCATCTGCATCAGCATGAGTATCGGGAAGACAAGGGTCACGCCTGCCAACGCTTCGGTGCCGAGGAAGCTGATAAAATAGGTTTCAGCAACGCCCACAGCCGTCTGAACGACGAGAACGATGACAGTCGGCAGTGCTAACCGCAGCAGAGTTGGCGCAATCGGTCCATCGAGTATTCCAAGTTTCGGTCGCGCTATCTCGTTCAAAGTAGCCGTTTCTTTTCGGGAGGTGGCCAGATCCATCGTCGGTCCTTGAAGCGGAGAGTTATGTCAGGGCTACAGTCGGTGGCCAGATAATTTCCGGCGAAATAGATTTATATAGAAATCTAAATCATCGATAGAGGTTGATTGCAATCATTAATGTTGCCGAGCGGGATTTTCTGACACGGAAAAGGCAGGAAAATGGAATTGAGGAGGAGATCTAAGCGGTCATACTCTGGCTGAAATCCGCACGATAGCGGCGTATGACCGAACCAAGCTTGAAAGCTTTTCGATCCACGCCGGCAATCTGACCTTCGAGTGCGATACGCCTCTTGCCGTGACTAGTAGGCCTGAACCAGCCCCGCTGGCGTTTGGACGTCATGTCGCTCTTTGGGCGGATCGTACTGGCTCAGGCATGAGGCGAGCGTCAGCATCGACAAAACGACTGCACCGAATTGAACGTACCGCATTTTCCACTCCTTTATTGACAAGTAATATTGAGGATCATGCTAGGAACTACGAAACATTGCCGGGCCAGCGTTTGAATACCGCACTGGCATTCACCCCGCCGAACCCGAAGCCATTGGTGATCGCGTAGTTCATAGGCATCGGCCTCGCGACCTTTGCGACGATGTCAATACCGGCGCTTGCCGGGTCGGGTGCATTCAGGTTCAGTGTTGGCGGAGCAATCTGATCGCGCAGAGCCATGATTGCAAAGATCGCTTCTAGTCCCCCCGCTGCACCAAGGAGATGACCTGTTGCAGATTTGGTCCCGCTTACAGCCACGTCCGATCCTCTACCGAACACAGACTTGATGGCTTCCATTTCTCCACGATCTCCGACTGGTGTCGAGGTCGCATGTGCGTTCAGATGCTGGATCTCTTGTGGGGAAATGCCAGCCTGTGCGATGGCAATTTGCATGGCTCTCGCCGCGCCAGATCCGTCTTCAGGACCGGAGGTAACGTGATGGGCGTCGGCTGTCGTGCCGTAGCCAACCAGCTCGGCCAGGGGCTCGGCACCGCGCGCTAGCGCATGGCTGAGGGATTCGATGACCAGGATGCCTGCGCCTTCGCCCATGACGAACCCGTCCCGAAGCATGTCGAACGGTCTTGATGCCAGTTCAGGTGTGTCGTTGAATCCAACGGACAGTGAACGGGCTGCTGCAAAACCGGCGAGGCTGACGATATTCATGCAGGCTTCTGTGCCTCCACAGACAGCGATGTCAGCCTCGTTGGCCCGGATAAGCCTTGCGGCGTCGCCGATTGCCTGAACGCCGGCTGCGCAGGCTGTCACAGGTGCCCCAAGAGGACCTTTCAATCCATGTCCGATCGAGACCTGACCTGCCGCCAGATTGACCAGAAACGACGGAATGGTGAAGGGCGACAAGCGCCGTGGTCCCTTTTGATCGACGGTCCGCACCGCTTCGGTAATGGCGGGAAAACCGCCGATCCCTGATGCGATGATGGTTGCCGTCCGGACGCGATTTTCTTCCGAAATCGGCTTCCAGCGCGCCTGCGCAAGTGCTTCTTCAGCCGCCGCAAGGGCGAACAGAATGAAGCGATCGATCTTGCGTTGATCTTTAGGGGGCAGGACACGATCGGGATCAAAGCCCCCTTCTGCATCCTCGGCAATAGAAGGGACCACCCCACCAATTTTGGCGGGGAGGCTGCCAACAACCTCATCCGATAGACGGCGGATTCCGGATTTCCCGGCTTTGAGGCGGGTCCATGAACTGGAAACACTGGCACCGAGTGGGCTTACCGCACCCATGCCTGTCACAACGATACGACGCATGATCACTCCAAAATCTCAACTGCGGGATTGGAAAAATGGTGTTCTATTCCCCTTTGAGTTCGGCGAGGCGCTTTACCTCATTGGCCGCAACGGCAAGAAGCCGGTCAGACATATCGGCGTCAGTCATAATCCTCGACAGGGTGACCGCACCAACCATCAGCGACAGAATAACCATGGCCTTATCGTTGGCCTCGGGCTGTGCCTGATCCGGCAGCAATTCCGCCAGCACTTGCAGGTGGGCCCTGATTCCGTCCTGAAACGGTGTCCGAACCTCTGTGCTTTGTCGTGCCGCATCCGAGCCGAGCGCGACGAGAGGGCATCCATCGCCCATTTCTCCGCGGTGGTCGGCTGACAGATAGAGGTCGATGACCGCGCGGAGCGAATCCGGACTTGAGGCGGCAACTGATGACCATCGCCGTGTCGCACTCTCCATGGCGCGTCTGGAGGCGAGAGCTGCGAGATCGTCTTTGGATTTGAACTGCTTGTAGAAGCCGCCCTGTGTAAGGCCTGCTCCCTTCATCAGATCTTTCAAGCCGATCCCGTCAAAACCATTCTCTCGAAAGAGCCGGCTTGCGACATTGATCACTGCTTCACGATTGGCGTCCGCCTGCGCTCGACTGACCCTCATGATGGAACTCCTTTTAGATTTCAATTGACATCAATATTCGATTTAGAGTTAGATAGCAATCTAATATCTCTCATCCGATCGTCAAGAAGGTTCGTCCATGAATAAAAAGTTTCTCCTTATTCCGGCCGCGCTCCTCATCGGGGGCGCCGCCACTGGAGTTTACGTGTTCTGGCCAACTGCACGGGTATCCGCCACCGCCGATCCTCGTACAATTGCGCCATACGTCAGTGTCACGCAGGCGCAAACGCCAGACTCGATATCGCGGAGTCTGACGGGAACGGTCGCGGCGAGGGTTCAAAGCGACCTTGGGTTTCGTGTCCCCGGCAAAATCATCGCGCGGTTCGTCAATGTCGGCGACGATGTGAAGGCGGGGCAGCCATTGATGCAGATCGACGAGACCGACCTGCGACTTGCTCTGACGGCTAAGCGCAATGCGGTCATCGCGGCGCAGGCGACTTTCGTTCAGGCACAGGCCGATGAAAAGCGCTTTGCCAATCTGGTTAAAACCAACGCCGCATCAACCCAGCAATATGAAAGATCCAAGGCCGCACTTGATACAGCAGCGGCTCAACTGTCTGCGGCCAAAGCTGACGCCAATGTGGCTGAGAATGAGGCGATGTACTCGCAGCTGTTGGCAGATGTTGATGGGACCGTCGTGGAGACGCTGGGCGAGCCGGGGCAGGTTGTGACGGCTGGACAAACCGTTGTGAGGCTAGCGAAAGCAGGTGCTCGCGAGGCGCTCGTCTGGATGCCGGAGAATATCCGTCCGCAGGTCGGAGCTTCGGCTTACGCCTCCATCTACGGGCGAGACGGTGAGGCCAAAGCCGTTCTGCGGCAGATTTCTGCGTCTGCCGACGCAAGGACAAGAACCTATGAAGCGCGTTGGGTGCTTGAGGGAGCAGCGGCTGCCGCGCCTCTTGGCGCAACAGTGACAGTGAAGATACCCAATGAGGATGCCCAATCTCACGCCGAGGTTCCCGTCGGTGCCATTATCGACGACGGTGCCCGCAGTGGCGTGTGGGTCATCGATAGCAAAGCATCAACGGTACATTTTCGTGAGATCAAGGTGGAACGTTTGGGCGAAGAAGAGGCCATCGTATCCGGTGTGAAGCCAGGCGAAGACATCATAGCCTTGGGAGCACACCTTTTGACGGATGGTGCAAGCGTCCGGACAACGGTCGAAAAAGCAGAGGCGGGCAACTGATGAGCTTTAACCTGTCTGCGCTTGCCGTTCGCGAGCGGGCCGTTACCCTGTTCTTTATCGTCCTTCTGGCTGCTGCAGGCGTCTACGCCTTTTTAAGCCTCGGACGCGCAGAAGATCCATCCTTCACCATCAAGACGATAACCGTCACGGCTGCATGGCCGGGCGCGACGGCGCGCGAGATGCAGGAACTGGTTGCCGAACCGTTGGAAAAACGTATTCAGGAACTGACCTGGTATGACAGGGTGGAAACGACCACGCGTCCTGGCTACGCTTACCTGACGGTCACCCTCAAGGACAGTACACCGGCCAGCGCCGTCGAGGAGGAGTTCTATCAAGCCCGCAAAAAGCTGGGCGACGAAGCGAGAAACCTACCGCCGGGTGTCTTCGGCCCCTTCGTAAACGATGAATATTCTGACGTCAGCTTCGGCCTCTACGCGTTGAAAGCCAAAGGCATGCCGATGCGTGATCTCGTCAGGCAGGCTGAGACGATCCGGCAGGATCTCCTGCACGTGCCGGGCGTAAAAAAGATCAACATCCTGGGCGAGAGGCCCGAGCAGATATTCGTCGAGTTTTCCTTCGAGAAGCTCGCGACACTTGGAATTTCTGCGCAGGATATTGCGTCTGCCCTCCAAAACCAGAATACGGTGACCCCCGCGGGTTCCATCGATACACGCGGACCCCAGGTGTTCATCCGGTTTGATGGTGCCTACAACAGCATCCAAGCCATCGGTGATACCCCGATCGTGGCCGGTGGTCGGACCTTGAAGCTTTCCGACATCGCGGAAATCAAACGTGGCTACGAAGATCCCGCGACCTATGTCATCCGCCATAATGGCGAGCCCACAATCATGCTGGGTGCCGTCATGCAATCAGGCTGGAATGGCCTTGAACTTGGCAAAGCACTTGAAGAGCGATCTGCAAAGATCAGCCAATCTCTGCCTCTCGGTATGACGCTGGCGAAGGTCAGCGATCAGGCCGTCAATATTCAGGAAGCCGTCGGCGAATTCATGATGAAATTCGCAATGGCGCTCGCCGTCGTGCTGTTCGTCAGCCTGGTCGCTCTGGGATGGCGCGTTGGAATTGTCGTGGCACTTGCTGTGCCGCTGACGCTGGCTGTTGTCTTTCTCATCATGTTGGAGACGGGTCGCTTCTTCGACCGCATCACGCTCGGAGCACTCATTCTCGCTCTCGGTCTTCTGGTCGATGACGCTATCATTGCCATTGAAGTGATGGTCGTGAAGATGGAAGAGGGCATGGACCGCATTAAAGCGGCCGCCTATGCCTGGAGCCATACGGCCGCTCCCATGCTGTCGGGCACACTCGTGACCATCATCGGTTTGATGCCCGTTGGCTTTGCGAGATCAACGGCCGGCGAGTACGC
>JAIXTO010000245.1 GCA_027483885.1 Rhizobiaceae bacterium
CAGTTCTGCAAGATAGGAACCGTCCTGGCCGGTCACACCCGTGATAAGCGCAACTTTACCGTTGCCGACAGCATTTAAGGTCATAGCTTCCCCGAATAAAAATCTAAATCAATTACGATTGGTAAAGTCGACACCACCAGACATCAAGCCAATGTCTTATTTCACATTCAATCGTTTGAGGATTTTAGTAATATACGCTTTGCTGCATGGCAACAATTTAATTGCGCGATGCTTAACGCGGAACCTGCGCAATCGCATGGTATATCTCTTCGGCAATCAAGTTTTCAGGCCAGAAGATGCGCGAAATACGCGGTTTATTCGGCCAATTGTAAGATCTTTGCACTTGTTTTCAAAGCGCGTTGCAAAGAAGTGACAGGCACGAACCCATTTATATGGATGTCTCGATCCGCTGGTATGACTTGCGTGAATATCAGTAAGGTTTGCGCTCGACACCGCGCGCAAAGGAAATAATGCCTGTAAACCTCGGCCTACAGCCATCAGCCTGTCGATCTTCACAGACCGGCATGACGCGATGCCAATCCTGGCAATGAACAGGCTCTTCGCAACCGCAGCGAAAAATAGGCATTTGGGCTCGATGTCATAGAGTGCTTACCCTTTGTCAGTGACACAGCTCACCTGCCCATTGGCTGGCCGTCGTCAATGGCGGCGGAACTCCCTGGATCCCTGCGGTCCGCCGAAACGTCAGCCCCGAGTGTCTCATCACACGGGCTTTCCAGCGGAAAGCAGATGTCGCAGGCAAGGCCTGTTTCGGGATAGGTGATCGTCACGTCGCCTAAAAGTTCGTATTCGATGGTGCGCTGGATCAGCGTCATGCCGAAGCCTAAATCCTGCGGGGGGTGGACGAGCGGGCCGCCGGTTTCTGTCCAGTGCAGGCACAGAAGCGGCTGGCCATCACTGTTCATCCCCTTTGACCAGGAGACCGAGACGCGGCCGGCGGCGGTGCTCAGCGCGCCGTATTTCCCGGCATTGGTCATAAGCTCGTTCAGCACCATGGACACGGCAAGGGCTGCCCGCGGATCAAGCGGAATGGATGGACCCACCGCAATCTCGATGCGTTCGCCATCGCGCAGAGCGGCAGCCGCCGTGCGGGTGATCATGTCGTGAAGATCAGCCTCGTTCCAGTTGGTTTCAAACAGCAGCGCATGGGCATCAGCCATGGCGCGCAGGCGCCCCATAAGGTTTTCGACATAGTCGTCGACGTTTTGCGCGCCGCGCGCGGTCCGCCGCACGATCGACATCACCATGGCCATGGTATTTTTAACCCGGTGGCTGAGTTCGCGCATCAGAAGCTCACGGTGTTGCTCCACACGGCGGCGCTCGGCCCGTCCGCGGGCTTCCGCAAGGGCCCGCTCCACGGCGGCGGTAAGCCGGATCAGCCGCTGCTTCAGCACATAGTCGGTCGCTCCCCGGCGAAAGCTTTCAATGGCCACCTCCTCGCCCAGCACGCCCGAGACGAAGATGAACGGCGTTTCGGGCACGCGCTCATGGGCAAGCTCCAGCGCTGTCATGCCATCAAAATCGGGAAGCGAGAAATCAGCAAGGATCACGTCGAATTCCCTCGCATCGAGCGCTGACAGATATTCGGCCCGGCTTGCCACCCGGTGAACGTCCGGTCGCGGCTGCAGCCTTACCAGATGTTCGCAAATCAGTTCAGCATCCAGCGCACTGTCTTCGAGGAGAAGGATACGGATGGTGGGATCAGGACTTTGCATTGCGAAGATTTCCCGGTGGCGGTTCGTTCAGCAGCGCCCAGAACACGCCGAGATCCTGTATGGCCTTGAAGAATTCGCTAAATTCCACCGGCTTCACCACGAAGGCATTCACCCCCAGCTCGTAGCTTTGCACCAGGTCCTGCTCCTCACGCGAGGAGGTGAGCATGACGATCGGGATATGGCGAAGCTGGTCATTTTTCTTCACCTTTTCCAGAACCTCCAGACCGTCCATCTTTGGCAGCTTGAGGTCGAGCAGCACGACGGTCGGGTCGCCATGCGTGCGATTGTCGTGCAGGCCGGTGCGCAGGAGATAATCCATGGCTTCCGCGCCATCGCGGGCGATGACGATTTCGTTGGCCAGCTGGCACTTTTCCAGCGCCGCCAGCGTCAGTTCAAGATCGCGAGGGCTATCCTCGACGAGCAATATCGGACGCAAATCAGGCAATTGCGCGACCTTTCCTCTTCTCTGTCGGCAGGCAGAAGGTGAAGCAAGCGCCCTTGTCCACCTCCCCTTCCGCCTCGATACTTCCGTTGTGGCGTTCGATGATGCGCCGCACGAGCGCAAGACCAATCCCCGTTCCCTCAAAATCCTCGGCCCGCTGCAGACGCTGAAAGACACCGAACAGTTTTCCGACATAGGCCATGTCGAACCCCACGCCGTTGTCGGACACGCAGTAGATCGTCATGTCATCGCGGGTCACGCCGGTCATGGTGATCTCGGCGAGGGGGCACGGCTTTGTGTATTTCACCGCATTATCAATAAGGTTGAACCACACCTGACGCAGCAGCGTCACATCGCCGAGCGCCGGCGGCAGGTCCGAAACGGACCATTTTATCGTCCGGTCACGACAGGACAGGCCGACGGACTTGATGACATCGGCGACAAGCTTGTTCATGTCGACAGGTTTTGAGACGATGGAGGCGCGGCCAAGCTGGGAAAAACTCAAGAGATCGTCGACCAGCCGGCCCGCGGAAATGGCGGCTTCCGAAATGGTCTGCAGGTAATGGCGCGATTTCTCGTCGAGCGAATTTTCGCGCTCGCGCAGCAGTTCGGCAAAACCGACGATGTGACGAAAGGGCGCGCGCAGATCATGCGAGACCGAATAGGAAAACGCCTCAAGCTCCTTGTTGGAGCGCTGCAGGTCGCTGGAAAGCTGCGCCAGTTCCTCGGCCTTGCGCAGGACGACGCCGACAATGGCCGAGCGCAGATCGCGCGCAGCCGAAAGCTCCGCATCGCTCCACGGCGCTGATTGAAGCCGCACCAGTTCACGCCAGGCATCGAAGGATTTGCGCGGGTGGATGCGGCCGCGCTCCGCCACCAGCTTGTGCGGATTGCCACCCCAGTTCACCGTGCGCACCAGTTCGGGCCGAAACCAGATCAGCCAGCTGGCATGTAGCCTGGAGATGCGGATTGCCAGAACGCCGCTTGCGCTGTCAGCAAAACTTTCTGCCGCAGGGTAAAGGCTTGCCAGTGACTGCGTGGCAAAGAACTCGCGGTCTTCGCCGCGTTGCTCCAGAAAGGCAACGAGCCGCCGCAGGTTTTCGCCACCGGGCGTTACACCAAACGTGCGCAGATGCGTCGGCGTGATGACGCAGGCGCCAAGCGCCGACACCTGTTCCAGCAGCAAGTCGCCCTCGTGGGAAAGCCCGTCCAGCCAGTCGGCTTCTGCCGACATCGCGCCGAGCAATCGGCTCGTCACCTGCGATAGCTCCACCCGGCGGGCGGCATCTTCTGCCCGCGACAGCGCTCCAATGCGCATGGCAAGCGCTTCGGCGGCAAAATCGCAGGTCTCACGCAGCCTATGCGGGACGGTATGTGCCGCAACGCTGTGGCAGGAAACTAGCCCCCAGAGCGTGCCGTCAACCATGATGGAGACAGACATGGAGGCTCCGGTGCCCATATTGTGCATATATTCCAGATGCACCGGCGACACGCTGCGCAACTGGGCAAAGCTCATGTCGAGTTGATCGCCGGTTTCCGGATTGAGCGAAGGTTCCAGGGCAACGGGTTGGTAACGCGCATCGGGAATGATGCGCAGCCGGTTGGACACGTAGAGCGCCCGCGCCTGGGCCGGGATATCCCCGCTTGGAAACCGAAGATCGAGATAGGACGGAAGCTTGCCGTTGCCGCTTTCGGCCACCACCTGACCGTTCCACTCCCCATCGAACCGGTAAAGCAGCACCCGGTCGAAACCGGTCAGGTCTGCGATGAACTGCGTGACGATGGACAGCGACCGACCGATATCGTTCTCGGCTGAGAGCTTTTGGGTAAAACTGCGCAGGCGACCAAACACGGCGTCCAGCGGCTCGCTCCCGGCAGGTTCCACTTCCACGACGATCAAGGAACCGGCGCGGTGGGCAACAAGCGTCAGATTGCGCTCGGAAAGGCGCGTCTGAAAGAAAGCTTCGCTCCCAGCATGCCACTGCATCAGCGCCGTCATCACCGCGTCAAATGGTGCAGAGGGCGGTTTGCCCAGTGCCACGGCATCCTTGAGGTAATCGGAAAGGTTGGCGCTCACCTGAACGACCACCTGGTCGTGCGGCCGCAGCACAAACAGCGCACCATGGGGCTGAATGGCGCCCGGCACGCGGATCGGCTCGCGTGCGCAGGCTTCCAGATCCAGGTCCGTTACAGTCAAAAGACGTCTCCGACGGTGATGCGGGTCAAGCTCCGCACAGCACACCGTTTCATCCAAAGCCATGTCTGAAGCGGAGAGCCGCGCGGGCCCTCAGGGGCCGCGTTTCATCGGGGGGAGATAGTCGCCGCCCAGCGAATGTAAACGCCGGATGACGATTTAGTTTGGCATATATCCCGACCCGGCTTTGCGGTGCGCGACCATAAGACGAAGCAAATGCAATATGTCACTCAAACGGGCAATGAGCCTTCCCAAAAGCGGTGGGGCAGATCAGAAATCCTACCGCCCGGCTTTTACTGCGCGCGCTGCATTGCCAGACGCATGGAGCCGGTGCGTTGGGCGGTCTGGCGAGGTGGTTGTTTCGCGGTGGCGCGTGGTGGCGTCCAACTTGCTCTCGCCAAGCCGGAAGCTGGAGGTCAGCTGGAAGAGTTCGCTCGCCTCGGTTGCCAGCGCATGGCTGGCGGCGTTGGATTCTTCCACCATGGCCGCATTCTGCTGTGTTCCCCTGTCGATCGTATTGACCGCCTGGTTGATCTCCTGCAGCCCGATCGACTGTTCGCGCGAGGCTTCGACGATGGCCGCAACATTGGTGGAGATATCGCGCACGCGCGCAACGATCTCCTCCAGCGCCACGCCCGTTTCCGCCACCAGTTCGACGCCCTTTTTCACCTGATCGGCAGAGGCGTTGATCAAGCCTTTGATTTCCTTGGCAGCTTTCGCCGAACGCTGGGCAAGTTCGCGGACTTCCTGAGCAACGACGGCAAAACCCTTGCCCGCTTCACCGGCGCGCGCGGCTTCAACGCCGGCGTTCAGCGCCAGAAGGTTCGTCTGGAAGGCGATCTCGTCGATGACGCCGATGATCGAGGAAATCTCGCCGGAGGACGCCTCGATCTCGCCCATGGCTGCAATGGCCTGGCGCACCACAAGGCCGGATTTTTCAGCCCCGCTGCGGGTTGTCTCCACAAGGCTTCCCGCCTCCTGCGCGCGCTGGCTGGCATCCGCAACGGTGCGGGTAATGTGCTCGAGCGCTGAAGCGGTCTCTTCCACGGATGCCGCCTGCTGTTCCGTGCGCTGCGCCAGCATGTCGGCGGCCGTTTGAACCTCGGTTGCATCTGCAGCAATGGCCGTCGCATTGCGCGAAACGTTGACAAGCGCATCGCGCAGGCGGGCCGACGCCTCGTTATAGTCGGCGCGCAGCGGTTCGAGCGACGCCATGAACGGCTGCCGGATCTCGCCGGAAAGGTCGCCAGACGCCATATCCTTCAACCGCGACCCGAGCGCTGCCACGTTGTTCACCCGCTCGGTCACGTCGTTGGCGAACTTCACCACCTTGAACACCTGCCCGTTCATGTCGATGATGGGATTGTAGGAGGCCTGGATGTACACCGCCTTGCCGCCGCGCCCCAACCGCATGAACTCGCCGCCGACGAATTCGCCGCTTTTCATGTCCTGCCACAGTTTGCGATATTCATTCGTCTGAACGAATTGCGGATCGCAGAACATGGCATGATGGCGCCCGAGAATGTCCTCCAGCCTGTACCCCATGGCGGAGAGGAAATTCTCGTTGGCCGCCAGGATATGGCCATCCGGCGAGAACTCGATGATCGCCTGGGCGCGCGAAAGCGCTGCGAGCTTTCCAGCATTTTCAGCCGCTGCCAGCTTGATCGCGGTAATATCGGTTGCAAATTTCACGACCTTGTAGACACGGCCGTTCTTCATGATCGGGTTATAGGAGGCCTCGATCCAGATCTCGCGTCCGCCCTTTGCGATGCGCTTGTACTGGCGTCGGTCGAAACGGCCGGCCGCAAGCCCTGCCCAGAACTGGCGATATTCGTCGCTCTCGGCCTCCCCAGGTGCCACGAACAGGCTGTGATGGCGGCCGAGAATTTCGTCCTCCCGGTAACCAAGCGCAGTGCAGAAATTTTCGTTGGCAGCCAGAATCTTGCCGACGGGGTCAAATTCGATCACGGCAAACGAACGGCGCATGGCGTCAAGAACACGGTCAGCATCGGACGAAAACACACGGGGCAGCGACATCAGGATCTCCATCCGGTCTGCTGGTGCGTGCAACTCAACTCCCTCGTCGGGAGCGACGTGGCGCGCGCAAGACGCGGAAACTTATGAAGGGGAACAGTCAGGCGGGCATCATGCCCAGGCAACTTGGCGAAAGCTGCCGTCTCCCTTTTTCTAGGCTTTTGAAATTGCCAATCCGTAAATGCGCACATACGAAAGCGACGATTAAGCCTGAAATTACAGCAATCGCTCCAATGACCCAAAGCCGTCACCCAGCCTCTGCAGCGCGGGACGCATGTCGAAAAGTGGAGCCGGTTACTCGATCAACCGACGCCTGATCCCCTCGGCAATCGCCTGCGTGCGGTTGGTGGCGCCGATCTTGCGGGTGGCGTGCTTGATGTAGGTGTTGACGGTGTCCACCTGGTAGCCGCTTTCGGATGCGATCTGGTCGCTGGTCATGCCTTTGGACGCAAGCCGAAGACAGATCAGTTCACCTGCCGAAAGTTTCAGCTCGACAGCGGCAAAACGTTCCACCAGCGGACGGGTGATTTCCCGATGGGTTGCCTCTGCAATGGCGGCAAAGAAGCTGATTTCCTCCGCCAGAAACGGCGTCGTTCGGGTAAAGCCGACACATCCATAGATCAGCGTGCCGCGGCGGATGGGAAACAGCGTGCGGTTTTTGACATTAAACGTGTCGAGCAGATAGGAAAGCCGCTCCGGCAGGACGACATCCTTCAGCACCTCGCCTTCGATCACGACACCCTCGGAAATGCTCGACAGTTTCACGAAGGGATCGGTCAGGTGGTATCGCCCCTCGTAATAGGCTTCCAGAAAGGCCGGCGGAAAATCCGTGTCGATGGATTGGGCCGTGCCAAAGCGGAACTTGTCGAGGTCGAGGCCACTCACCATCACGAAATCGAAAGGCACTGCCAAACGCAACCGCTCGATGAACGGATGGTTGTGAATGAAACGATGGCGCGGCACGGAAGCAAGATCGACATACTGGTCGAGATGGTCGGGGCGTCGGAACATGGGGCTGGTCAGCATGGGGCCATCGGGGCTTTCTTCGACTGTCTGGAGCAAGACATGACCACAGGAGAAGCGGCACATCGCGAGATTTATGATTCGTCATTGTGACACATGCACAGATTTGAGGGGAGGCACGATCGACAGAAATCCCCGATGCGCCAGATCTGCGTTCATCACAAAGCATTACACAACGCTAAGTCGGCATTAAGCATTGATCGCTAAAATTCGCCTATGCTGGTGATCCAGCCCCGTCTCTGGAGAAATCGATGTCGACGAACGCAAAAACTCAGCATCTGAAGGACAGACTCGATTTCATGGGCCTCGACGAAGGCCAGCGCCGCACCCTGTCCTCCATGCGCCCGCTGGTTGCGCGTTCGATCGGACCGGCACTTGATGCGTTCTATAATAAGGCCAGGAAACACCCCCATACCGCCGCCTTCTTCGACAATCCAGCCCATATCGCCCATGCAAAAGCCCGGCAGGAAAAGCACTGGGATGCCATCGCATCCGCCGAGTTCAATGAACACTACGTTGATGCGGTATCGACCGTCGGGCGCACCCATGCCCGTCTCGGGCTGGAGCCGCGCTGGTATATCGGCGGTTATGCGCTCATCGTCGAAGGCATCATCAAGGCGGTGATCGCCTCCGAGCTGAAAGGCTTCTTCGTGGAGAAGAAGGCAAAGGCCGTGGAGGAGCAGCTCTGCGTCGTGGTAAAAGCTGCCCTTCTCGACATGGATTATGCCATCTCCGTCTATCTCGATGTACTCGCCAGCGAGCGGGCACAGGTGGAATCGGAAAAGGCAAAGGCGACGCAGGAGCAGCAGACGGCGCTCGACGCGCTTGATACCGCCCTTCGCGAGCTTGCCGCCCGCGACCTGACGGCCGAGGTGCGCCAGACGCTTTCGCCGGAATTTGAAAAGATCAGGACAAACTACAATCGTTCGGTGTCGGAGCTTGATGGCGCCATGCGCGAGATCCGCGATGCCGTCGAACAGGTGCGCGCCGAAGTGAGCGGCATTTCGTCCTCCACCGACGACATGGCCAAACGCACCGAGCAGCAGGCCTCTGCGCTGGAACAGACGGCCGCAGCGCTTGAAGAAATCACCACCATTTCCACCAGTTCGGCGCAGCGCACCAACGAGGTGCAGGCCATCGTCAAGGTGTCGGCTGCCGAAACCGTGCGCTCCGGCGAAGTGGTGCAGCAGGCCATCAGCGCCATGGGCGAGATCGAAACGTCGTCCCGCAAGATGACGCAGATCATCGGCGTCATCGACGATATCGCCTTCCAGACCAATCTTCTGGCGCTGAATGCCGGTGTGGAAGCGGCCCGCGCCGGCGAACAAGGCAAGGGCTTTGCCGTCGTTGCCCAGGAGGTGCGCGAGCTGGCCCAGCGATCGGCGGCAGCTGCCCGCGAGATCAAGGCGCTGATCGACCAGTCTTCCAACGACGTCACCCGCGGCGTCAGCCTTGTCAACAAGACCGGTGAGGCGCTGGTCAGTATCGGCGACGGCGTTAATGCCATCAGCGGGCATATCGACCTGATTGCCCGCTCGGCCAAGGAGCAGGCGTCGGGCATCGATGAAATCAACGCGGCGATACGCAGCATGGACCAGATTACCCAGCGCAACGCCGCGCTGATGGAAGAAACCAACGCCTCCACGCAAAATCTCGTCGGCATTTCCTCCGGCCTCTTCGAACTGCTGTCGCGTTTTCGCACCAGCGGTTCGACGCAGCAGCACCGGGATCAGGATCAGCGTCCGCGCAAGCGGGCCTGACGGGTGGCAGGCCGTTCTCTCGCCTGGGAACGGCCTGCCCATCCCCTTCTGTCTTTTAGAGCTTTCTGGACCGGCGGCTCTCCCTGCCCCTATCAGCGTCGGCGCAGATCTTTACCGCACCCTGCCTCATTCCAGCGCCTTCAGCATCGGGCGCACCGAAAAGCGGCCAAGCTCGGCCTTGCGCGTCAGATCGCGCAGGTAACCGCCGGGCGAGCGAATGGCCTCTGCCCGCTCGAAAATCGCAGATAGCGTGATCGCCGCCTCGATTTCACCCATGGCGGCGCGCGCCTCCGCCCAGGCGCTTGGGCTGACGCCCAGCATGGAGCGGACAATTTCGGCGGCCGCCACCACATCCTTCCAGCTTCGAATACCATCTCGGGCGTAATCGATAATCTGCGGGCATGAGGAGAGGAACTGTTTGAGGCTGATACCGACCGACTTCCGCTCGAGCTTGGGCGGCACAACCTTGTCGCCGTCGATCATGTCTTTATCGCCTGCCCCGGAGACCGCCCTGGTGGTGTTCGCTGCCGGTTCTGCTTCTTGAATTACTCTTTGGCCGTCTTTTTCAAATGATGGCTCTGTATTTGAATTCTGAATATGGCGCTCAGAAACAAGTTCATTGCCGCTCATTTCTTGTTCTGAAAGACTGTCGAGATAGGCTTTTTCCACCTCTGCCCGCAGCCGAAGAAGCTCAGCCGCCCGTACCAGATGGTCTGCAAGTTCGCCGTTTCGGGCAACGCGTCCGGACAGGCTTTGCAGTTGCAGGACGAAATCCGGCCAATCGCCGCGCCGCGCCTCCGACAGCGCTGCTTCGATCGTCTTTGCGATATCGCGCAGGTGCAGGCTGATTTCGGCCCGCACGCGCGAGATACGCCGTGCCAGATCGCGCGCGGCCTCCGCATGGGCTGCAATCTCATCGCTTGCGAGCACCAGCGGCGCCAGATCAAAGCCGAAGGCGTTTTCCACGACGCCGCGCTCGTCGCGCTGGCAAAAGCGCTTGCCGTTCGGGCTGTCACGGCGAAAAATCAGGCCGGCATCGACAAGCGCTGCCAGATGCCGGCGAAGTGTTGCCGCAGACATGCCCCGGCAGCGCAACGAAAGCTCCGCATTGGAGGGAAAAACGATGATCGGCGCACGTCCATCCAGCTGACGCTCGGGGTGGAAGCTCAAAAGCGCCTCCAGCACCGCAATCGAGCGGTCGGAGAGGCCATAGACGTCGCGGGCTTCGGTCAGTGCGCGGATCAGCTGCCACTTTTCAGCCGTGCCCGTTTCGTTGCCGCCGTCGCCATCGCGCAGCCTCTTCTGTTGCCCTTCGACCTTCGTCATCCGGGCGAAATTTTTCGCGCGCAAAGGCGCGCCGCCAAACGGCGTCGTTGCCAATCTTTCGGCCATGTCCCTCTCCGTCAGGAGGCAAGCGGCCTAAAACGACACCGAAGACAACAGTATCCACAGCCGGAAACAGCAATGCCGCCGCCGACTCTTGACTTTGATGCGTGGAAGTGATTCTCTTAAATTGCTTACATTGAAGAGGGCTTCCGAAACGGTAACGTTTTGGGGGCCTTTTTTTCTTGCTCTCGCGTCGTCCTTTCAAGCTTCGTTGATCTGCCGGCGACAAGGCCGGACTTTCGACAGAACCACGTTCTTCTGACGCCTGATTGCTGCCTTCACGCTCTCACCACCGCACCACACGTCCACGCTGACGAAAAGCCAGCCGGACAGTCTCAGCGGTTAGTATGCCACCAGATCAGCACCTGGGGATCTCTTCTGTCGTCTGTGCCGTTTAACCGGCCTTTCGGGACGCCAGAAATTCCTGATATCGTTTGCTCAACAGCATGGCGGCTTCCTCAAGGAAAGCCTCGTCCACACCGCTTTGAAACTCGATCCTCGGCACTTTTCCATCGCGGCGAAGCTTTGCAAAAACAAAGCCTTGACCATCCGTCAGGTCAATTGCCACAACGGCTGGCGACGCGGCCTTGCGCGGGCTTGCCACAAGCGCTGCAAAGAGGGTCTGAAATCGCTGGTCGCTGTCGCCTGACAAGAATTCGCGGTCTGCAACTTCCCCGTCCGCGGCCTTCTGGCGCTCGGGTTCGCGCAGCAGTTCGCCCAGCTTCATCCAGCGGTCACGTCCGGCCTTGGGCGCTGCGCCAATCAGGCGGATGTATTTTTCCGGCACGCTTTCAACCACCTGCATCAGGCGCGAAAGCTCACTTTTCTGCACCGACAGTGCCTCGCCGATCACCTTGCGGTCAAAACCGCGGGCGGACAGATTGCGGGCAAAGACGGCGCGTTCGATGAAGGAGAGATTGCGGCGCTCGGCATTTTCCTTGCCCTGCGCCAGCACCAGTTCATCGTCGCTCAGCGCCCGCACCACCGCCTTTACCTCGATACCGAGGCGAGCGGCCGCGCGAATGCGGCGGTGACCATAGGCGGTCTGGTAACGGCCTTCGCGGGTCGGATGCGGGCGAAGCAGCACCGGCACCTGCTGGCCGCTGTCGCGCATGCTCTCCACAAGGTTTGCAAAATCCTCGTCGTCACGGTCTTCCAGCCGCAGCCGGTCCTCGACGAAAGAGGCTTCAATGCGGTCGGTTGCGACCGAAATCACCCGCTCACCGTCCGACAGGGCCTGGCGAAGCGCGCGCACCTCGTCTGCATCGCGCGACATCGAGCCGAGCGAAAGACCCATGGCCTTGACCGCGCCCGATGCGCTGCGCGGCACGGACGGCTGAACCACAGGCTTTTGGGGTTCCGTGCTCGCCGTTGCGGCAACCGCCGGCGATGCGTCACCCTTGCCCGGTGACTTGCCTTGTGCCTCCCCGGATGCCGGGGCGTCGGGTTGAGGTGCTGCCTGCGCTGCGGGCGCAAGTGTGCCCCCGAACAGGGCCTTCAACTCGTTCTTTCGGCTCCCAGCCATCACATCATGCCTTTCCGTCTGCTTTGCCCAAGGTCACCAGCCCCAGGACGAATGGATCAGTGCCTCGACTTCGCCATTGACGGCGTTCATGGCTTCCAGCGCGCGGTCATAGGTGGCGCGGGTAAAGTTTTCGCGGCCGACTTCGTAGAGCGTCTGCTTGGTAAGCCCGGCATCCGAGACGGCGGTCGATTTCACCATCGGCGAGGTCAAGACCCGGTCGCCGAACAGCGAGCGCATAAAACCGACGATCTGCGCCTGCGGCCCGTCATTCGGCTCGAAGCGGGTGACGAGATAACGCAGGAAATCGAAGTTCAACGTGCCGCCGGCTTCGCGAACGACAGACAGAAGATCCGAGGTCATGAACAGGAACTGGTTCATCGAGGCGACATCGAGCATCTGCGGATGCACGGTGACGAGAACCGACGAGGAGGCGCAGAGCGCCGACAGCGTGAGGTAACCCAGCTGCGGCGGGCAATCGATCACGACAACGTCGTAATCGTCTTCCACCGTCTTCAGCGCCGTCTGGATACGGGCGAAAAACACCGGACCGTTGTCCTCGCCGCTCTGGCGACGTAACAGCGCCTGCGGCGTCTCGTGCTCGAATTCCTGCAGTTCGATATTGCCGGGCACCAGATCCAGCCCCGGAAAATAGCTTTGCCGGATGACTTCCGACAGCGGCCGGACATCGCCATCGTAACGGATGGCGCCATAAAGCGTGTCATTGCCGGTGAGATCCAGTTCCGGCTGATAACCGAAGAGTGCCGAAAGCGACGCCTGCGGATCGAGATCGATGGCGAGAACCCGGTGGCCGGAGAGCGCCAGATACTGCGCCAGATGCACGGCAGACGTCGTCTTGCCCGAGCCGCCCTTGAAATTGGTCACCGAAATGACCTGCAGATGCTCGCCACGCTCGGCGTCGCGCTTGGGAAGATAACTGCGGGCCTTGGCGTGATTGCCCTTGGAAACGGCCTGTTCCGACAGATAGAGCCTGAGCGCATTGATATCGGATAGCGAATAGAAGCGGCGCCCGCCGGCACCGGTTTCCGGCTGCGGCCCCTCGCCGGCCAGCGACAGCTGGCGCAGATATCCATCAGAGACCCCGATCAGCTTTGCAGCTTCGCCGGAGGAAAAGGCGCGCAGCGTCTTGGAGGCAGCCGGCGGAAACAGCCGCTCGCGCATGGCCTTCAACTGCTCCGACAGTGCCTGCGCATCGGCGGCAATGGTGACGTCAGCCGGCTGGCGCGTGTCTTGCGCACCGCCTGCCGTCTTGGTTTTTGCCGTTCCGCGCGCCGTGGGCACCATGTTTCTTCTCTCCGTCAATCCGACCGGCTTTCCAGGCGGCCTCTGCCATCATTCCGCAACACACTGCCCAAGCTCTGCTACAGGGTGATGGCGCATCCCCGCATCAGGCGGAGACGATTCTCTCTAGGCAATCTTATACGCCCGACGCGATTGCTAACAGAGGGCAAGCTCTCTAACGCCTGTTGGCCTCATATCAGCCCTTCGGGCGTTACAGGCTTGATGCACACACAGAGTCGCGTCAAGTTTTTTTTGGCCAATTCAAACGAACCGGGTGACGCAAAGCCTGCCTTCGCAGGCGCCAACGCCGTCTTCGGGATGCGGTGACATCCGTGCAACAGCAGATCGACATGAGCACAAATATTGAGTTTGATAGTCATCTTTGAAGTTGACTCAATTTGACATGTTTCTATTTTCCCGACGCAGTACCCGCAGGGGACATAAAACCGGCGGTAAATTTGAGGGAATGATAGACGATGATCGCAAGGTTATCCGCGCAGCGAGATGTCTCGCCGCTCCACAGCACACGCCGTTTTTGCCTGACCATTCAACACCGCAGGAGCCTGGCGACGGGCGTCGCCGTGTTGGCCCTGTTCAGCCTTGCGCCAGCAGTCATGGCCCAGGAAACCGTGCTGGATCCGGTCCTTGTTCAGGGCACCGCGCGGGAAGGTCAGACCGATCGCAGCATCGTTGCAAAGCAGGCGCGCGTCGGCTCCAAGACAGATGCGGCGCTGATCGACGTTCCCGCCTCGGTCTCTGTCGTCACCGCCAAGGAGTTTCAGCAACGCGGCGCCCAGAACGTTCAGGACGTGCTGTCCTATACCGCCGGTGTCTCCGTCAACGAGTTTGGATCTGATTCCCGCTACGATTATTTCCGCATCCGCGGCTTTGACGGGACGACGCTCGGCACCTATCGCGATGGGCTTTCGTCGCGCATTCCCGCCTGGTACACCGCCCAACGCATCGAGCCCTATGGCCAGGAGCGCATCGAGGTGCTGAAGGGCTCGACTTCCAGCCTCTTCGGCCTGAACAGCCCCGGCGGCCTCATCAATGCCGTCACCAAACAACCGCAGGACGAATTCCACGCCGAGCTTTACACCACGTTCGGCGACGGCCATATCGAGACGGGCACGGATTTCGGCGGCCCCATCGATACGGACGGCGTTTACACCTATCGCATCACCGCCAAGTGGCAGAATGCCGATCTCGGCTACGACTATACCAATGACGACCGGCTTTATATCGCGCCGGCGCTGACCATCAGCCCGGACGCCGGCACGTCACTGACCATTCTCACCGATTACAGCAAGCGCGATTCGTCCACGGCCCGCGGTATTCCGCAGGGCTCCAATATCGACATCGACACGTTTCTCGGCGAACCGGACTTCAACCGCTTCAACACCATCCAGAAGGATGTCGGTTATCTGTTCAGCCATGAACTGGCAGACGGGCTGACGTTTCGCCAGTCGGCGCGCTATACCCATGTCGATCTCGATTACGCCGATGTCTACGGCGCCTCCACCAATCCTACGGCCAACCGCAGCGCCTTTTCCGTCGATGGTGTCGCCGATCGTTTTGCCATGGATAACCAGCTGCAATACGATATGAGCGGCGAAAAATACGAGAGCAAGACGCTGGTCGGCCTCGACTATGCCTATGACGACACATCCGAAAACATCCTTCTCGGGACCGCCGGACCGATCGATATCAACAACCCCGCCTATTGCGGTCTCTCCTGCATCACGCTTGGACCTTATGTTGACTGGACGGTGAAGCAGAAGGCGCTCGGCCTTTACGCCCAGGAACAGCTGACGCTGGATGACAAATGGATCCTGACGCTTGGCGGGCGATGGGATCGCGTCAATACCAAGGCCGACTATGCCAATGGCACAAGCGACGACACCACAGACAGCAAGTTCACCAAGCGCATCGGCCTCACCTACAAGGTGACGCCGGAACTGGCGGCTTACGCCAATTATTCCACCTCCTTCCAGCCTCTGGTGACGCCGACGGCCAATTACGGCGCCAATGTCAGCCTGAAGCCGCAGGAGGGAGAGCAGTATGAGGTGGGCGTCAAATACCAGCCGGAAGGTTATGACGCGCTGTTTACAGCTGCCTATTTCGACCTGACGCAGACCAATGTGCCAAGCACGGTGACGCCGGCGATCCAGACGCAGATCGGCGAGGTGAACGTGCGCGGCATCGAACTTGAAGGCAAGTTCGCACTGTCCGAGCGCTGGTCTGCCACCCTTGCCTATTCCTACTGGGACGCGGAAATCACCCGCGACGAAAACGGCGCCACCATTGGCAACCGGCCCGAACGCGTGCCGGACCATCTCGCCTCCGCCTGGCTCTCCTACACGCTGCCGGGCGATGGCAAGCGCGGCGACCTGACGCTCGGCGGCGGGGTGCGTTATGTCGGCCAGAGCTACGGCGACAAGGAAAACACCGTGAAGGTGAGCGGTTACACGCTGGTGGACCTGTCGGCGCTCTACAAGGTCACCGAAAATGTCAGCCTGCAGGTGACCGCCAAGAACCTGTTCGACCGGAAATACGAGACCACCTGCTATTATGGCAGCTGCTATTACGGCGACCGACGCACAGTCCTCGGCACGCTGAAATACACCTGGTAACCCAGACATGGTGGCGACCCGCGAAAGATCGGCAACCGGGATCAAGGAGCCGCAGACGTCAAAAGACGTCTGCGGCATCTCCGACATTGGCGATCTCGTGGTGGCGGCAACGGCCAAGCGCTACTCTGCCTATTGCCGCGGGCGGCTTCTCCTAAAGGCACCTGACGATTGCGACATCGTGCCCTGCGCGTCGCTTGCCGATGCCGATGTCTTCAATGCTATCATCGATCGCTACGCGAAAAACCATGGCGCTGATACGGACCGGCGGGCGCTGGTCTCGCTGTGGTCTCTGTTTTACGCGTCAAGCCTCGTCATCGGGGCAGCGATCGCATTTCTCGAACTGCGCCGCGTGCTGCCACTGTCGCTCGATGAGGCGAGCCTGATCATTGACCGGCACAGCGGCACACCGCGGGGCTTTCTGCTGCGGCATGCGGGCCATGTGGATGCGCAAACGGACGTGTTTTCCGGCATGGCGCCGGTTATCCGGCATCATTGCGACCCGCTGTTTACGCATCTCGCCGCCCATTCCGGCCTTGGTCGCAAAACCCTCTGGACCAACCTGTCGGCCTATCTCTCCTGGGTGATCCACGAGATCGAAAAACAGGCGGGCAGCGCCCTTGGTGATGAGGGCCGCTTGCTGACACAGAGCCCGACATGGCCGGACGGCTGGAGAAATCCGCTTGCCCGCATGATCACGGTCACGCAGAACGAGCGCGGAGACTATTGCGGCAACCGACGTATCTGCTGCCTGCGGTATGCGGTCAAAGGCGTTGGCGGCTGCGGCGCGATCTGCCCGGTGCCGGAAGGCCGCGCCACCGGCGTCTGATCGACAAGCCAAACGTCATCCCAGCACATTCATCCCCGCGCGCGCCGCATCAGAATGATGAGGAAGGGTGCGCCGACCAGCGCTGAGACAAGGCCTGCCGGAATTTCATACGGATAGGCAAGACTGCGGCCGAGCCAATCGGCGGCAACCATCAGCATGCCACCGCACAGCGCCCCACCGAGAAGCTGCGGAGCCGCGCGCACAAAACCGAGCTGGCGGGCGAGATGCGGTGCCATCAGCCCGACGAAGCTCAGTGGCCCGACGCTCATCGTGGCGACCGCACTGAGGAGACCGGCAAGCCCGAGCAGCAGAAGCCGGGCGCGCCCAACCGGCACACCGAGGGCTGCGGCCGCCGAAGCCCCAAGCGGCAGAAGATCGAGCCAGCGTCGCATCAGGCCGGCAGCGCCGACCAGCGCCACGGCGAGAACTGCGGCCAACACCGCCGCCAAAACGGTAACGCTATAGGTGGAGCCGCTCATCCAGCGCAAAAGGAAGATGGCGCGCGGATCGCCGGTCGCGCCGATGACGCCGATCACTGCATCGACCATGGCGCTGAGCGCAATGCCGGCGAGCAGCACCCGTTCCGGCTGCAGGCCGGAGCGGGCGGCAATCAGAAAAATCACAAAAAGCACGCCAAAGGCGCCCAGTGCAGAAAAGCCAAGCTGCGCGCCAAGACCGGGCGTTGCGACCAGAAACACCGCAGCCGCCACGCCAAGCGTTGCACCGGCGCTGATGCCGAGCACTTCCGGACTTGCCATCTCGTTGCCCGTCAGGCGCTGCAGGATTGTGCCGGCAACGGCCAGCATGGCACCGGAAAAGAACGCCGCAACAATGCGCGGAAGCCGGAGCGCCATCAGGTCGCCCGCCAGATCGGGCGGCATCAGCGTAAAACCAAGATCCGGACTGCGGCCGAAAAACAAGGCTGCGGCCAGAACCAGAATGGCCGCCGGCAGGACGATGCGTGCGGCACGGCGGGCGGTTTCCGGCTTCAGTGCCACCGGCGCCGGCGCCTCCATCAGCCGATGGCGGATTTTGAGCCGCGGCAACAGGATGAGCAGCAGCGGCGAGCCGAAAATGGCGGTGACAGCGCCGGTCGGCAGAAAATCGGCAAAGGTGCCGGCGGTGGCGAGCAGCGTCGTATCGGTTAAAAACAGAAGCGCGCTGCCGATCAGCGTCGACCAGACCAGTTGTGCGCCGGCACGCCGCGCGCCGGCAAGGCGGGCAATGGTGGGGGCCACCAGCCCGATAAAGCCGATGACGCCAACGGCACTGGTGACGAAGGCGGCAAGCGCCACAGCCGCGATGACCGCCACCACACGCAACCGGCCAAGGTTTACCCCAAGCGCACGCGCTCCGGCATCCCCGAGTTCATTGAGGACAAGCGGCCGCAGGATCACCGCGACAGCCACGCAGACGATGGCAAGTTTTGGCGCAAGCGACAGCGGGATCGTCCAGCTTTGCTGGGACAGCGACCCCGCCCCCCAGATAAACAGGCTGACCAGATAACGTTCGTTCAAGAGCATCAGCACCGCCGACAGCGCCCCGCACCAGAGGCTGACGACAAGGCCGGACATGACGAGCGAAAAGGCCGAGAATTTTTGCCGCGCGCCCATGAGGAAAACGAGGCCGGCGGCCGCTGCACTGCCTGAGAGCGCCACCAGATCGCGCCCGAACCCGAGAAGGCCAGGCACAAACAGCGTGACCGCCACCAGTGCAAGGTTTGCGCCGGCGGAAATTCCAAGCGTGGTGGGAGAGGCCAGCGGGTTTCGCAGCACCTGCTGGAAGAGCGCGCCAGACAGAGCAAGGCAGGCGCCGGCCAGCAGCGCCGTTGCCATGCGCGGCAGCGTCGAGTTGATAAAGACGATGCGCGCCATGCCAGCGTTTGCCGCAGCATCGCCCAACACAGGAGCGGCCTGCCTGACGGCAAGAACCAAAGCGACGGTCAGGAGCGCAAGAACGATGGATGCGGGGCCAAGATGGGATCGCACGCTCATGCCGCCTGCTCCAGATGGTCGGTCAGCAGCCGGGCAAAACGCACCGCATCGTTCAGCATGCCAAACATCAGTGCGCCCGGCAGCACGGCAAAATGGCCGGGCCGCGCAAAGGGCAGCGCCTGCCAGAGCGGGCTTTGCTCAAGTTTTGGCATTACATCGGCCGGAACAGGCTCAAAGGCGATGAGGCGGGTGGCGGGATCGGTGATCTCGGCCAGCCGCTCGATACCGATCGTTTCAAAGCCCCAGAAGTTGCCGGGTGCCGACCAGGCGTTCTGAAGCCCGATGCGCTGCATGACGTTGTGGTAAAGCCCGGGACTTGTGTAGATGCGGGCGTGGCGGGCATCGAGAAAATTGATGAGGGCGAGCGGCGGCGCATTGATGCGTTCGATGCGGGCGCGGCAACTGTCAAAAAACGCCTCCGTGCGGGCAATAAAAACCTCGCCCTCCTGCGGCTTTTCCACCCTTGCCGCCAGCGCACGCGTCGCCGCAACCGCCTTCGGCAAAACGTCGCCGCCTTCGACTGTGAACACGCCAAGCGTCAGCGTCGGTGCCACCGTTTCAAGGCGCGGCGTCAGGGCCTCGTTGAACGGCGTCGTCAGGATCAGATCCGGCTTCAGGCTTTCCAGAACCTCAAAATTGATCTCCCAGGAACTGCCGAGATCGGCCACCTCCGCCGGCAGTTCCGGTTCGATCACCCAGATATCCCAGTCGGCGCGGGAGGCGATCGCCTTCGGCACGAGCCCGAGCGACAGAAGCGTCGAGGCAAGGCCGTAATCGAGGCTGACGATGCGCTGCGGGACGGCGGAGAACGCCCGGTCCGGCAGCAGAAGGGAGGCAGCGCCGGCTGCAAGCAACCCTCGGCGGGTCATTTCAAATGGCATGAAATTTCTCAGCAGACATAGGCGAGCGGAATGTCGAGGGCCGGATGGCGCGTCACGTTCATCTCGATGCCGTAGATGGCGTGCAGCGTTTCGCCCGTCATCAGGTCCTCAGGCGCGCCTTCGGCAATCAGCCGGCCGCCCTTCAGCGCATAAAGCCGGTCGCAGAAGCGCGCGGCCATGTTGATATCGTGCAGCACGATCACGACGCTCAAGCCCTTTTCATGCGAGAGGCGGCGCACCAGCGCCAGCACTTCCATCTGATGGGCGATGTCGAGCGCCGATGTGGGCTCGTCGAGCAGAAGGCAGCCGGTATCCTGCGCCATCAGCATGGCAAGCCAGGCGCGCTGGCGCTCGCCGCCCGACAGCGTATCGACCATGCGATCGGCCATCCCGTCCACATGGGTAAGCGCCATCGCCTCCTCGACTTTTTCGCCATCGAGGTCGGAAAATCGCCCCAGCGCACCGTGCCAGGGGTAACGCCCGCAGGCCACCAGTTCGCGCACCGTCATGGCATTCGCTGCCGTCACATCCTGCGGCAGGTAGGCGACGGCGCGGGCAAATTCCTGCGTGCCGATTGCCTCTAAGGGCCTGCCGGAAAAATGCAGCGTGCCCCGCGATGGCTTGTGCTGGCGCGCCAGAAGCTTGATCAGCGTCGATTTTCCGGATCCGTTGTGGCCGACAAGCCCGCAGATCGTGCCCGGCGCAAAGGAAAGCGAGACATCCTGCAACAGATCACGCCCCTCGACGGAAAAGCTTACCCCCTCGGCCCGAAATTCGGCCGCCGGTCGGGCTTTTGGCGAAAGGTCGGTGGCGTGCGCAACCATGCGTAGCTCCTGCGGTCCGTGGTGGCCGGAAAAGTTCGAAACAGACTGCGGAGGTACTAAATATGATTATCTCGATCAAGTATTTTCGCGAAGCGGGCGGCCCTGCCCGCCACCCGGCGCGTTCAGCCAAAATGTCCTTTTTGCGACAGAAAGGTTGTCAGCCCGGATCTCGGCCATAGTTACCCTCCTTATGCACAGACGTGCCCAACCGGCCAAATCGAGAGGAATTCTTGGATGAAGCGGCTGTTTCGCACCCTATCGGCTGTTGCTGCCCTTGCCCTTGTGGCACCTGCAGCCCTTGCCCAGACGCCCCCCAACGTGTTGATCGTCGGGCAGATCGCCGAGCCGCAGTCGCTCGATCCGCACACGGTGACGGCAACCAATGATTTCCGCATTCTGGTCAACGTCTATGATGGCCTCGTGCGCTTCAAGCCGGGCACGCTGGAGGTGGAACCTTCGCTCGCCGAGAGCTGGCAGGTCTCGGAAGACGGCAAGACCTATAAGTTCAAGCTGCGCTCGGGCGTCAAATTTCACGATGGCTCGGATTTCAACGCAGACGCCGTGAAGTTCAATTTTGACCGCATGCTGGACGAAAAGCACCCGTTCTACAGCACCGGCCCCTTTCCGCTCTCCTTCAATTTTGCCTCGGTCGACACGGTAACGGTCAAGGATGCGCAAACGGTGGAATTTCAGCTGAAGGAAGCTTTTGCGCCCCTCCTGTCGAACCTTGCCTATCCCACAGGTCTCATCGTCTCGCCGGCCGCCGTCGAGCAGTACGGCAAGGATTTTGGCCGCCATCCCTCCGGCACCGGGCCGTTCAAGTTCGTCGAATGGCAGTCGAGCCAGCGCGTTGTGGTGGAGCGCAATGCCGATTATTGGGACGGCGCACCGGCGCTGGAAGCCGTTGTCTTCCGCCCGATCACGGATGCCAATACGCGGGTGGCCGAAATGATGGCGGGCGGTCTCGACGTGATGGTGGAAGTGCCGCCGGATAATGTCGCGACCTTCCGCAACGACCCGAATTTTGCCGTCTCGGAACAGGTCGGGCCGCATGTGTGGTTTTCGATCCTCAACACCAAATCCGGGCCGTTTACCGATAAAAAGGTGCGCCAGGCCGCCAATTATGCGGTCAACAAGCAGAGCCTTGTCGATAACGTGCTGCAGGGCACGGCAACCGTGTCCGCCGGCCCCATTCCGCCCGCCTTCAACTGGGTGAAAAGCCCGGTCGAGCCCTATCCGTATGATCCGGAAAAGGCCAAAGCGCTACTGGCGGAAGCAGGTGTTTCCAACCCGAGCCTCACCTTTGCAATCACCGAAGGCGGCTCCGGCATGCTCGATCCGATCACCATGGGGGCAGCCATCCAGGCAGATCTGCAGGCGGTCGGTTTTCAGGTGAAGATCGAGACCTATGAGTGGAACAGCTTCTTGTCGCGGGTGAATACCGGGCTCGAGGGCAAGGCGGATATGGCCGAAATGGCCTGGATGACCAATGACCCCGATACTCTGCCTTATCTGACGCTGCGCAGCGATGCGCTGCCGGACAAGGGCGGCTTCAACTCCGGCTATTACCAGAACCCGAAGCTGGACGAGATCCTGGCAAAGGCCCGCAGCTCGACCGATCAGGCCGAGCGCGCACAACTCTATGGCGAAGTGCAGCAGATCGTCCATGACGATGCGCCATGGCTGTTCGTTGCCAACTGGAAGCAGAACGCGGTGACGCAGGCGGCCGTGAAAGGCTTTGAACTGCAGCCCTCGTTCCTGCTGAACCTCAAGGGTGTCTCCAAGTAATCCACGCCGGTGGCGCCTCCGCCACCGGCCTTCCGCCACGGAGCGACGAAAAAAGAATGCGCCGATGACCGCCTATATCGCAAAACGCCTCATCGCCATGGTGCCGGTGCTGTTCGGGCTCTCCATCATCGTTTTCATGGTGATGGCGCTGATCCCCGGCGATACCGCCACTGCCATTCTCGGCGCCTATGCAACGCCCGAAAATGTCGAGCGGATCAACCGCGATCTCGGTCTCGACAAGCCGCTGGTGCAGCAATATTTCATCTGGATCGGCAATGTCCTGCACGGTGATTTCGGCCGTTCCTTCACGCTGAACAGGCCGGTGCTTGCCGAAGTGATGGACCGCTTTGGCGCAACGCTGATCCTTGCCGGCACTGCACTTGTGCTCTGCTCGCTGATCGGCCTTCTCGCCGGAATTGTTTCGGCCGTCCGCCAGTTCGGATGGGCGGATCGCATCATCACCTTTGTCGTGCTCGCCGGCATTTCAATGCCGTCCTTCTGGCTCGGGTTGCTGCTGATCCTCGTCTTTGCCGTGACGTGGCGGGTGCTTCCGGCAAGCGGCATGTATGCGGTCTATGGCGGCGGCGATCTGCCCGATCTCCTCTATCACCTCATCCTGCCGGCCGCGACGCTTTCGGTCGTTGCCGCTGGCGTCATTGCACGCCTCACCCGCTCGGCAATGCTGGAAGTGCTGCGCCAGGATTTTATCCGCACCGCCCGCGCCAAGGGAGTGTCCGAAACCCGCGTCATCTACGCCCATGCCTTTCGCGCCGCCATCGTCAGCGTCATCCCCGTCATCGGTATCCAGGCCGGCTTCGTGCTCGGCGGCGCGGTCTACATCGAAACCGTGTTCCAGTGGCCGGGCATCGGCGCGATGATGGTGAAGGCGATTTCAACCCGCGACATTCTTCTCGTGCAGGGCGGCGTGCTGGTGGTGGCGGCAAGTTATGTGCTGTTCAACCTGATGGCCGATGTGGTGCAGACGATGCTTGATCCGAGGATCCGCACATGAGCCTCGCCCTCCAAGACAATGTCACCGCACCCGCCGGCCCGCAGCGCATCTCAACGTTCAAGCTTTTGCTACAGAGCCGGCTTGCCAGCATCGGCCTCGTCATTCTTCTGCTTTTGGTGGCCATCGTGCTGCTGGCGCCGCTTCTGCCGCTTGTCCACCCTGACCAGACGGCCCCCGCCAACCGGTTGATCCGGCCCTTTGTGACAGCCGCCCATTGGCTCGGCACCGATCAGCTCGGCCGCGATCTGTTGAGCCGCCTCGTCTGGGGAAGCCGCGTCTCGATTGCCGTCGGGTTTGCCGCAACGCTGGTCGCCGCCCTCATCGGCTCGGTCATCGGCCTCGTCTCCGGTTATGCGGGCGGGCGCACCGACAACCTGATGATGCGCGGCATCGACATGCTGATGGCCTTTCCCTACATCCTGCTGGCACTTGCCATCGTTGCAGCACTCGGGCCGGGCCTGATGAATGCGCTCTATGCCATCGCCATCGTCAACATTCCCTTCTTTGCCCGCAATGTGCGCGGCGTCACGCTCGGGCTTGCGCACCGCGAATTCGTCGATGCGGCAAGGCTCTCCGGCAAGGGGCATCTCTCCATCCTCTGGAGTGAGGTGCTGCCGAATGTCGCGCCCGTCATCGTCATCACCATGTCGACCACGGCCGGCTGGATGATTTTGGAAACGGCCGGCTTGAGCTTTCTCGGCCTTGGCGCCCAGCCGCCGCAGGCCGATCTCGGTTCGATGCTGGGCGAAGGTCGTGCGCAGCTGTTTACCGCGCCGCATGTCGCCATCGTGCCGGGCCTGATGATTTTCGTCATCGTCATCAGCCTCAACCTCTTGGGCGACGGCGTGCGCGATGCGCTGGACCCCGGCCTCAAATCCGGCGCGCTCTCGCGCCCCGGCCCCGTGACGAGGATTGACCGGACGAAACCCGCACCGCCGAACAGCCAGCCCGAGGCCATTCTCTCCATCGAACAGCTGGAAACCGGCTTTTCTAACGGCAATAGCACTACGCCGGCGGTGCGTGGCGTGTCCCTGCATCTCGATCGCGGCGAATGCCTTGGCCTCATCGGTGAAAGCGGTTCGGGCAAAAGCGTGACGGCACTGTCCATCATGGGCCTCGTCGCCTCCCCGCCCGGCGTCATCACCGGTGGCGCAATCTATCTCGATGGCGAAGACGTGTTGTCCATGCCGGAAACGCGGCTCATATCGCTGCGCGGTTCAAAGGTCGCCTATATCTTCCAGGATCCGCTGACGACGCTGCACCCGACCTACACGATCGGCCAGCAGGTCGCCGAAGCGATTGCCGCGCACCAGTCGCTCGGCCGGCGAGAACTTCGCGAACGCGCCATAGCGCTTCTGGAACAGGTGCGCATCCCCGATGCGGCCGCCCGCGCCGATCATTACCCGCATCAGCTCTCCGGCGGCCAGCGCCAGCGCGTCGGCATTGCCATGGCGCTTGCCAACGATCCCGATGTCATCATTGCCGATGAACCGACGACGGCGCTCGATGTCACCGTGCAGGCCGAAATCCTCAGCCTCTTGAAGCAGTTGCAGACGGAGCGACGGATGGCGCTTCTGTTCATCACCCATGATTTCGGCGTGGTGGCGCAGATCTGCGACCGGGTGGCTGTGATGAAGGACGGCGAGATCGTCGAGACCGGCCAGACCCGGACCGTGCTGACACGCCCGCACCACCCCTACACGAAACGGCTGATCGCCTGCGTGCCCGAGATCGGCGATGGCGACCGGTTTCTGCCGCGCGTCGAAAAGCTGATGGCCAGCCAGACCAAGGAGGCCGCCCAATGACCGAAACGCTGCCCCAAACGCTGGCACACACGCCCGGCACACGCCGCCGCGCCGCCGCCGCCACGCCGCACGCCCTTCGCCTCGAACACGTATCGAAGACCTTTGGTGGCGGCAAACGCCTGTTCGGCAGGAAACACCATGCCGTCGAGGCCTTGAAAGACGTCTCGCTGGCGCTCACCAAGGGCGAAACGCTGGCCGTCGTCGGTGAAAGCGGCTCGGGCAAAAGCACGCTGGCGCGCATTCTCGTCGGCCTCGAAAGGCCCTCTGCCGGCACGATCGAGATTGCCGGACAGGATGCCGAAGCTCTCACCAGACAAGGGCCGCGCGCGTTTGGCAAGACGGTGCAATATGTGTTTCAGGATCCCGTCGCCTCGCTCAACCCGCGCAAAACCATCCGCGAGGCGCTGGAGGCACCGTTGAAACTGCTCTGCGGCTATGACCCGGAGAAACGCAAGGCCCGCCTTGGCGAGTTGATGGACGCCGTCGACATGCCGGCCTCAACGCTGTCGCGTTACCCGCACGAGCTTTCCGGCGGACAGGCCCAACGCATGGCAATCGCCCGCGCCCTTGCCGCCGAAGCCGAAATTCTGGTGCTGGACGAACCGGTGAGCGCGCTCGACGTTTCGGTGCAGGCGCAGGTGCTGCTGCTGCTCGAGCGCCTGAAACATCAGCTCAACCTCAGCTACCTCTTCATCAGCCACGACCTCGCCGTCGTGGAAGCCATCGCCGACCGCGTGGCGGTCATGCATTTTGGCGAGGTGGTGGAACTGGAGAGGGCCAAAACCCTGTTTGCGAGCCCGGTGCATCCCTACACGGAAAAACTGATCGGAAGTGCGCCAAGGCTGAATGGGGGCGCGGGAGCCGTCAGGATGTGACGGCGGGAGGAGCCAGCGCTTCCCCCGCCTTCCCTTCACCCCTGTGCCAAGAGGCATCGGGGCAAAGGTGATCATCACCGCGGTTCAGATGCCGTTTCGTCCACCTTACCAAGGGTGCGTGCAGGGCCGGCCAGCGCAGAGCAGGCTAGAGGCCACGTGGTTGCATCCACATCGAGCGCCGTCCTCAGCCAGGCAAGCGTCATTCGCCGCGTTGCCTCCAATGCATCAGGGGATTCGACCTCGGTTTCCTTTGCATCGAAGCCCGCAATGCCACCCAGGCCGTGGCCGACGCCCTCAAGGGTCAGCAGCGCCTGCACACCAGGTCCATCGTGATAGGCGTCGGCATGCCAGGAAGGTCCGCGGATCGTGAAGCGCGGATTGTCGTCCGCACCGCAAACGACCAGGCTCGATGTTGCGATGCCCGTAAAATCGAGATCGAAGAAGGGGAAGCGCTCTTCATTATCCGGCGTCAGATCCTTGCCGCCGCGACCGGGTGCAGCAAGCAGGATACCCGCCGAAATGCGCGGATCGGCAAACACCTCACCAAACAGACGTGCCCCGAGCAGTAGGCTGACGGTGTGGCCACCGAAGGAATGGCCCACGGCTGCGATGCGGTTATGATCCAGTCGCCCCGCCACGGCTGGCGCCTGCTCTTCGATATCCGCCAACCGATCGAGGATCGCCGTTATCTCGGCCACACGCTCTCGCCAGAAGAAAGGGGCATTGGGCGTGTCGGCCGCAAGTCCGCCAACGCGTGACGTTGCATGTGTCGGCTGAATGACCGCAAAGCCCCGTTCCGCCCAAAACTGCGCAAGCGGCCCATAACCATCCTTCGATGGAATATAAAGCGAAGGCCCATAGCCATGCGACAGGATCACGATAGGCAGGCCGCTTCCCCGCGCGGGCGCTGTCAGACGCAGTTCCAGGGGTTGGCGGTCGGCAAGGTCAAGGCGGATCGGCGAATAGGCAACCGTTGAGGTGGCTTCGGGTGTCGGAATGTGACGGGAAAGGTCGATCAGGTTATTCATGGTCATCCAAAAGGCTCCTGTTGGGAGCCCTCAAGATGGACGCAGGTTCTCGGATGATCTATATCTCAGTATCCGCTTTTATTGAGCATAAGTCCGAAAATGTCTGATCCACTCGCGCAGATCGTCGCGTTTCTGAAGCCCGTCCCCTCCATCGCCAAGCTGGTGACGGCGGGCGGTCACTGGCTTGTGGAGCGCCAGGAACTCGGTAGCCCCTTCTATTGTGCAATCGTTGAAGGACACTGCCTGCTGACCATCAGCGGCCGGGCACCCATGACGCTTGGCCCCGGCGATTTCGTTCTCGTCCCTGAGATCCATTCCTTCACCATGAGCAGCCTTCAGCCACCGCCGCGCGCCACGTTGCCGCAGCGGCTGGAGACGAGCCCCGGCGTCTTTCGCCTGGGCGATCCCTCCTTGCCCTCGCAGATCACGGCCATGGTGGGTCACTGCGTTTTCAAAGCGAATGACCGGCCGCTGCTGGTCTCGCTGCTGCCGGATGTGATCAGGGTCACGGGACAGCAAAGACTGATGGATCTGGTGCGAATGATCCACACCGAAACCGTGGACCGGCTGGAAGCAAGGGAGATGGTCCTCACGCGGCTGCTCGAGGTTTTGCTAATCGACGCATTGCGCAGCGCAGGCGGCGCGATGACCTCCCCAGGATTGCTACGCGGACTGTCAGACGCAAAACTTGCTCTCGCACTGCAACGGATCCATCAGGATCCGTCCAGCGAGGTGACGGTAGAGGTGCTGGCCCGCGAGGCGGGCATGTCGCGGTCCTCGTTCTTCGACCGCTTTCGCCGTCTGGTGGGTGTCGCTCCCATGGAATATGCAACGGCCTGGCGGATGGCGCTTGCAAAAGATCTGCTGCTTCGCCGGGAGGCACCGCTCGCCCATGTCGCCGCGCAGATCGGCTATAGCTCCGCGAGCGCTTTTAACGTGGCCTTCACCCGGCATGTGGGCGTCACTCCGGGCGCGTTTGCGCGACAGGATTTGCAGTGACGCCCCGGCAACGGCTAGCGTGTTCTCCCGGTCGGATGAATGACCGATTGGGACGCCATAGGCCGGCCGGAGTGTTTGCTCTCACGCAGCGCTGCGCGTCTTCCACTCTGCCCGCAGCACCTGTTTCAGCGGCTTGCCGCCGGCATTGCGCGGAATGGTGTCCACGAAGATGACGTGGGTCGGGCGTTTGTAGGCGGCAAGGCGGTCGCGGCAATGGGTTTTGATGGCCTCGGCATCGAATGAAGCGTCCGGGCGGCGCACGATGAAGGCAGCACCCACCTCGCCCCATTTGTCATCGGCAACGCCGATCACAGCGACTTCGCCAACGCCAGGATAACTGCCCATGGCCGCTTCCACTTCGGCCGGATAGACGTTTTCGCCACCGGAAATATACATGTCCTTCAGCCGGTCGGCGATGACGTGAAAACCGTCCTCATCGCAGCGCACCATGTCGCCGGTGCGGAACCAGCCGTCCACGAAGGCGGCTGCCGTCTGGTCGGGCTTTTGCCAGTAGCCGGGGGAGACGGAAGGGCCGCGGATCCACAATTCACCGACCGCACCTGCCTCGCAATCGCTGCCCGCTTCATCGCAGATCTTCACCTCAATGAGCGGTGCCGGAAAACCGACGCTGCCGTGGCGGCGGGCGATTTCCGTCTCGTTGAGCGGCATGTGCATGACGGTGCCCGCCTCGCTCATGCCATAGCCGTTGACCAGCGCCACGCCGTCCTTCAGGTAGGCATCCACCAGCGGCGGCGGCAGCGGCGCGCCGCCGATGAAGATCGCCTTCAGCCGCGCCATGCGCTCCGGCGAATAGGCCGGCTGGTCGCGCAGGATGGAGGCCATCTGCGGCACGGCGAAATAATGCGTCACGCCGATCTCGTCGTCGTTGAGGCAGGAAATCGTGCGCTCAGGCAAAAACCGGTCGGAGATCACCAGCGTGCCGCCCATCATCAGCGTCGTGCGGGCAATCGCAACCAACCCGATGGTGTGGAAGAACGGCAGGTCGCAGAAGGTGACGGAACCCGGCACCACTTCGCCGACGAAGGAAAAGTTGACTGCCGAATAAAAGAGATTGCGCCGCGTCAGGATGACGCCTTTCGGCGCGCCCGTGGTGCCGGAGGTGTAAAGCAGGATCGCCGGTTTGTCGGCATCGCCGCGCAGGCGCTTCATCGGCGCCGTCTGCGCCAGAATCGCGTCAAGGCTGTCGGCGCTGCCTGCGTAAGGAATGATCTCAAGGCCGGCTTGCGCGCCCTTCAGCGCTTCAGCCGCGGCCTGAAACTCCTGTTCATAGACCACAAGCTCCGGCGTGCAATCCTCAACGATGCCGGTCAGTTCCGCCACGCCCAGCCGCCAGTTGAGCGGCACGAAAACCGCCCGGATGCGCTGGCAGGCAAAGGCCAGCACCAGAAGATCGACGCTGTTGCGCCCAAGCCCCGCCACGCGAAATCCTTCGCCGCGCGCCTCAAACTTTTCATGGAGAAAAGCGGCGCAGCGGGCGATGCGGTCATCAAGCGCCGCATAGGTCAGCGTCGTGCCCTCAGGCAGAAGGCGCGTCGCCACCTTGTCTGGCGAGACTTTGGCGCGGTAGCCGACCGGATCCTCGGCCACCAGCGTAAAGGAATTGCCCGCTGCAAAACCGGCCATATCCACTTCGGTCACATGCATGAATTGCCTCCTCCGGCAGATCGCCTCCACGATCAATTAGTATGTATTGCATACGATTTCGTTTATCATTTGGCAAGATGGCGTTTCACAAACAAACCTGTGAAAAGGTCACCGCGCAAGCAGACAGAGCGGGCAGTGGCCGGCCAGTTGCCAACGCGGGCTTGCCATGGCGGCATGCGGCATGCGCAGATAAAGAATGACAGCAGACAAGAAGGACGACTCGATGGCCGAGGAACTGGAGCGCAGCTGGCTGCAGCAGCTCGTGGGCTATCACCTGCGCATGGCGCATCTGGCGCTCTACCGCGATTTTGCCGCAGCCGTTGCCGATTACGACCTGACACAGAAGCAGCTGGCTGCGCTCGAGCTGATTGCCACCAATCCCGGCGCCTCGCAGGTGGATATCGCCAATGCGCTGTCCATGGACCGCGCCACCATGATGAGCATGGTCAAACGCCTGCTCTCGCGCGGGCTGATCGAACGGCGCTCATCCAAGATAGACCGCCGGCGCCAAGAGATCCGGCTGTCCCCGCAAGGCGTGGCAACGCTCGAGCGCGTCCATGGCATCATCGACCACCACGAGGACAGCTTTCTCTCCGTACTGTCCGCCGAAGAACGCGGCCAGCTGATCACGCTGCTGCGCAAGCTCTACGAGCGCCGCAGCGGATAACGTCAGGCCTAAACGTCAGATGGCCGTTGCCAGCCGCTCCTCGATATAGATCTGCAGCAGCTTTTGCGACACCGGGCCCGGCGCGCCGGAACCGATGGTCACGCCATCGATCGAGATAACCGGCATGACAAAGGCGGATGCCGAGGTGATGAACACTTCAGCGGCCGCCTTTGCCTCCTCGATCGAAAACGACCGTTCCTCGACGGCAAGGCCCGCGCGGGCGGCCAGATCGAGGATTGAGCCGCGCGTAATGCCGTGGAGAAGCGCATTGGAAAGCGCCCGCGTGACGAGCACGCCGTCTTTCGTCACGATATGGGCATTGGCCGAACTTGCCTCGGTCACCAGCCCGTCCTCCACCAGAAACACGTCGTCGGCACCCGCCTTCTTTGCTTCCATCTTGGCAAGCGTGGAATAGAGCAGCTGCACCGTCTTGATATGACGGTTCGCCCAGCGACCGTCGGGACGGCTGACGACGGAAATGCCGGTCTTCCAGCGCGGATTGTCGAGGACCGATTTGGCCTGGGTAAACATCACGAAGGTCGGCTGCAGATCTGCGGAAAACAGAAAATCACGGTCTTCGGCACCGCGCGTCACCTGCAGGTAGATGAGCCCGTCCGTCATGCCGTTGCGGGTCAGGATTTCCCGGTGCAGCGACAGAAGAGCCTCCTCCTCCACCGGCATGGGAATGCCGAGAGACCCGAGCGAACGCTTGAGCCGCGCCGCATGGCCGGCATAGTCGATGAGCTTGCCGCCGATCACCGCGGTCACCTCATAGATGGCATCGGCAAACAGAAAACCGCGGTCGAACACGGAGACCTGCGCTTTGCTTTCCTCCAGCCATTCTCCGTTGAGATAGACGATGCGGGCCATGTGTCGGGTCTCCATGCGACAGAATTATGCGCAGCTTTATGGTCTGCCAAGGGCTGCGCGTCAAACCGCGTTTTCGGTGGGATTTGAGGCTGAACAATGGCCTTTTCCGTCTTGACGCACCGGCCCGGCTGCGCCCAAAAGATCGCACGCTTTTTGGTTCTGCTTCATTTTTTGATTTTCGGAGTTTCTGGCCATGCTGCCGCCCATCGCACTCGTCACGCGCCTGAACGGCGAAGAAGAACAGGCATGGCTCGATGTGCTGCGCCGGGCCATGCCGGACGAGCGCATCCTGCCGTTTGCCGAGCTGGAACCGCAGGAGCGCAGGCTTGCCGAAATTGCCATCGTCGCCAATCCCGATCCCGCCGATGTCGCAGCCTTGCCGGGTCTCTCCTTCATCCACAGCCTCTGGGCCGGCGTCGAGCGGCTGGTAATGGAGCTTGGCGTCACGGCCCCGCCGATCGTGCGTCTCGTCGATCCGGAATTGTCGCGGGTGATGGCAGAAGCGGTGCTGGCCTGGACCTATTACCTGCAGCGCGACATGCCGGCCTATCGAAACGCCCAGGCGGACAAGACATGGGCACCGCGCGAATACCGCCATCCCGGCGATGTCGCCATCGGCCTTCTCGGGCTTGGCGCACTCGGCACGCAGAGTGCAGAGCGCCTGACGCAAGCCGGTTTTCGCGTCGAGGGCTGGAGCCGTTCGCCAAAGACGCTGGACAATGTCGTGACCCATCATGGCGAAGAGGGCCTGAAGACACTTCTCTCCTCAAGCGATATTCTGGTCTGCCTCCTGCCGCTGACGGCAGAAACGCGCGGCCTCCTCAATGCCGAGCGGCTGGCGATGATGCCGGAGGGGGCGGCCCTCATCAATTTTGCCCGTGGCGCGGTGGTGGTGGCCGACGACCTTATCGCAGCGCTCGATCGCGGCCATCTCGATCATGCGGTCCTGGATGTGTTCGAAAAAGAACCCCTCGAGACGGGCTCTCAGTTCTGGGCGCATCCGAAGGTGACGGTACTGCCGCATATTTCAGCCCCGACAACGCCGGTAACGGCGGCCCGCATCGTGGCCGTCAATATCGCGTCATGGCGGGCAAGCGGCGCTTTGCCGAAGACGGTCGACCGCCAGCGCGGCTACTGAGCCTAAAATCTCCGGTGCCACCCGAGCACCGGCTTCATCCCTTGCATTCCCGACCGGTGATGCAAAGGAAAAGCCGGATGCCGACGTGCTGCGGATCAACCAGAACAGTCCGCCGGTGTGCCTCAGCCCCTCCTTGCCGACAGCGGCGGGCGCACCTTTTTCAGTCTCGGTCAGCGCGCCTCGCCGATACCGTAGCGGGCGAGGATGTCGCGGATCTTCTCGTCCTGAACCGGGTCGGGCAGCAGCGCCGGCTGGCGGCTGGCGCCGACGGAGGCATCCTGCAGGTAAAGCGCGCGTTTCACCATGGCGGGCGCAAAACCCAGCGCATAAAGATCGGTGCGGAAAGCGGTATAGATCGCCTGCTGGCGTTCGGCTTCTGCAATGTCGCCGCTGTTGAAGCCGGTCAGAATGCCGGCGAGCACATCCGGCAAGGCGTTGCCGAGGCCGGAAATGCAACCGGCAGCGCCGTTCTGCAGCGACCAGAGAACGAGATGATCGGGGCCTGAATAGACCTCGAAACCCGGCATATCCGCCGCCACCTGCAGATAGGCCTCGAGCGTCTGCTGCGCGCCGCCGGAATCCTTGATGCCGGCAATATTGCCGTGGCTGGCAAGCTTGCGGGCTGTTTCCGGCTCGATATGGTTCTGCGTGCGCGCCGGAATATCATAGAGGTAGACCGGCGTCTGAACGGCATCGGCGACCGTCGAAAAATGCCGGATCAGGCCGTCCTGCGTGCAGGCGATGAAGAAGGGGGTGATGACGGCGATGCCATCGACGCCGATCCGGTCGAATTCACGCGCCAGCTTGACGGTCTCGAACGTGGCCGGCGTGCCGGCATTAACGATCACCTTCACCTTTCCGGCAACTTCGTCCACCACCTCTTCTGTCAGATGAACCTTTTCCTCGAAGGTCAGCGCTGTAAAATCGCCATTGGTTCCCGCGCACATGATGTTGTTGCCGGCGGCCACCTGGCGGCGCACCTGCGCGCGGGTGGCCTCGAAATTGATGGTTTCGTCCTCGTTGAAGCAGGTAACGAGCGCGACATAGGCTTGAGCGGTCATGGCAGGGAAACTCCGTTATTAAAGAGGGCGGCCTTCAGGCCCGCCGGGCGCGGTGGGCCGCCTGGATATCCGGATCGGGATCGAGACTGGCGGCGAGAAGGGCGCGTGTATACGGCTCGCGCGGCGCATCGAAGATCTGTCGCACGCCGCCGATTTCGACGATCTCGCCCTTTTGCATGACCATCACCTGATCGGCAAAATCGCGCACGACAGGCAGATCATGGGCAATGAAGATAAAGGAAATCCCGGTGTCCTTTCGCAGGCGATCCAGCAGTTCGATGACCTGCGCCTGCACGGAAACGTCGAGCGCCGAGACGGCTTCGTCGCAGATGATCAGCCGCGGCTCCAGCGCCAGCGCCCGGGCAATGGCGATGCGCTGCCGCTGCCCACCGGAAAACTGGTGCGGGTAGCGGCGCATATGGTCGGGAGACAAGCCGACCTGCACAAGAAGCTCCGCCACCCGCTCGCGCCATTTTGCTTTCGGCAGAATATCGGGATGAATGACCCAGGCTTCGGAGACAAGCTGGAACACCGTCATGCGCGGGTTAAGCGACTGGGTGGGATCCTGGAACACCATCTGCAGATCGCGGCGCAGGCGATAAAGCTCCTTCGGCGATAGCTGGAACAGGTCCCTGCCCTTCCACAGCGCCTGACCGCTGTCGGGCTCATCGAGACGCAGGAGAACACGCGCCAGCGTCGATTTTCCAGACCCGCTTTCGCCGACGATCGCGAGCGTCTGGCCGGCCATGAGGTCGAAGGAGACGCCCTTCAGCGCCGCGAAGGCGCCGTAGGTCTTGCGCACGTCACGCACCGACAGCAGCATCTCGCCCTTTGCCTCGTCCTCGTGCATCGCACCCTTCCCGGGGGCGGCCGCGATCAGCCGTCTGGTATAAGGGTGTTTCGGGTTCTTGTAGACCTCGCGCACGGTGCCGCTTTCCACCAGCGCGCCCTTTTCCATCACCACCACGCGGTCGGCAATCTCGGCAACGACCCCGAGATCATGGGTGATGATCAGCACACCCATGCCGATTTCCCGCTGCAATTCCTTCAGAAGCGCCAGCACTTCTGCCTGCACCGTCACGTCGAGTGCCGTGGTCGGCTCATCGGCAATCAGCAGATCAGGCCGTAGCGCCAGCGCCATGGCGATCATCACGCGCTGGCGCTGGCCGCCGGAAAACTGGTGCGGGTACTTGTCCATCGCCGCCTGCGGATCGGGAATGCCGACGCGCCCCAGCAGGCGAAGGGCTTCCGCCTCGGCCGCGTCCTTCGACAGGCCATGGGCGGTCATCGCCTCGCGGATCTGCCAGCCAACCGGATAGACAGGGTTGAGATGGCTCAGCGGATCCTGAAAGATCATGGCAATCCGCTTGCCGTTCACGGCGCGCCGGTCCTGCGGCTTCATGGTGAGAAGATCCACACCATCGAGAAAGATCTCGCCGGACGTGATGCGCCCGGGCGGCATGTCGATGAGGTTCATGATGGCGGCCGACGAGACGGACTTGCCGGAACCGCTCTCGCCGAGGATCGCCAGCGTTTCGCCGCGGTCGAGGTGGTAGGAGATGTTGCGAACCGCCTTGACCACGCCGGAGGCCGTATGGAACTCGACGGAGAGGTTGCGCACATCCAGGAGATGCTCAGCCATGGGAAGGCCCCTTCATTTCCAGCCGCCAGCGCTGCACCGGATCGAGCGCGATGCGCAGCCAGTTGGACAGGAGGTTGAGCGACAGGGTGGTGAGAATGATGGCAAGGCCCGGCCAGAAGGACAGCCACCAGGCATTGGTCAGATACTGGCGCCCCTGCGAGATCATCAGGCCCCAGGTGATGTCAGGCGGCTGGATGCCGATGCCGAGGAAGGACAGCGCGCTTTCGGCGAGCATGACATAGGCAAAATCCAGCGTGGCAAGCGTCGTCAGCGTGGGAAAAACGATCGGCAGGATATGCCGGAAAAGGATGCGGTTGCCGGAGGCGCCCATGACGCGGGCGGCCTGCACGAACATCCGCTCACGGATTTCCAGAACTTCCGCCCGGGTGGTGCGCAGGTAGACGGGAATGCGGGTGATCGACAGCACCACCATCAGGTTGAGGATGGAGGACCCGAGCAGATACAGCACGATGACCGCAATCAGCAGCGACGGGAAGGACATGATCACGTCGGCCAGCCGCATGATGATCTGGCTGACACGCGGCGAGGAAAAGCCGGCCAGCAGGCCGAGGAACGTGCCGCTGACGGCCGAGAGGACGACGGCACCCGCCGCCACCATCAGCGTGTTCTGGGTGGCGACGATGATGCGGGCAAACAGCGGGCGCCCCAGCGCATCCGCGCCCATCCACCATATCCAGCCGCGCGACCAGTCGAACGGGGCAAGATTGCGCCCGCGCAGGTTCTGCTTGATCGCTTCCTCACCGAGCCACACGGGGCCGATGAGCGCAAGAACGATCATGACAAGCAGGAAGAGTGCCGCAATGAGGGCGAACTTGTCCGCCAGCAGCATGCGCCCCATGCGAACGGCAAAGGATGCTTCTTCGCGCAGCGCCGGATCTGTTTCGGTGGATGACAGGCTCAACGGATCGCCTCCTCAGTGCCGGATGCGCGGATCGAGCAATGCGTAGCAGAGGTCGATCAGCAGGTTCATGAGAAAGATGGCAAGAGCCGTGACAAGGATTGCCGCCAGCACCACGTTGAAATCGCGCTGCAGGATGGAATCGATCATCAGTTTGCCGACGCCGGGAAAACCGAAAATCGTCTCCACGATAACAGCGCCATTGAGCAGGCTCGCGGCCTGATCGCCGATCACGGTGATGACCGGCAACATCGCATTGCGCAGGGCATGAATGAAGATGATCGGGCCGGAGCGCACCCCCTTGGCACGCGCCGTCTTGACATAGGCAGACGACAGCGCCCCGATCATCGAGCCGCGCACGACCTGCACGATAATGCCGAAGGGCCGCACAAACAGCACCGATATCGGCAGGATCCAGTGCAGCACCGAGCCCGTGCCGGATGTGGGCAGCCAGTGCAGATTGACCGAAAAGACAACGATGGCAACGATTGCCAGCCAGAAATCCGGCACCGAGGCACCGATCAGCGACAGCATGGATGCAGTGCGATCAAAAAAGCCACCGGAGCGGAAGGCCGCCAGCGAGCCGACGACAATGGCAGCGCTGGTGACGAGGCTCATGGTGATCACCGCAAGCCACAGCGTCCAGACGAAAGCCTCCGTCACGACATCGAGCGCCGGCCGCGCCTTGCGGTAGGATTCGCCGAGATCGCCCGTCACGACATCACCGACATAACGGCTGAACTGGACAAGCAGCGGATCGTTGAGGCCGTGCAGTTCGCGAAACTGCTGCTTCATCTCCGCCGACGCCTCCACCGGCAGGAAGAGCGAGGCGGGATCCCCCGTCATGCGCGACAGGAAGAACACCATCACGATCAGGCCGGCCAGCGAGATCAGGCTGGCGACGGAACGCTTACGGATGAAACTGAGCATGAACGACCTCCCATTGCATCCGGCGGCGGGCACCCCCGCCGCCGTACGATGCCGGACGCCTCCTCGGCATCCGGCAGTCTGCTTGCTTACTTTATGCCGATCTCGGAGAGCTGCAGCATGGAGTTGGTGGCAATCGTCGGCTTGAAGTCCAGCCGCTCGGAGACGCGAGCAAAACCGACCATGTGGAAGAGTAGGACATCTGCCACCACATCGTCATGCAAGTAGCCAATCAGTTGCGACCAGAGTTTTGCACGCTCGTCTCCGACGGCCGCCGAAGCCCGCTGGATCAGGTCGTCCACCTTCGGATCGGAAAAGCCGGACTGGGTTCCCTTCGAGGCATATTTGAAGAACATCGAGAAGGACGGATCGCCCTTGGAATTGTCGTGCATGGCAGCCACCAGCTGCGGCCCGCGCCCTTCCTTGAACGGCTTGGAATAATAGGTCTCGTGTTCGGCGACCTCGACGAATTTCAGATCGATCTTGAAGCCCGCCTCCTGCAGCTGCGCCTGGATGGCTTCCATGATTTCCGTCACGTTCGGGAAATTGGCGCTGCGGGCAATGATGGTGATCGGCGTATCCACGGGAACGCCTGCAGCCTTCGCCTCCGCCAGCAGCTTCTTGGCGCCTGCGACATCATAAGGGAACTGCTTCACGCCGGGGTTCCAGCCAAGCGTTGTCGGCGGAACGATGGCGGTGGCAAGCACGGCCCCTTCAGGCACCAGCGTGCCGAGGAAGGCCTTGCGGTCAATGGCAAGGTTCAAGGCCTTGCGCACCCGCACGTCGTTCAGCGGTGCGGTGTTGTGATCGATGCGCAGATAAACGGTCTCACTGTCGAGATAGGAGAAATCCGTCTTCGGATTGGTGGCATCGAGCTGCGAGATCGAGGGCGACAGATCCGCCTCACCGGTCTGCACCATGGCGGCACGCACCGAAGGATCGGCGCGGAACAGATAGGTTGCCTTGGTAACGGCCGGCTTTTTGCCCCAGTAGTCGTCGCGGGTTTCCAGAACGATCTGCTGGCCCGGCGTCCAGTTGGTGAGCTTGTAGGGACCGGTGCCGACGGGCTCGCGCACGAACGCCATCGGTGTGCTTTCCGGCACGATGGTCACAAGCGACATCAGCAGCGGCAGGATCGGCTGGGCCGGTTGCGTCTTGATATCGATCGTATGGTCGTCGACCACGGTGGTGCTGATCGTCATGCCGCCGAAATAGCGCTTGGATTCGCAGGTGATCTTGTCGCTCATCACCCGGTCGAAGCTATGCGCCACATCCTTGGCATCGAATGCGCTGCCGTCTGAAAATTTAACGCCCTGACGCAGATGAAAGCGCCAGTTGCCATCAGCCGTCTGCTCCCACTTTTCCGCCAGGCGCGGCATGACGCCCTTTTTGCCGCGCACATCAAGCTCCGTCAGCGTCTCGCTGACATTTTCCATGATGATGCGGCCGATATTGGATCGGGTGGCCATGCAGGGTTCCAGCAGGTCGGCCTCTTCGGGCAGCACTATCTTGATGGGACCGGATGCCGCCATCACAGGCGACAGGGCCGTCATCAGCGCGACGCCCGCAATCAGGGCGCCAGAAATCAAGGATCTTGTCACGTCATACTCCTCCCAGGTTGCGACGTATCATTACGCCTGCCACGAGCGGTGGGGCTCGATGGGCAGGTCTTTCTCATGCGGATGGCTGGTCCGGCACACCCCTTCGGTCGGCACCATGCGGCACCGGGCGGGGCACAAACCCCGACAACCAGGCGCCCCAATCATTCGCGCCAACCATCGAACTTTCGCATAAGTTTGTCAATTTGTTTCCAAGACCCAATCAGAAAGACTTTTTTTGAGTGGGCTTAAAATATTTATTTTCAATATGTTATGGCATTGAAAATCTCTGAAAAAGCAAGACAACGACCGCAATAAAACTTGACAACTTTGAGAATTTGTCAATTCTGACCGCACAGAGGAGAGGCTTAATGACACCTGAGGAAATCGCCTCCGGCATGACCGGGGCCATACGCGCCGTGGCAACGGGCCGCCGGCAAACGCTCCTGCCATCCCCCATGGTGCAGAACCATGCAAGCTTCCTGCACGAGACGACCGGTGGCGACCTGATCTGCGCCTGGTTCGGCGGTTCGCTGGAGGGAAAGGCCGACATCTCCATCTTCGCCAGCGTGCTTGGCGCGGGAGACGACACCTGGGGTCCGCCACAGCAACTGAGTTTCGATCCTCACCATTCCGAGCAGAACCCGGTGCTGTTTTCACCGCCCGACGGCCGTCTTCTGCTGTTTCACACCTCGCAACCCTCCGGAAACCAGGATGAATGCCGCATCCGCATGGCCGAGATCCCTCGCGCCCCCGAAAGCCCATCGCGGTTGACGGCAGACAGTGGCCGCTTTCTCGACCTGCCGCGCGGCTGCTTCATCCGCGCCCCTCTTGTCCTGCGGGACGATGGCGCATGGCTGCTGCCGATCTTCCGCTGCATGCAGCGCCCCGGCCAGAAATGGAACGGCAGCCACGACGTGGCAGCCGTCGGCATATCCACAGATGGCGGAGAAAGCTGGACACTCAATGACCTGCCGCAATCGACCGGTTGCGTACACATGAGCCCGGTTGCCGTTGGCAAAGGCCGGCATGTGGCCTTCTTCCGGCGCCGGCAGGCAGATTTCGTCTACAGGACCGAGAGCCACGACGACGGGCGCACCTGGTCTATCCCTCAGCCAAGCGACGTGCCCAACAACAATTCCTCCATTGCCGCAATCATGCTGCGCGACGGGCGGATTGCGATGATCTGCAATCCCGTCAATGCCGCGCAGTCCAGCGACAGGCGTGCCTCTCTCTATGACGAACTCGGCGTCGAGGACGACCGGCCGGATGCCGATCCGACCGGCGGCTGTGTGCCGGTCTGGGGCGTGGCGCGCGCGCCCGTCACGGTCTGCCTCTCACAGGATGGCGGCCGGACATTTCCGACCCGCATCCTGATCGAGGATGGTCCGGGCCACTGCCTTTCCAACGATTCAACCGACGGCCGCAACCAGGAAATGTCCTATCCATGGCTTTTGGAAGACGCCGACGGCGGCCTTCACATCAGCTATACCTACCATCGAAGAGCGATCAAACATGTCCATCTTGCCCCCGGCTGGGCAAGCACTGCGGACGGGAGACAAGCATGAGCAGGATCATCGGCATCACCATGGGCGACCCGTGCGGAGTCGGACCGGAAATCACCGTTCGGGCCCTGTCCGAGATGACGGATGCGGATCGGGCCGCAACCCGCATCTATGGCAACCTGAAGACGCTGGAGGCCGCCCGCGCAGCACTTGACCTGTCGATCGATCTTACGCCCTTCGTCGTCGATCTGGAGATTGTGGGGGCGCCGCTTGCCTGGGGAAGCCTGTCGCCGGTGGCCGGTGACGCCTGTTTCCGCTTTATCGAAAAAGCCGTTCGCGATGCGCAAGCGGGCAGCATCGGTTGCATCGTCACGGCCCCGATCAACAAGGAGGCGCTGAACCTTGCCGGCCATCATTACGACGGGCATACCGGCATGCTGCGCAGCCTGACCGGCTCATCGGCTGCCTATATGCTGCTCGCGTCCGAGCGGCTGAAGGTCATCCATGTCTCCACCCATGTCTCCCTGCAGGAGGCCATCCGTCGGGCCACCACGGAGCGGGTGCTGGCCACTATCCGCGCCGGATATCGCCACCTGAAGCGCATTGGCTACGAGACCCCCCGCATCGCGGTTGCCGGCATCAACCCGCACTGCGGCGAAAACGGATTGTTCGGCACCGAAGACGATGACCAGATCGCGCCGGCCGTCGTTGCGGCCCGCGCCGAAGGCATCGATGTGCAGGGGCCGATTTCAGCCGATACGGTGTTCCACCGCGCCTATTCCGGCGCATTCGACCTGGTGGTTGCCCAGTATCATGACCAGGGTCACATCCCGATCAAGCTGGTGGCCTTCGATACGGCGGTGAACGTGTCCGTTGAACTGCCGATCGACCGCACCTCGGTCGATCACGGTACAGCCTTCGACATTGCCGGCAAGGGCATTGCCAACCACGGCAACATGATGTCGGCCATTGCCTATGCCCGCCGGCTTGTCGCCGGCCCTGCAGCGGGAGTTTAGGATCATGGCGTTTTTCCCGATCACCCTTCACCAGCCGCGCCGCCTTGCCGTTGGCGCCGGAACGGTTGCAAGCGTCGGCAGTTTTGCCGGCGATGTCGGCTCCACGCTCATCATCGCAACGCCCATCACCGCAGCCTTTGTCGACAGGCTGCAGATCGGCGGCCGCATCCGCGTCTTTGATGGCATTCCGGGCGAGCCTGACATTAAAACTCTTGATGCGGCACTTGCCGCTGCCCGAGAAGCGCGGCCGGATCTCGTCGTCGGCCTTGGCGGCGGCTCCGTGCTGGATGTGGCAAAGCTTGTCGCAGCGCTCTGGGATACCGACCAGACACTGGCCGACGTGGCCGGGCCAAACCGCGTTGCCGGCCGCACCACGCAATTGGTGCAGGTGGCAACAACGGCCGGCACCGGCTCGGAAGCCGGCATTCGCGCGCTGATCACCGATCCTGTGAAGGGCAGCAAGATCGCCGTCGAAAGCCCGCATCTGATCGCCGACCTCGCCGTCCTCGATCCGGAACTGACCTTTTCGGTTCCCCCTACTGTCACGGCGGCAACCGGCGTTGATGCGATGGCGCACTGCGTGGAAGCCTTCACCAACCGGCGCGCCCATCCGATGATCGACGGCTTTGCCCGCATGGGGATCCAGCTGGTCGGGCAATACCTGGCGCGTGCGGTGCGTGATGGCCATGATACGCAAGCCCGCGAAGGCATGATGCTCGCCTCCTATTATGGCGGCATCTGCCTTGGCCCCGTCAATACGGCGGCGGGGCATGCCATTGCCTATCCGCTCGGCACGCTTCTGCATCTGCCGCATGGACTTGCCAATGCCATTGTCTTCCCGCATGTGCTGGCCTTCAACCAGCCGGCCGTGGCGCAAAAGACGGCGGAAGTGGCCAGAGCGCTCGGCCTTGGCGAAAACCTCAGCCAGCATGCCCTTCGTGATGCCGCCCATGGTTATTGCGCCGGTCTGGGGATCGAGATGTCGCTTGCCGCCCATGGCGCCAGACAGGAAGATCTGGAGCGCTTTGCAGCCGATGCCCATGCCATTCGCCGGCTGATGGACAACAACCCGGTGGACATGTCGGTGGAAGATGTGGCGGCCATCTACAAGGCAGCCTTCTGACGTCCTGCTGTCACGACCGAAAAGCCCGGCGGGATCAGTCTCGCCGGGGAGACTGGAACAGGCGCTCGCGCGAGCCGGTCAGGTGGTCGTGCATCAGTTGGCGGGCGGCCTGCGGATCGCGCGCCACGATTGCCTCGGCAATCGCCTCATGCTCGCTGAACACACGCGAAAGACCGGAAGCCTCCCGTTTCACAGACGCCCCATGAAATTTCATGCCGACGGCGATATGGTCCTTCAGGGCTTCCATGGCTGTCGAGAAATAGGTGTTCTGCGCCGCGCGCGCGATGGCCAGATGAAACTGGTAGTCGGCATCCTCCCGGTGCGATTGGCGGTTCGTTGCGTCCCGCAGCAGTTCCAGTGCCTGACGGATGGTCGCCAGATCGCCGGCATCGTGGCGAAGGGCTGCGGCGGCTGCCGCTGCCGGCTCCAGCGTCAGACGGAATTCGTAGCAGTTGAGCAGGTCGGCAACATTTTCCAGCTGGCCAAATCCCAGCGGCTCCTTGAGGCCGAGCACCCGCACAAAGCTGCCCGCACCCCGTCGCGAATAGATCAGCCCCTGGTCGCGCAGGCGCCGCAGGGCCTCGCGAATGACCGGCCGCGACACTTCGAACTCTGTCGCCAGATCATGTTCCGTCGGCAGGCGCTCGTCCGGCCCGTAGGCGCCGGACTTGATCGCCCGGTGCATCCGCTCGAAAACGATGTCCGGCAATGCCTTGCGCGCCACGCCGTCTGTCAGCCCCATCTCAGCCCGTCTTCCCGAGAATTGTCGTTGCGATATCCCTCAGCGTATCGGGTTGCCCGAAACCGCCGGATTTTGCAATGATGCAGTGGCGGTCTGTGCGCGCAAGGCCAAGGCCCGGCAGGCATTCCCCGACAAGGCGGAACCTTTTGATCCCCATTCGATGCAGCACGGCCGCGGCCGTTGCGCCGCCACACAGAAGCAGCGTCTCGACGTCTTGCGTCAACAGCGGGACTATGCCCTCGGCGAGGTTCTGCGACACCTCCTCGGCCTCGAAGATCTCTGGGCCATCGATTGCCTGAACCAGCGTCACGCGCTTCGTAAGCGTGCCAGAGGTGGGCAGGCGCCCGTTTTCCGCCGGTCGGTGGTCAATGTCCACCTGCCCTGCCAGCCGATCGATCTGGCTCAGCGTGATCGGATCGCGCGACCCGACCACAAACAGCGCCGCCCCTGCAGGGATCTCCGCGCGCACCGGTTGCGCACCCTGCGTCATGGACTGCGCAAGGGCTTCGGCAAGGCCGCGCGCTCCGACCAGCAGATCGACACCCGCCCGACCGGCGCTGGCGAGCGCCTCGACCATATCCGCCTCGGACACCGTATCGGGAATGGAGCAGTTGCCCGCGTGGCGGCCGAGCGCTGCAGCAATAGCGATGGGGACATCGACACCAAAGCCTTGAACCGCGCCCTCCGTCACGGTGCGACCGAAGTCCGGAATGGCCGGGGCGACAAGTGCCCGGTCGAAGGGGATTGCATCGAGGATGGCCGCAACGTTCCCCTTCATGCGGGAATCGATCTTCAGGAAGATCTTCGCGCCCTCAGGCAGCAGGCGGAGCGCGGCCTGCGCAAGCGCGTGGGCCTGCTGCGCCGTTTTCTCACGGCAGCCAAGGTCGATCGACAGGACATCCGGCCGGGTTGCAAGCGCCGATTGGATCCCTTCGATGGAGAGCACCACCTCGACATGCAGCCCGCGCCCCGCAAAGGGAGCGGCCGAATCCAGCGCACCCGTAAAGTCATCGGCCATGACGAACAGCAAGATCATCCCTCGCAATTGTTGTCATGTTTTTCTATCGTTAAAAGCTATATTTTTCAATACAGTATTTTTCAGATAGAGCAATTTCGAAAAGACAACGCACTCGCATGCAACGGCCATCACGGCATCGGCCAGCCGTTCGGCGGCATATCGCACATCGCCAACGCGTGTTGCGTCAGCCACATCCGGCTTGACGCCGGCGGGCAACATAACGGCGAGGCAATTGATCGTGCGGCAGTCAAGAGATCAAAGATCGGTGACTTCGATTGGTCGGGGCGCGGCTATGATTCGGCCACCGAGCGCAGCCGGCTTTCGATCAGCAGGCCGCTGTCATCGAGAATGGGGTGGGCGACGGAGACGATATGGGCGTTGATCCGCTTGAGGTCACGCAGGATGTCCAGATGCAGCGAACTGGTCTGCAGGCTGTCTGTCCGTCCGTCCCGCAACCGCTCGATATGGCGTTCGGACGAGGCCTTTTCCATGCGACGGACCTCCACCTTCACCTCCATCATCTGGCGGGCAAGGCGGAAGTCACGCGTGACGAAAATGGTCTGGGCGATGCGCAAGTTGTCGAGCGTCAGTTCAAACAGCGTACGCAGTTCGCGATGACCATCCTCGGAGAATTTGAGCCCGAGCGTCGCCTTCTTGGTAACCTGGGCTAACAGACCCTTTTCGATGATATCGCCGATATGCTCGAGGTTGATCGCATAATCGATGATATCGATGGAACGACGGCTGTCTTGCGGGCTGAGGCCCATGCGGCCCAGTCTGGACAGATAGACTTTCACCTCCTGCTGCAGCCTGTCGACGCGCGCTTCCAGCGGGGGAATATCCATGAGCTTTGCGAGATTGTCCCGCTCGAAGGAATCGGACACACGCATCAGCATACGCTCGATCAGGTCACCGATGCCCAGAACCTCCCGCGTGGCGCTGGCAAGGGCAACGGTCGGAGCAGACAGTTCCTGCAGATCGAGATAGTTGGGACCGCTGTGTTCCTGTGCGTCATCCGGAACGAGGTGGCACATCAGACGCGACAGCAGCTTCGAAAACGGCCAGGCGACCACAGCAAGCACGATGTTGAAGGCAAGATGCGCATCGACCGGCAGCTTCTCAGTGCCAGACGCCAGACCTGTCAGCAGGTCTGCGCCAACACCCGCCAGCGGAAGGACCGCCAGGCATCCGACAGTCCGCACGATGAGATTTCCAAGCGTGACCCGTTTTGCCGCAGCAGAACCGCGCATCGAGGCGATGACGGGCGGGATTGCACCGCCGAGATTGGCACCGAGAACAAGCGCGACAATCAGCCCGGGCTGCAGGATGCCGGCCGATGCCAGGGAAAGGATCAGCACGATGGCGGCAAGGCTGGAAGACGACACGAAGGCGATGGCAGCGGAAAAGAACATCGCCACCGGCCAGGCATTGTCCAGAAGGCCGATGAAGGCGGCCAGTGCCGGCGAGGCCCGCATCGGTTCGGTGGCAATGCTGAGCAGGTGCAGCGACAAAAGCATCAGGCCAATGCCGATCAGCGCCGTTCCGCCGCCTTTTCGCGTGGTCGCGCTGCTGCGATAGAGCATGAGGCCGATGAGAATGATGAGCGGCGAAAGCCACTCGACGCCTGCAGCCACAATCCAGGCTGTCACGGCCGTTCCGACATTGGCGCCGAGAAGAACGAGTTGCGCCATGCGGGGCTGGACAAGCTCGCGCTCCACAAACGAGGCCACCATGAGCGCCGTCGCGGTCGAACTCTGCAGCGCCACAGTGGCCACAAAGCCGGACGAAAACGAGCGCAGGCTGCTGCGCGTGCCGCTGGCAAGGCCGCTGCGCAACCGCGCACCAAAAGCCTGCGTCACGCCACTTTTCACCTGTGCAAGGCCAAACAGCAGCAGGGCCACCGCGCCGAACAGGTTGATCATGACGATTGTCGATGCCATCGGCCTTGTTTCCATCCCCGTTTTGTCCCGCGCACTGCCATTCCTGACAGGGCCTGCGGCATACGTCTGGTGCGCAGGGCACCTCCCTGTGTCCTACCAAACGCCCGTCAATGCGGTGGCGACGTCCGGTTGTCCGTCATCGCTCCTGCCCTTTCCATCCAATGGCGAAGACCCTGCAGGAATGCCTGCAGGAACGCCCCTGTGGCGTGTGGGGCCAAGGTGGGGCGGTCTGCTGGAAGCCTGTCGATCAGATGCCGGTAGATCGCCAGACGCTCGGCGGAAATGAAGGGCAATGCCAGCGCACCGGCCTGACGCAGGCAATACCAGTCCGTCACCAGATCCATCATCGAGGTGGCGACCAGCGCCTCGGGCGTGACCTCACACCGTTGACGTTCCGCCATAAGAACGCCCGATCCGCCGTCTGCGGCCTGCAGCGTCTCCTGCGGCGGCAAAAGCAGGCTGATCTCTGCAAGGTTTGCCGTCGCCATCTGCTCGACCCATTCCGGCGGCCATTCCCTTGGAAAATACCGGTGCGTGACCAGTGCCCGCGTATGGGCAAAGAGGAAGTCGCCGTAGGATTGCGCCTCGAAGGCTGCATCAGGCGCCTCGCCCCTGAAATCGCTTTCCTGCCGGTAAAGCGCGAGGAGCCGCGGATCGAGCGGAAGCTTAAAAAGCCCGACAGTTTCCACATCGGGCATAGTTTTTCCGGGCCTCACGATCTTGAAGGCCGGCGGGAATGCCACAAGCGAGGGAACGGCAATATTGACCAGTTCGCGCCCTTCAACATTTCGCCGGGTCGTTCCCTCGACATGCAGATGGCCGCTGAAATGGGCCGTCATTCCAGTTGTCACAAGCGTGTCGGCAACCGCCTTCAAGGGCGTTCGGCGGGCCACATTGGTGCGGCCGAACAGCGCCGTTTCCAATCCGGTTGTATCGTCGAAAGGATCGATCACCGGATAGTGCGAAAAGGATAATACCGTCTTGCCGAGCCTCTTTGCCCGCGCATGAACATCGCGGATCCAGTCGATCAGGAAGGGTTTGAGACGCAAAAGCGCGTTCCATCCGGCAGCCGTGCTGTCGATGAATGTCTCTTCGCAAAACGGATCGCTGTGGCCGTTGCGGGGCTCGAAGATATTGGCGTCTATCATCAGCAGCCACAGCCCCTCTTCGGGCTCTACGAGATAGGAGGCATCCATCAGGCTGAAGGTGGAACGGCCGTCCTGCGAGGAGACCCGATATTGGCGCTCTTCAATGCTGTCGGAGCGACCGAACGGGCTTTCCCAATGCAGGTATTCGGGCTGCGCAAACAGCCCGAAGGATGCCATCGGCAACAATCCCGCCGGGTAGCCTTCACAGTACATCCGGTCGCTCTGCCGGGATTGCGGCAGATTTGCTTGCGCCACCTGCAGATCGCTGGTGACGGTGATGGACGGTCCCGCGCCGCTCAGAAATCCCTTGGTCTGATGGCGACCATGCGGACCGAACACATCATGGTTGCCGGGGATCGCATAAAAAGACAGCCGATGTTTTTGGCGATACTCTTCCAGCAGGCGCCGAACGGCTTGCGTTGTCTGCCTTTGGCCGTCATCGGTATAATCGCCAAGAAGCACGACATGGCGAATACCACGGCTGGCAATCTCGTCCAGAGCTGCGGGAAGGGCCTGAAAGCTCTCGTTGAAAACCCGGGTCGAGGCGCGGGTTTCCGCCCAACTGCGCACGGCGAGCCGCTTTCCGGCAACATCCACGCCCTCAAAGCCATAGTCGCCCTCGAGGTCATGGTAATGCGCATCGGCAATGACGGCGACAGCCGGCAGATCAGAGGGCTGCATCGGCCGCCTTCCTGGCCTCAACGAGGTCAATCCAGTCCGATGCACGCCTGGCGGCGTCATAGAGCATAGGCTTTGGCGTTTCGAACCACTCGTCCTGGCGCAGTTCACGCTTGTCACGGATATGGGCGATGGCCGAATCGAGCGTTGGAAACAGATGCGGCTGCTGCTTGTGCAGAAATAGCCCGACCAGCGAAACGGAGCGGCTGCGCCCGCTGCGGCAGTTGACCAGAACATTGCCACCGTCCTTGAACGGATATGTTTCGCGCCGAGGCAATGTCTGGTTCAAGGCGCCCTGCAGGATATAGTAGCCCCCCAGCATCATCGTATCGGGACTGCCGCCGCCGTCGATCATGCCAAGCTTGTAATACCGTATGTCCGAATAACCGCTGGCACAGAGCGTGCCGTCCTCGGCAAGGCTCGGATTGCGCACGAAATTGATATCGAGATTGATGGCACAGTTCACGACGATGGTAATGCCGTGTTGCTTCAAGAGATCCAGATCCCGCGCGCCCTCCAGACCGCCGATGTAGAGCGCGGAATTATGGGGGGCGAGGCCTTCCGTGATCAGGCTGATCGCCGGTCGCGAATATACCGGGGCTTCCATTCTGTTCATTCCTTCCAAAGGCACCGACCTTCCAAAGCAGGGTGGCGAGGCCTTTTAGTCTGCAAGAGATACGTTGTCTTTCGTTGCGTCAGGCCGCGTTCGAGCGTGCCCGTGTGGCGGCCGTCGAGGTGATGATCTTGCCCGTCTTCGGATCAAACACCATCATGTTGCGCGCCACAAATTCCAGCCACACCTTGGCGCTCGGCCAGCTTTCGACAAAGCGCGGAATGAGAGCCGTGATCGGCGTGCCGTTGGCAGACAGCGAAAGGATCGTCTGCGACCCGGTCGGCTGAACGACGTCAACCTCTGCGGCCAGCCGGTTGTCCAGGGCTGTTTCGTGAAGGTTGAAATGTTCCGGCCGGATGGCGCAAGTCACCGGACCCGCTTCGCGGGCGATTGCCTGCTCGAGCATGACTTCGACACCGTGAAGCTTCAGCACGCTTCTGCCATTTCTCTGTTCGAGCATGCCGTCAAAGACATTGATGCGGGGATCGCCGATAAACTCGGCCACGAACAGATTGGCGGGCTCATGGTAGATTTCGTAAGGGCTGCCGATCTGCTGGATGACGCCGTCCTTCATCACCACGATGATATCGGACATTGTCAGCGCCTCGACCTGGTCATGCGTCACATAAACAGTGGTGGCGCCAAGATCCCGCGACAGGCGCTTCAACTCGGTTCGCATTTCCGTTCTTAAAACCGCATCAAGGTTGGACAGCGGCTCGTCCATCAGCAGGATGGAATTGCGCGCAGCAATCAATCTCGCAACGGCCACACGCTGTTGCTGGCCGCCTGACTGTTCCGATGGGAAACGCGAGCCATACTGTTCCAGCTGCACCTTCTTCAGCGCCTCGGCCAGCCGTGCGTCAATCTCGTCCTTCGGACGTTTTGCCTGATGCAGCGCCAGCGTGATGTTCTTGTCGACCTTCATGTTCGGCCAGAGCGCATAACTCTGGAAGATAAAGCCGAGACCCCGCTTTTCCGGCGGCACGAAGCTGCCGTCGCGTCCGGAATAAACCGTTTTTCCCGCAAGCGTCAGTTCGCCGCCGGAGGGCTGTTCGAGCCCCGCAATGACGCGCAGCGTCGTCGTCTTGCCGCAACCGGATGGCCCGAGCAGCGTGACGAATTTCCCCTTCGGGATTTCCAGATCGAGCGGCGGAATGGCAAGATGCGCGCCGTAATATTTGGTGATGCCTTTCAAGGACACTTCGTTCATCGGGTTTCCTCCCCCCAAGGTTTCCGGGTTGCTTCACCGCAACCCGGTGCTCTGGTTTTCCTCAGTTGCTGGTCTCGACCACCCAGAAATCGTTCACTTCAGCCACATGGTCGCGCTGGTATTCGGCAGATCCAAACATCTTGCGCACCTTCGGCCAGTTTTCGCCGCCCTTCGGCAGCGGCACATCCGTGCGTGGCGAAAACGTGCCGACCTTGAAATAGGCGGCCATGCCCTGCAGCTTCTTCAGGCTTTCGCCGTCGCGGTAAGGCTTTTCAAGCTTGGTATCGGCGGTCAGATCCTTCGACCCCATCTGGAAAGCGATGAACAGCTTGGCTGCATTGGGATGCGTCGATTGGCCGGCAATCGCCACATAGGTCGAATAGGCAAACACCCCGGCCGGATCGATGTCGTAGAGCACGGCATTGGCATAATCGTCGCTGCCGTTCTTGTTGATGTAATGCATGCTGGAGAAGGTGATGGGCGGCTTTGCCTGTCCTTTGAGACCGGAGGCCGTCGCGAGCTTGGAACCGGAATCGTAGATGACGAGATCGTTCTTCAAGAGCCGATGCAGGAATTCATAACCGGCGTTTTCCATGCCGTCGGACAGGACGAGCGGCTTTCCGGCATATTTTTCATAGGATTTGGCAAAATCATCGGCGTGTTCGACGATGGAGGTCAAAAGCGCAAGCGAGGTCAGCGAGCCGAGAGGGCTTTTCATGGCAAAGCGCTTGTTCCATGCCGGTTCGGTCAGCTGCCAGACATTGGTGACCGGCGGCGCATCCTTGTAGGTGTCGGAATTGTACATGAGCACGGTGGCTTCGATCACCTGCGTCAGCAGCGGTTCGCGCAGTTCGACCGGGATCTTCGCCTCCAGGTAACGCGGCACATAATTGACGATGCGGTGATTGGGCAGGAGATCGTAGAACATCTGGGCGGTGCCGGCGGTGTTGACCACATCCACGGCAAAGATACCTGCCTGCTGTTCGCGCACCACCTTCTCGATCGTCTTTTCCGAGCCGAGATCATAGGCGTTGACCTTGATCTCCGGGTAAAGCTTCATGAAGTCCTCGGCCAGCGCATTGACGGTCGAGGAGGAGGAATAGACGGTCACCTCGCCTTCGGCCTTGGCCTTCTTGACGATCTCCTCCCAGTTCTCGTCCTTGGGCTGGTTGGCGCCAAGTTCTGCCGTCTTCAGCCAGGCATCAAATGCGGCATCCTGTGCGCAGGCCGCCGTGCCGATGAGGCATGCGAATGTGGCGATAGCCACCCGTTTCGTGAGCATTCCCATGTGATCTCTTCCTCCCTGTTGCAAGGTCGCCTCCTCAAGCAAACCCCATCTTCGTATTGCGGAAAACCAGCCGGAACAGGATGTTGCAGCCCACGACCAATGCTACGAGCAGCAGGGTTGCCGCTCCGATCAGCTGGGGAACATCATCCGTCTGATAGGTGTAGATCACGCTTGCCAGCACAGCCGTCGACGGCGTGACCAGCAGGATGATCAGCGAAAGCTCGCGCATCGTGCCGATGAAGCTCAGCAGCATGCCCGATACCAGTCCCGAGGCGGCAAGAGGTGCCACGATGTGGCGCACACGGCTGACCCAGCCGATACCTTGTACGCGGGCCGATTCTTCGAGGGACTTGTCGATCTGCAGCATCGCGGCAATGCCGGTGCGCGATGTATAGGGCAGGTTCTTCACCGCCGCGATCAGCACCAGCAGGGCAAATGTCCCGTAAAGTGCCGGGATCGGCCCGACCGGTCGCGAGAACATGCCGATATAGATGGCGCCAAACGCCACGGCCGGAAAGATGTAAGGCAGGAAGGCTGCCAGCTCCAGCGCCCGCGAGGACAGGCTTCCGCGTGTCTTCACCACCACGTAACCGATGAGAAAACCGAGAATGCCGGTGGCAATGGCGGTAAAGAAGGCCAGCCTGAGACTGTTCCAGGCCGCATGCAGGATCTGCGGGTTCTGGAAAACGCCGGCATAGATCGCATTGACGCCACCGCGTGCGCCAATCCAGTAATGCAGGGTCAGATTGGAAAGGTCATAGTTGCCGGCAGTGCGCGACAGCGATTGCAGCACGAGCAATCCCAGCGGCAGAACCACGGTCACGCACATCAGCACAACGACGAAGGTGAACACCAGCCATTTGGCGCGGCCGAGATCGATTTCGCGCCGGCGAAATCCCTTGCCGGACATGGTGACGAAGCTCTTGCGCACACCGATCATGCGCTGGTTGATCCAGATGAACAGAACAGCCATCAACACCAGCACAAGCGCCAGCAGATAACCATCGCCCACATTGCGCGACCCGATGGCGGCATAGATCTGGGTCGGCAGCACGAAATAACGGATGGGCATGCCGAGCACGGCGGGCGTTCCAAACGAGCCGATCACGCGGATGAAGGTCATGACAACGGCCGAGCCGACGGCTGGAAGAACAAGCGGCGCGGTGATCGAGACGAACTGGCGCAGCCGCGACATGCCGGCAATGGCGCCTGCCTCTTCGAGCTGGCTGTCGACCGTGGCAAGCGAGCCGGAAATGATCAGGAAGCCGTAGACGTAATAATGCAGCGACAGGCAGATGATGATGGGTATTCCGCCAAAGGCGATCCAATCGGGCGGCTGGACGCCAAAGAGATAGGCAAAAACGCCGGACGCTCCGCCTACCCGGTCATTCTTGAAAAAGGTCACCCAGGCCAGCGCCATCACCCAGGATGGCAGCATATAGGGCATGACCACCGCCGTGTTGACGAACTCGCGATAGGGCACGTTGGTGCGCACGACGATCCAGGCAAGCAGGGCGCCCAGCGCCAGGCAGATGATCGTTGCCCCAAATGCCGTGACCAGCGAATTCATGAACGGCTTGTAGAACAGCGCCCAGGAAAGCCGGCTGCCAAAGACGCGCTCATAGTGGAACAGCGTCAGCTCTCCCGGCTGGCGCCCGGGCAGATAGGCGGAATCATACGGCTGGACGGTGATCGTTTCCCGCACCAGCTGAAACAGCGGGACGATGACGAGGAGCCCCAGCAGGATGGCAAGGCCAAGCGCTATCAGCCGCTCCGGCGCCGAGACGAAATGCGCCACACGGCGCATCCAGCGCTGGCCATCGCGGCTGGCTGTTTCTGAAAATAGGGTCACTCTGTTTCTCCTCCCAGACGGCGCTCCAAGCCGTTTACTCCGCAGATCGCGTGTCAAACGCGACCCCCTCCCCTTCAGGCTGCGTGGTTCCTCTCGCGCCTGCCTTGCGGTTCAGCCAGCACGATGCCGACCGCGTCGCTGACGCCATCGGCGATCGCCGGCGCGCTGGCAAGAACTGCCCCGCCGGTCTGCAACGATCCGATTTCGAAGAACGGACAAACCCGGCCGCCCGCTTCCGCCACCAGCAACAGGCCCGGCACGCAATCCCAGGAATTCATGTGCAGCTCGACATAGGCATCCGAGCGGCCGTCCGCGACATAGGCCAGCGCCATGGCACCGGAGCCCGCCCGCCGCACATTGGCGCCCTTGTCCAGAAGCCGTGTCATGGCATCAAGATATCGGGTGTTGGGGATGCGGGTCGACCAGCCCAGTTCGACCGATGCGATGTCAAAACGGTCGGTACGGGCCGCCGAGATCGGCTGACCGTTGCGGGTTGCCCCTTCGCCGGCACGGGAAAAATACAGCTCGTCCAGCGCCGGATTGTAGATCGCCGCAAGCTTTGCAACATTGCCTTCCACATAACCGATGGAAATGCAGAAATGGGGGATGCCGCGGGCAAAATTGGCAGTGCCGTCAATCGGATCGACCACCCAGACCCGCTCGCGGATGTCTCCGCCACCTTCTTCGCCAAAGAAGCTGTCTTCAGGGAAGGCTGCCGCAATACGCTGACGGATATGCGCTTCTGACGCCGCGTCGGTTTCCGTCAGATAATCCTGCGGACCTTTCATCGAAAAGTCAGCCGCCTTGCCGTTCTGAAAGCCTTCAAGGACCAGGGCTCCGGCAGAGAGAATGACATCCCGGCACAGCTGCGCGCGGCCATCCAGATCGTTTGCATAGGTCATTGCTGAAGGCATGCGTATTCCTCTCCCTTGAACACGTGTGCAATATTGCACACGTGTTCACTCGGTGCAAGCGCGTATCTGGCACCGGTTTGAAAAACTCTGGTCAAGACGTGGATGTCGTCAGCGCCGGACGGTGTTGCGCTCGATCAGTGTCACGGGAACATTGGTGATGACGGACTGACCAAGCTCATGATCGAGCGCTGCCAGCACGGCCTCTGTGAGGACTTCGAACGACTGCGCGATGGTCGTCAGTTCGTAGCTTCTCCAGGAGGCCTGTGGAATATCGTCAAAACCGATGACGGACAGGTCTTCGGGCACGAGGCGCCCCATGTCATTGCGGGCGCCATCGAGAAAGCCGAGCGCCATGATATCGGTGACGCAGAATGCACCGTCGATCTGTCGGTCGCAGAGAAGCTCGCGAGCCGCCTTCAGGCCGGTCTCATAGGTCGTCGGGCCATCGCGCCAGACGACGATCTCCGTGCCGGCGGCGGTCATGACGCTGGAAAATGCCTCGCACCGGCGCAACTGGGTCGGCGTCTCGGATCCACTTGTGACGACGGCGACTTTTTGACATCCCGCCGTCTTCAGGCGCTCGGCGGCAAGCGTTGCGCCGGCAATGTCATCGCTGAGGATGATATCGGTATCGGACCTTGCAAGCTGCCGGTTGATCACGATGAGCTTGACGCCGTTGGCAAGGCATTCGTCGACGATCGACATCGGCGGCTCGCCGGAGAGAACGACAATGGCGCGCGCCCGAAACTCGAAAATCAGTTCGATCAGCGGCGCAATATCGCTGCGCGCATCCGCAGCATTCAACAGCAGGCATTGCTGGCCGCGCCGCAGCAACCCGATGCTGAGCATGTCCAGCTGTTTTGCCATGAAGGGCAAAGACAGGTTTGCCCCGACGACGCCCACCAGATTGGAGGAGGAATTGTTGAGCCCCTGGGCAAGCCTGTTGACGCGGTATCCCAGTTCCTGGGCGGCTTGCAGCACTTTTCGGCGCACATCGGGCGAGACGCTGGCGCCTTCCGTAAATGTCCGGGAGACGGCAGAGCGCGAAACGCCTGCTCTTTGAGCGACGTCGACGGACGTGACAAAGGCCTTGGCCATGGAATTCCAGCGCAAAGAAAAGGTTGTAGATCGTTCACCGCACTACGATACTTTTCTTGTCCATTCAATGTCGGCCTTCCGTCCGGCGTCTCATCATGCCTTGCGCAGAGAGGACGCTCTCGCGGCGCCCGCAACCGCGGCGTCGCCAGGCTCGGATTTCCCACCTCCCGGTCGCATCGTCCGCGTCGGCTAAAACCGCCAGCGTCGTCCCGCAATCGCAATATACCGACAGCCGAAGCTGAAGAGCGGTATTCCGCCATGCTGGACGAACCAGCCATGGCCGCATACCTTAAACGAAATGGCCTCCGGCAAACCCGGTGCGGTTCACCGTTGCCAAGCGAACGCTTTGTCGGCATCATCCGGACCGGTCGCGGCCAGAAGCCCTCAGGCGCCGAACGCGACCACCATAGGGAAAGCCGGGCCAAGCGCCCCTGGAACATATCGCATGACGCAACCGCGTTGCCTGCCGACCGCGTGCCGCACGTTTGCTGCCGCCGTATTTTCCCTGATCAGCCTTTTGACGGGCGGTATCGTTCATGCCGCAGAGCCGGTGACCATCACGGTCAATCCCGGCCAGAGCCAGGCCGATATCGATGCGGTGATGAAAGCCGCCAGCGCCGATGGCCGGCCAGTCGAAATCAGGATTGCAGCCCCCTCCCCAGCCAATCCTGACGCCGATGCACCAGACACGAGGACGGCTGCCACCGCACCCGCAGCGGTCACGCAACCGTCACCGTCTGCGCCAACGGCAGGTATTGCCTCATCCACGGCCACCTCCACGTCGGCCAACCCGGTCCCAGCCCCGGCCGCGACCCCGCCAATATCAGCGGCTTCCGCGCCAGTGACTGAAGACGGCAGCCGGCCGGCCCCAACGGTCGCCATGACGGAAATGTGGGTGGTCTCGGATGTGTGGGCTGCCCTTGCCAAGGGCACGCAGATGTCGGCCGCAGGTGTCGTTGGCCTTCCCGCCGCCTTTCGTTCCAGCTGGTCCACACTCGAGGCAGACCGCTACGGGCCACGCGAGGCCTTGTTTTACGCCCTGTTTGCCGGCCTTTGCGGGCTTGCGGCGGCAGCGCTCGTCAGCCTGGGTGCAGGGCCGCTTGTGCTGTCGCATGTACCCGCGCACCCCTTCTGGCGGGCCAGTGTACGGCTTGTCATCGATGGCATCGGCATCCTGCTTTTCCTGTCCATTTCCCGCGGCATCCTGCAACAATCGATGGCCCGCGGGTTGTTTTCCCATCAGGTGGCGCTTGCGATCGTAGCAACATTTGCCGGCATGCTGATCTACATGGCCGTGGCGCGCTTTGCCTTCAAGCCGGCGCTTGCCGGGCGCTCGCCGCTCATCAACATCAACCGGCCGAACTGGCATTTTGCCATGATGACGCTCTACGGCACGCTGAACGCCTTCATCGGCAATTCCGTGAGGCTCGCCGATGTGCGCATGCTGGCGCCGGAGGCGGCAGACAGCTGGCTATTTCTGACCAGTTCCGTGCTGACGGTGGTAAAGCTCTGGTGGTTCATCGCCGGCCGCCGCGACATTGCAGACGTGTTTGCCGGGCGCGACGCAAGCCCGTTCCGCCGTGCGGTGGGAACGGCCCTTGCCGATTTCTACATCGTCTCGGCCATCCTCATCTGGGTTGCCGGGCTTCTGGTGTCGGGCACGTCGCACAATGCGGTCTGGGCGCGTGCGGCGGGCACCACGCAGTTCCTCATCATCATGATCCCCATCCTGGATCTCGCCATCGTTTCGCTCGTCAGTGCAAGAGCGCGTCGGCGCGAGGCAAAATCCGGGCCGGGCCTTCCCTCGGTTCTGCTCTGGAGCCTGCGCACGCCGCTTGCCGGCGCCGTCTGGCTGATTGGCCTGCATCTCATCGTGGAACTGTGGGAACCGCTGATGATGGGCGCCACCACGCTCATCACATCCTGGCTGCTCTGGCTTGAAAAACTCAGTTTTTCGCTCATCGTCAGCTGGAGCCTCTGCAGTTTCCTCATGAAGTATTTCGAGGCGATCGCGCCAGCCACCGCCGTCATCCTGCCCGGCACGGAAGACGAGGCGCATGACAAGACGACCAGCCGCCTCACAACAGTGCTGCCCATCGTGCGCAACCTGATCCTCGGCGCCGTCATGGCCATTGCGGCGCTGGTGGTGATTTCCTCCGCCGGCATTGATGTGGCACCGCTTCTGGCAGGCTTCGGTGTGCTGGGCCTTGCCCTTTCCTTCGGCTCGCAGACGCTGGTAAAGGATGTCGTGTCCGGCATCTTTTTCCTTGCCGAAGATGCCTTTCGCATTGGCGAATATATCGACTGCGGCAAGTTGATGGGGACCGTGGAGCAGATCTCCCTGCGTTCCGTTCGCCTTCGCCACCACAATGGCCCCATCCACACCATTCCCTTCGGCCAGATCGCCTCCGTCACCAACTACAGCCGCGACTGGGGCACGACGAAGTTCGAACTCCGCTTCGACCGCGATGCGGATCTGGAAAGCATCCGCAAGACCGCCAAGAAGGTTGGCATCGGGCTTCTGGAACATCCCGAATTCGGCAGTGATTTCCTCGTGCCGCTGAAGATGCAGGGCATCCAGAGCGTCAATGAAACCTCCATGGTGATCCGCTTCAAGTTTACCGCACGCCCCGGCAAACCAAGCCTCATCAAACGCGAGGGCATGAAACGCCTGCTGGCCGCCTGCCGCGAGGCGGGCCTGCCGCTCGCCTCCAATGCCGTGGTGGTGCGCTCCGGCACCAGCACGGTTGCCGAAAGCGGTGCAGCCTCAACCGTTGTTCCCCTGCAGGTCAGCCAGAGCGCCTGAGCCGCAGTAACATTGTGTCGCCACAGCGTCTGGCGCGCCCCCTCATGGGAACGATTGGCGCCGCCCCGAGTTGCCAAAGGGTCAACGACCCAGCAGCAGCCAAGGGAGAAGCGCCATGTCCGACCAGAACACCGTGCAATATGAGGGCCCGGCCGGCGGATGGGGTTCGCTTCGCGGCATCACCCGCATCTTTGGCGACGAATGGCCGACACCGGCCGTGCTTGATACGCTCGCCCACCAGAACAAGCCGGGCGGCTTCATGTGTACGTCCTGCGCCTGGACGAAACCGGCCAATCCGAACGTGGTCGAATTTTGCGAAAACGGCGCCAAGGCCACCATCTGGGAGCTGACCACACGGCGCTGCACGCCCGAATTCTTTGAAAAGCACACGCTGAGCGAACTGCAGGGCTGGACCGATCACGATCTCGAACATCAGGGCCGCCTCACCCATCCGATGCGTTATGATCGGGCAAGCGACCGCTACATGCCCTGCAGCTGGCAGGAGGCGTTTAGCGCCATCGGCACGGAGCTGAAGACGCTCGACCCCAAGTCCGTCATCTTTTACGCGTCAGGCCGCGCAAGCCTTGAAACCTCGTATCTCTACGGCCTGTTTGCGCGTCTTTATGGCAACAACAACCTGCCCGACAGTTCCAACATGTGCCATGAGACGACATCGGTCTGCCTCAAGAAGGTCATAGGCTCGCCGGTCGGCACCTCCGTCTACGAGGACTTTTCCACCTGCGACGCCATCTTCTTCTTTGGCCAGAACACCGGCTCCAACAGCCCGCGCTTCCTGCATCCGCTGCAGGAGGCGGTGAAGCGCGGCTGTCGCATCGTCACCTTCAATCCCGTGCGTGAGCGCGGGCTGGAGGCGATGATCAATCCGCAGAGCCCGACGGAAATGCTGACCGGCCATGAAACGCCGATTTCCTGCCAATATCTGCAGGTGAAGGCCGGCGGCGATATCGCAGCCCTGATGGGGCTCTGCAAGCATGTGCTGGACAGACACGAAAAGGCACAAAACGAGGGCCGCAGCGTTCTCGATCTTGATTTCATCGAGCGCCATACATCCGGTTTCGACGCCTTTCTTGAGACGCTGCGCGCCACACGCTGGGACGAGATCGAACAGAATTCCGGCCTCACGCGCGAAGCGCTGCAGGCGGCCGGCCAGGTTTATGTCGAGGCCGAGCGCGCCATCGGCATCTACGGCATGGGCCTGACGCAGCAGGTCCACGGCTTTGACAATATCGCCATGTTCGTCAACCTCCTGCTGATGAAGGGCAATATCGGCCGCGATGGCACCGGCATCTCCCCGGTGCGCGGACATTCCAACGTGCAGGGCCAGCGTACCGTTGGCATTTCGGAAAAACCCGAATTGGTGCCTATGGACAAGCTTGGCCAGATGTTCGGCTTCGATCCGCCGATGGAAAAAGGCATGAACACGGTGGAAGCCTGCGAGGGCATGCTGAAGGGCACCGTCAAAAGCTTCATCGGTCTTGGCGGCAACTTTTTGCGCGCCATTCCCGACACGGATGTGATGGAGGAGGCGTGGACGAAAATGCGCCTCACCGTTCAGATCGCCACGAAACTCAACCGCAGCCACCTCATCAATGGCGAAGTCGCCTATCTCCTGCCCTGCCTTGGCCGTACGGAGGAAGACATGCAGGCATCCGGCCCGCAGACGGTCACCATGGAAGACACATTCTCCTGCATCCACGGCTCGATTGGCCGGCGCAAGCCCGCGTCCAAGCATCTGCTTTCGGAAATGGCCATCGTTGCCGGCATCGCCAAGGCGACACTGGCTGAAAACCCGAAGGTAAAGTGGGACGAATGGCTGGGCGATTACGGCCTTGTGCGCGATCTCATCGAACAAACCTATCCGGAGGAATTCCATGATTTCAACGGGCGCATGTTCACCCCCGGCGGCTTTTACCGCGGCAACAGCGCGCGCGAGCGGATCTGGAAAACGCAAAGCGGACGAGCCGAATTTACCGTGCCCAAGGAACTTTCCGCCGCAGGTTTCGCCGATGCGGCCGGCCGCTACCGGCTGATCACGCTGCGCAGCAACGACCAGTTCAACACCACGATCTATGGCTATAGCGACCGCCTGCGCGGCATCGAGGGCACGCGTGACGTGCTCTTGATCAACCCGGACGAAATGGCCCGCAACGGGCTGACCGAAGGCCAGATTGTGGGCCTCGCTTCTGATGCCGAAGATGGCCGCGACCGTTTTGTCGGCGGGCTGAAAGTGACCCCCTTCAATCTGCCGGATGGCTGTCTCGGCGGATATTATCCCGAACTGAATGTGCTCGTGCCGCTCTCCCACCACGACGTCGAATCAAAAACCCCGGCCTCGAAGGCCGTGCCGGTGCGCATCGTGGCAAGCGGCTGAACGGCCCCGCCGGCTTGCAAGCCCGGGGGCCGGCATCCGCGCCAAAACAGGCCCTTGGCCTCACATCCATGAAGCAGATGTCTTTGGCAGACGCCCTTCGGGATCGGTGACGGAAAGGATCGGTGCGCCCGGCCAGTTCCATCGCCATAGCGCGACGCAACTGCCGCCGGGCGACATGAAAGAGGGATAGATAACGCCGTGAAAGCCCACCGCCCGCAGGCGCGCCTGCGCCGCATGGGTTTCCGGCTGAAACCCCGCATCCAGATCCGCCCGCCATTCGCAGGTGTGTATCGTGCTGGAAATCCCAAGGGCTGCGCAATGCGTGGCATCGGTGAGATCCGCCAGCCGGGCGCCCGAGAGCGTCAACTGTGCGATCAGCGCCGGATGCTGCACAAAACCCTGATTATATTCCGCCCAGGCGGTGGACAGTTCGCGCGCGGCATAGATGGTGGGTTGCCCGACCGGGTTCCAGCGGCCACCAAAGCGGGAAGCGCCCTCACCGGACAGCGGCGCATGGGCCCATTGCGGCACATAGGCACGCCAAAGAGTGATGTCAGGCATAAACGCCGGACCGGACGGCTTCGAGATACTGGAGAACCTTGTCAGCCTTGCCTTCTGAAACGAGGTCATAGGCCGTCTTGCCGGCCCAACCGGGGATCGGCTGATGTTTGAACCAGATTGCCGCGCGCTGCTCGTCGCCGGCCATTTCGGCAACCATGGCCAGAATGCGCACGACGGGGCTCAGCGCCTGATCCACCTTGCGCTGGCCAGCCTTTGCCGAGAGCGTGTTGCGGGCAACGCCGATCATGCGCGCAAGTTCGCTCTGCGTCAGCCCCAGAAGCTCTGACACCCGGCGGGGCGACAGGAAAGGTGATTGCGGATCGCTGAAAGATCCGGCGGCGTTTTCGAAGAGCAGCGCAGACAAGGCTCATCTCCCGAGCGTGGATTGATCATCACTTGCTTAAACTAGGCGCAATCCGCGCCCGTTTCAAGGAAAACCCACAGGCTAGGCTTTGACCCCACTTAGCGGGATGCCACCGCGCCCCCGGGGCGACCGTCAGACCAGCGATGCCATTCCTCTTCGCTGCCGTGGAAAACGTTGAGATCGATCTTGCCCGATACGCCCTGCGACAGGCCGGAGCCGGAATACTGCCAGAACACCCAGCGGCGGCCCGGATAAACCTTGGAGGGGTGCTGCGCCACCGCCCGCAGCCAGAACGGATAGTTCTGGAAGGCGCCGCGCAGGTTGTCGGCATAAAAATCGGGGGCGGTGTAGATCACCGGGCGCTTGCCGTAATGGCGCTCCAGAAGATCCATGAAGACCTGCATTTTCTCGCGCACCTTTTCCGGCGACAAGCGACGCTTGCAGCTGGAATCGCCGTTATATTCGACGTCGATGACCGGGGGCAGTGCATCCGGGTCACGCGGCACGTTGCGGATGAACCAGGCCGCCTGTTCGCTTGCCACCCGGCACCAGTAGAAGAAATGGTAGGCGCCGCGCTTGATGCCTGCCTCGTCGGCGCGGCGCCAGTTGGTCTTGAACATCGGATCCAGATGGTCGCCGCCATCGGTTGCCTTGATATAGGCGAAATTGGCGCCCTGCGAACGCAGTTTTGCCCAGTCGATCTCGCCCTGCCAGCGCGACACATCGACACCATGGACGGCGTGGTTGCGCGGCGAAACCCGGCCGAAATTGATTGGCTTTGCATCGCGGAATTGGTGGCGATAGATGCGCGACCGCGTCATCATGCGCTCCGGCGGTGCGGCCATCGTCACCGGCCGTTCCATCGGCATCGGCGCGCTTGCCGTCAGCGCCACATTCTCGATTGGCTGGTTTACGCTGTTGTCACCCGCCCAGGCCAGCGCATCAGGATGAGGAGCGGCGATATCGGCTACTGGTTCCGGCACAGGGGCGGGCACGGCCTGCGGTGAAACCGCGGCGCGGGCCATCTTTTGCGTGGCGCGCCGGGCATCGCTGCTGCCAAGCGCTGCCGGCGGTACAGGGGCTTTAATGGCGCTGGTGATTTCCTGCGACGGCTCAATCGACAGCACGTCTTCCGTTCCACTGGCCCGGCACCCTGCAACCGCAAGGCAACCGATAAGGATCGTCGATAGAGCAGAAATACGCATGAAACCGATACTCTGTGCGCGAACGGACCGTGCGGGTCACCATGACGGGCTCCCGCGTTGATAGCTAACAGAGTTTTACCGGCAAATGCTGAATCCAATGTTTACGAGGCAGCGCCGCATCCTCTGGCGTGCATGCATTCACCGAAATGTGTCCAGAGGTTTATCACAAACACCGCAACGACGTGACCGCAACTTGCCGGATTGGAGGCGCAAGAACAGCCTGCCCCGCGATGGGCGCTCTGCGCTTTCCCCAAAGTGCGTGATGAACCAATTGGCCCCTGCTGCGTTGTGGGTCCTTCTATTGGAACAAAAGGGGGATTACCCATGGACGTCATCCGCATTCTTTTCGCCATTCTTCTGCCGCCCGTCGGCGTCTTTCTCCAGGTGGGCATCGGCTTGCACTTCTGGCTGAACATCCTCCTGACACTCTGCGGCTACATCCCCGGCATCATCCACGCGATCTGGGTGATCATCAAGAAGTAAGGGCGGGCCTAAGTCCCTCGCCCTTTGCCCCTTAGCGAACCGCTTTTGCGCCAGCCGCCCTTGGCGCACCGGCGGTCCTGGTCTAGCAAGGCGCATTGCGGCTTGTGCCGAAGGGGTTGGACTGATGTTGTTTGGCGTAGAAATTTCCGAACTGATCCTGCTGGCACTTGCCATGGCAGCCGCCGGCGCCTTGACGGGCGTTCTGGCGGGACTGTTCGGCGTCGGTGGTGGCACGGTGATCGTGCCGGTGCTTTATGAGCTTTTCCGCGTCCTCGGCGTGCCCGAGGATATGCGCATGCCGCTTTGCGTCGGCACCTCGCTGGCGATTATCATTCCCACCTCGTTTAAATCCTTTCGTGCCCACAGGGCCAAGGGCGCGGTGGACGTGTCCATCCTGAAACTCTGGGCCGTACCGATCGTGGCGGGCGTTCTCGCCGGCAGCGTGGTCGCGCGTTATGCACCGCCGGAAGTGTTCAAGGTCGTGTTTATTGCGGTTGCCGGCTTTTCGGCCATCCGCCTTCTGTTTGGGCGCGAAAGCTGGCGGCTGGGCACCACACTTCCAGGCAAACTGGCACTTCGGGTCTATGGTGTGGTGATCGGCGTCTTGTCGTCGCTGATGGGCATTGGCGGCGGGCAGTTGTCGACGCTGCTGTTGACGTTTTACGGCCGGCCGATCCATCAGGCGGTCGCAACCTCGTCCGGCGTCGGGCTCCTCGTCTCCATTCCCGGCGCCATCGGTTATATCTATGCCGGCTGGGGACGGGCAGCGAACTATCCGGATGTCGCCGCGATCCAGTTTCCGCTGGCCATCGGTTTCGTGTCACTGATCGGCGCGGTGCTGTTCATTCCGACCAGCGTGCTCTGCGCCTCCTTCGGGGCAAACCTTGCACACAAGCTCTCGCGCAAAAAGCTGGAGCTTGCCTTCGGCCTGTTTCTGGCACTGATCTGCCTGCGTTTCTTCCTCTCGCTTTAAGGTCGTATCCGGCCGATCAAGCCGAGTTGAGTTTGCCTTGTCGCAATTCGCCCTACATTGCGCCGGATCGAGATGAAGCCGGACCGGCGATCCGCCGAGCCGACAAGAAGACCGACAAAAGAAGGACGAACCCTGTGCGCCCTACTCCTGTTCTGCCGCTGCTGGCCTTTTGCCTTTTGACCGCACCTGCCTTTGCGCAAACGCCCGCCGGGGCAGACGAAGGCGGCGATGAACGGCCAGCGCAGGAACAGCCGAAAGCGCCGGAAAAGGACGAAGCCTCCGGCGGTATTTTCAGCCTTCTGCCCTCAGATGCCACGAGCGAGCATGTGTTGCAGACGAAGGCCGGGCCTCTCCCCTATACGGCAACCGCCGGCACGCTGTCGCTGCGCGGTGCGGATGGCAAGGTGACGGCCAAGATCTTCTACACCGCCTATCGCGCCAAGGGCCGGGCGCCGGGCCGGCCGCTTACCTTTGCCTTCAACGGCGGTCCGGGTGCGGCGTCCGCCTATCTGCATCTCGGCCTCGTCGGCCCGAAAATCCTGCCGTTTACCGGCGATAATGCCGATGGAACGCAGCCGGTTCTGAAGGACAATCCGGAAAGCTGGCTCGAATTTACCGATCTCGTGCTGATCGATCCGGTCGGCACCGGCTGGAGCCGCGCCGCAAACGAAGAGGCCACGGCGCGCTTTTATAATGTGCGTCAGGATGCCGAAAGCCTTGCCAAGGCGATCACGCTTTACGTGCAGGCAAACGATCTCCTGTCGGCGCCAAAATATCTGCTCGGCGAAAGTTATGGCGGGTTTCGTGCCGCCAAAGTGGCGATTGCGCTCAAAAACAGCCAGAACATGATCCCGTCAGGCATCATCATGGTCTCGCCGCTGATGGAAGGCCGCTTCCTGTTCGGCGCCGATGACGACCCGCTGGCCGCCGCCCTGCAATTGCCATCGCTGGCCGCCGCCGAAGCCGAACGCAAGGGTCGTTTCGACGCAAAGACCGTGGCCGATACGGAAAGTTTTGCCATGAGCGAGTACCTGACGACGCTTGCCGGCAAGCCGCCGCAGGGCGAACAGGCGCAGCGTTTCGCCACCCGCGTCTCTGAACTCACCGGCATTCCCGCTGACGTCGTGACCCGCACGCGCGGCTTCATCGGCGATATCTATGCAAAGCAGGCGGGTGGCGCGGGGCGCATCGTCAGCCCCTATGATGCGGGGCTGACCGTTCCAGACGCCTATCCGGAAGCGCCGTACGGGCGCAATGACGACCCGGTGCTGGAGGGGTATACGCGCGCCTATGGATCGGCCTTTTCCTCTTATGCCCGCAACGTTTTAGGCTTTCGCACGGAGATGACCTACTCGCTGCTCAACGAAGAGGTGAACCGCAAGTGGGAATGGAATGGCGGGCGGGGCGGCGAAAACAACCGCGTCACCGCCGGCATCTCCACCGATCTGCGCGATCTCTTCTCCGTCATCCCCTCCTTCAGGCTGATGGTGGCGCATGGTTATAGCGATATCCTCACACCCTATGGCATGAGCCGTTATGTGCTCGACCACATTCCGCCGGAGCTTGTGGGCGAACGCGCAAGCCTCAAACTCTATCGCGGCGGCCACATGTTCTACACCCGCGAGGAAGATCGCCGGGCGATGTTTGAGGATGCGCGCCATTTCTACGCAGGCGACAAGGCCGGCGACTGAGATTCTTGTCCCGGCTCGCGTTTTGCCGGGCGTGGACGGGAACTTTCGCCCCCCTTCGTCACTTGAGGGGGAATGGCAACCACAGAGCGCAAATACCCATCCTCACTCGGCGGTCCTGATGTTCGCGACCGGCTGATCCTTGCGCTTTACGCGCAACTGAAGGCAGAGCGGGAAACGCGCGAGGCAATCGAATGGGCCGCGCGCCATGGCGGGCTCTCCAACGAGGTTTTGGCCGCGATTGCCGGCGATCCGGTTCCTGTGATCACCGATGAGGACGTGACCGCGGTGGAGCAGATCCTTGCGCACGATCAGGCCGGTTTCGATGCCGACAAGACAGCGGAATTTGCGCCGGCAGGACAACAGCCATGACACGGCGGGCAAGCTGGCGGGGACAACTGAAGTTTGGTGATTTCATCTGCGAAGTCGGCCTTTATTCGGCGCTGACCTCCACGGACAAGATCTCCTTCAACATCGTCAACGCAAAGACCGGCAACCGCGTCGAGCGGCAATATATCGATAGCGACACCCGCGATCCCGTGGAAAAGGACGATCAGGTGAAGGGTTATGCGCTGGAAAACGGCGAGCACCTGATCATCGAGGGCGATGAGCTTGCGCAGCTGATGCCCGACAATGACAAGGTCATCCGCATCACGCGTTTTCTCGCCTGCGACGAGATCGACAAACTCTATTTCGACCGCCCCTATTACCTCAGCCCTTCCACCGAGGGAGATGATCAGGCGCTGGCGCTGCTGGCCCGGTCGCTGAAGGAACAGGGTGTGGCAGCCCTTGCCGAAGCAGTGCTGTTTCGCCGCAACCGCATCCTCCTCATCCGCCCGCAGGCGGGTACGCTGGTCGCAACCACGCTGAACTATGATTACGAGGTGCGCGCGCAAAGCTCGGTCTTCAAGGGCATTGCCGATGTGAGCTTTGACGAGGAAATGCTGGAGCTTGCCGGCCACATTATCGCCAAGCGCTCCGGCACCTTTAATCCCGCAGATTATACCGACCGCTACAACGATGCGCTGGGCGAACTCGTCAAGGCCAAGATCGAAGGCCGCCCCATCGAGAAGCGCGCGCCGGAGAAACGCGGCAACGTCATCGATCTACGAGAGGCCCTGCGCGAAAGTGCTGGCAGCGATGCCCCAAAGAAAAAGAGTGCCGAGCCCAAAAAGACCGCGACAACGCGGGCAAAAAAGAAGGCGGGCTGATCCATGGGGCTGCAGCGCTACAAAGCCAAACGCCGCTTTGATGCCACGCCGGAGCCGAGCGGCGATGCGCCACCGGCCGGAACGCCAGCCTCTTCCGGCGCAAGCTTCGTCATCCAGAAACACGCCGCCCGCCGCCTGCATTATGATTTTCGCCTCGAAATGGATGGCGTCCTCAAAAGCTGGGCGGTGACGCGCGGCCCAAGCCTTGACCCGGAGGAAAAACGCCTCGCCGTGCATGTGGAAGACCACCCCTTGAGCTACGGCGATTTCGAGGGCGTCATTCCCAAGGGCCAGTATGGCGGCGGAACCGTGATTGTCTGGGATCGCGGCACATGGCAGCCGATTGGAGACGCCAAGGCCGGTTATCGCAAGGGCCATCTGGAATTTGCGCTGGAGGGCGAAAAGCTCTCCGGCCGCTGGCATCTGGTGCGCATGCATGGAAAGCCGGAGGAAAAGCGCGAGAACTGGCTGCTGATCAAGGGCGATGACGACGTGGCCCGCAAAGGCTCCGGCGAAGAGCTTCTGGAGGAACTGCCGCTTTCGGTAAAGACCGGGCGTAGCATCAACGAGGTGGCGGAAAAACCCGACGACACCTGGAATTCCAAGCCGCTTTCGGCCAAGGCCCGCAAGGCGTCCGCCGGCGAACAGCAGGCGCATGCCTTTCCCAAAGGGGCCAAAAAACAGAAACTGCCGGACTTCGTGCCCCCCTCGCTTGCCACGCTGAAGCAAAAGCCGCCGCGCGGCGAGCGCTGGCTGCACGAGATCAAGTTTGACGGATACCGCCTGCAGGCGCGCCTCGAAGACGGCAATGTGAAGCTTCTGACCCGCAGCGGACTCGACTGGACGGAAAAGTTCGGACATGTGGTGCCGGCAGCCTTTGCCGCCCTGTCGGCAAAGACGGCACTGATCGACGGCGAAATCGTCGTGCAGAAGGATAATGGCGCGTCGGATTTCTCCGCCCTGCAACAGGATCTGAGTGAAGGCCGCGCCGACCGTTTTGTCTATTATGCCTTCGACCTTCTGCATCTCGACAGCATGGATCTTCGCAACGCCCCGCTCATCGAGCGCAAGGCGCTTCTGGAAAAGCTTCTGCCCTCAGGCGAGGAGGCGCTGCGTTACAGCGAACATTTTGACGAAAACGGCGATCTCGTGCTCGATCATGCCTGCCGACTTAGCCTTGAAGGGGTGATTTCCAAGCTCCGCTCCAGTCGTTATGCCTCCGGGCGCGGCGGCCAGTGGATCAAGTCGAAATGCTCGCTGCGGCAGGAATTTGTCATCGGCGGTTATACGCTTTCCTCCACCTCCGATCAGGCGATCGGCTCGCTGGCGCTCGGGGTGTATGAGGCGGGCAACCTGCGCCATGTCGGGCGCGTCGGCACGGGCTTTACGGCAAAGGTTGCGGACATGCTGCTCCAGCGCCTGCAGCCGGCGACCATCCCGAAAAGCCCGTTTTCGGAAAAGCTGACGGCCCTTGCCCAACGTGACCTCTCTTACGTTACGCCAGCCCACGTGGCGGAAGTCGAATTTCGCGGCTGGTCCGGCGATGGAAACCTGCGCCACGCCTCGTTCCGAGGGCTTCGCGAGGATAAGCCCGCAGACGAGATCCGCCGCGAGGACGAGACGACCGTGGAGCAAAAGCCGGTGACGAGCGCGATCCGTTTCACCCATCCGGACAGGCTCTACTGGCCTAGGGATGGCGTGACGAAAGAAGGTCTTGCCGATTATTATGCGAGCGTCTGGCGCCACATCGCGCCCTTCATCGTGGATCGGCCGCTGTCGCTGCTGCGCTGCCCGTCCGGTATCGATGGCCAGATGTTTTTCCAAAAACATGCCTGGCGCGGCATCAGCAAGTCCATCGGACAGATTGCCGACCCCAAGGACAAGGGCGGCGAACCACTGCTCCGCATCACCGATTTCGACGGGCTGATGGCGCTGGTGCAGTCGGCAACGCTCGAGATCCATCCCTGGGGCGCAACCACGCGCGCCTGGGAAAAGCCCGACATGATCACCATGGATCTCGATCCCGCCGACGATGTCGGCTGGCCCGCCGTGATCGAGGCCGCTTTCGAACTGAAGCGCCGGCTGGAAGATCTTGGCCTGTCAGCCTTCGTCAAAACCTCTGGCGGCAAAGGGCTGCATGTGGTGACGCCCCTGAAGCCGCAAGCCGGCTGGGCAGAGGTGAAGGCTTTTACCAAGGACCTTGCCGGCGACATGGCAAAATCCGAGCCGGACAAATATCTGGCGGTCGCCACCAAGGCCAAGCGGAAAGGCCGGATCTTTGTCGATTACCTGCGCAACTGGCGCGGCAACACCGCCGTCGCCGCCTATTCCACGCGGGCGCGCCCCGGCGCTGCCGTCTCCACCCCGCTTGAATGGCGCGAACTGACGCCGGATATCGGCCCGGATTATTTCACCGTGAACAATCTGCCCGCGCGGCTCTCGTCTCTATCCGTCGATCCCTGGGACGGGATTTTCGCCAGTGCCCGGCCTTTGCCGAAAAAGCCGGCGCGGTGATCACTTCCGCTCCGCCTGCAGGCTCTTCTTCAGCGCATCCATGATATTGACGACATTGCCGCCGGTCTTTGCCGGGCCTTGCGGCTTCTTGGACTTAGGCGCGGGCTGATCTTTTGTCTTTTTCGTCAGCAGCCGCTTCAGGCCCTTCTCAATCGGATCCTGAACCAGAGACGGCTTCCACGCGGCCTTTGCCTTGTCGATGCGCTTTTCCATGGCCGCGATCAGCGTCTTGTCGAACTTCCCGTCAAGGTCGAGCGTCTCTTCCGGCTCGCGCATCTCCTCGCCGTAATGCAGCGTCCACAGGATGATGCCTTTTCCTGATGGCTCCAGCAGCACGGCATGTTCGCGCCGGTACAGCACCAGCCGGGCAATGCCGACGACATCGTTAGCCCTCATCGCCTCGCGAATGACGCCAAAGGCTTCCGCGCCGAGCTTGTCCTCGGGTTTCAGGAAATGCGGGCGGTCATACCAGATCCAGTCGATGGAGCCTGCCGGAACAAAGGTCTGGATATCGATGATGCGCGTGCTTTCCAGCGCCACCGCATCGATTTCATCATCCGTCAGAAGAACAAACTCGCCGTCGTCCTTGGCAAATCCATGCACCTGGTTGCGATCCGACACCGGCTTGTGCGTGACGCTGTCGACGTGGCGGCTTTCCACCCGGTTGCCGGTCTTCCGGTTCAGCACGTGAAATCGGATCTTGCCGCTTTGCGACACCGCCGGCGTCAGCGAGACGGCCGCCGTGACCAGCGAAAGCCGCAGGTGGCCTTTCCAGAATGTCTGCCTCGCCATTGCCTTACTCCGGTTCCATGACGCACAAGTATCGGCGGGACATTTTGCTGCACAACGCTACATTCTTATTTTAGAAGACAAAAAAATGACAGACTATCAGTTCGCGCGTGCAGCAAACAATTACGCCTATACAATAGTTGTATTTGCACGGGATTTCACCTATCGCGATGTTTCTTCCGTCAGCCATCTCTTAATGAGCGAAACGGATGGAAGTTCCGGGACCCTGTATTGCGCCACGGCCAAGTGCCTTGCCGGCGGATGACGGGACCTGATGCGCCCGGCGTCTTCGAGACGTTCAGGCTGCTGTCAGGAATTTTTCCCACTGCCTTATCAACAAACATCATTCTGGACCCCGGTCCAGCCAATGCGCAGGGAAGGACATTGCATTGAAACTCAGGGCGCCGTGGGCCAACAGGCCGCGCATTGGCAGCATCACGCTGGCCATAGCGACCGCTTTTTATGTGCTGATCGTGCTGAACCAGAGCTTCTGGGGCAAGACCTTCGAATATCTCTCCGGGCAGCACCTGGCGCTCGCCTGCATGATGGCAGGGCTTGCCGGCGGCTATATCGCGCTCTTCGTCACTGTTTCGGTCAAATACCTGATCAAGCCGCTGCTGATCGTGTTCATCCTGGCTTCTGCCGGCACCGCCTGGTTCATGGACCAGTTCGGCGTCATCATCGACCTGGAGATGATCCGCAATGCGGCGGAAACGTCCATGCCGGAGGCCAACCACCTGCTGACGACAGGCCTTGCGCTGCATATGCTGGCCTATGGAATCATACCCTCGGCGCTGATTGCCTGGGTGCGCGTCGAGCACCGGAACTTCCCGAGAAAATTCGTCTATAACATGGCCGTCATCATCCCGAGCCTTGCTCTCCTGATAGGCGCCGGGCTTGCGCAGGCGGGCATTTTTGCCTTTGCCACCCGCCAGCATCGCGACTGGTTCGACAGCCTCAACCCGATCTTCCCCATGGTCAGCGCGGGGCGTTATCTCGCAGGCTCCGCAAAGGAGCGCGATATCGTGGCCCAGCCGATCGGCACCGATGCGAAAGTGCGAGATGCTGCCACCGCAGAAAACCGCAAGCCGCGCGTCACCGTCGTGATGGTGGGCGAAACGGCACGCGCCGACAGTTTCCAGCTCGGTGGTTATGCCCGCCCCACCAACACGGAACTCTCCGAACGCGACATCCTTTATTTCACCGACACCTCCTCCTGCGGCACGGCAACCGCCGTTTCGGTGCCTTGCATGTTTTCCGGCCTCGGACGCGGCAGCTATTCCCATGGCAAGGGGCTTGCGCGCGAAAACCTGACGGATGTGCTGGTTCATGCCGGCATCCGCACCGAATGGTGGGATAACAATACCGGCAGCAAGGGCATGGCCGAGCGCATTCCCTACAAGGAGCTTTACCGCTCCAACGATCCGCGCTTCTGCCAGGATGGCGAATGCAAGGATGCCATCCTTCTCGACCAGCTGGACAACTGGCTGAACTCGGTCACGCAAGACAGCGTGCTGGTGCTGCACCAGCTTGGCAGCCACGGACCCGCCTATTACGCCCGTTATCCCGACGAATTTCGCCGCTTCCAGCCCGATTGCCGCTCGTCGGAATTTTCCAAATGCCACCGCGACGAAATCGTCAACGCCTATGACAATTCCATTGCCTATACCGATCATATCCTGGCGACGACCATCGACATGCTGAAGGCCCATGAAGACCGGCTGGCGCCCTCGATGATCTACATGTCCGACCACGGCGAATCGCTGGGGGAAAAGGGCCTCTTCCTGCACGGCGCACCCTGGGTGGTGGCCCCGTCGCAACAGACCCACATTCCCTTCGTGCTGTGGCTGGGAGACGAGGCAAAACGCCGGACCAACCCCGCCTGCTGGGCAAAACAGGTGTCGGAGCCACACTCCCATGACAACCTGTTCCACACGGTTCTCGGCATGATGAATGTGGAGACGAGCGTGCGCAATCCGGCACTCGACCTGATGGCCATCTGCCAGGCGGGCATCAGTTGAGCCAAAACATGCCGCACAAGATCAACGGCCTGCAGCATCTGGCCGCAGCACAACGGTATTCGCTCAGTGGCCTGTCGAGGCTCTGGCAGGAAACGGCCTTTCGCCACGAGGTGGCGGGCCTTGCCGCCTCGCTGGTGTTTTTTGCGTTGATCGGCGCTGCACCGCTCAGCTACGTGCTTCTCCTCATGCTGTTCCTGATCGTCTCCGCGCTGGAAGCGGTCAACACCGCCATCGAGGAAATCATCGACCGCATCTCGCCCGAACTTTCCTCCACGGGCCGCCACGCAAAAGATCTCGGATCGTTTGCGGTCTATTGCGGCCTTGTCGCCTGGGCGCTGCTTTTGGCCTATGCGGCGGCTTCAGCCTTTGTCGTGCCAGCGCTTGCCGGTCTGGCACATCCGTGACTGCCTTCGGTTGACCAATGCCTGCGCCCCTAGTCGCAGGTTCTTGTCACGGCTGATGGCGTACGACGCGTAGACGTTCGTCCGGGCTCAGGCGCGAGACCATGCGCGCAAAGATGTCTGCTGCATCCGGTTCGGCAAGCAATGACGGAGCAGGTGCCATTGCGGTGTGGCTGGGGCGACCGACGGAAACCGGCAGAAGGCTGATCTGCCGGCACTTCCCCTCGTCGTCCAGCATCAGGCGAAGGGCGGCGCTTCGCCAGACATCGACGCCCGTATCGTCATAGGTTTGCGCCCGGCCTGTGTGGAAGATGAAGTTGCCGAGGCCCGAGATGACCGCCCTCTCCCGGTAAAACCGCAGGGGTTGCATCACAGGCGCTCCGGTGCCGATGATGAGGTCGCATCCGGCGTCGATCAGACGATCCGCCAGTTGATCGAACCAGACCGGCGTTCGGCTCCACTCCGGCTCCCAGTGGTGGTTGTGCAGCAGGATCACGACAAGGTCGCCTTCGTCCTTCGAGCGGCCAATCGCGGTCGTGACCCGCGCAAAGTCTTCGGCGGCCGCTGTCCAGACGGGTTCGACGGCTTTCCCGCACACGAAGTGCGTCCCGAAGGCCTCAAAACCATCACCTTCAGCCGGTGGCGTATAGCCAACCGAACGGCGCGCGGCGAGCCGCCTATCATCGCCCAGCGCCTGGTGAACGGACAGAAGGCTTGCGTATTCGCCAGCCGGCAGGCTGACAGTCCTTTTCATGCGAAGCGGCGCAATGCCGGGACGGCCGGTATCCGCATAAACGATGTCGGCCTGCGGTCCGAGATCAAGGCTGTAGACGGCGAGTTTGCGCCCGTTGAGGTGAAGCCGAGCCGGCGCGATGGCGTCGCGGAGGTTTTCGCCGCTGCCGCAGGTGGCAATGGCGTGCGCCTCCATGGCACGCCGGGTCGCAGCTATACCGGGCGGGGCGAGGTCGAAGGCATGGTTATTGGCATGGCCCATCACGGTGAAGCCCAGATGTTTCAGGCTTTCGAGCACCGAGCCGGCCACCGCATGAACCGTCTTCGTCTTCGTTGGCCAGGCGCCCTCTGCCTCCACCACGCCCTCGAAATTGGCAATGGTCGCATCCGCCTTGAGGAAGGAGAGCATGCTGCCATCCCTTGGCCCGTCGAGATCAAGAGGCTGGTGGATCAGGGTCTGTCCGGTAACGGCCAGCGTAACGGTCATGGCAAGGTCCTGTCGGCTGTCAATCGGCGGCGGCAAGAAGGGGACGCAGCGTATCCTTCGAGACCACGGGAAGCGTGAGGCAGGAGGTGCGCACCGCATCACTGAAAACACTGTTCCTTGCCACCTGGCGCGTTCGGCCTGTACCGATCGGCGCGTATGTGTTGGGGTTCACGTCATATTTCGGGAAATTCGATGAGGAGATGTCGAGCCGGATCCGGTGGCCCTTCTGGAAAAGATTGGCGCTGGCGAAAGGTTCGATGGTGATGGAGAAGACCTCTCCGGGCTCGATCGGCTCCGGCGCCTCGAAGGACTTGCGATAACGGCAGCGAAAGATGCCGTCGGTGATGTTCAGCGCATAACCCGCCGGATAATCGGCGCTCGGCGGATAGACGTCAATCAGTTTGGCGGTGAAATCGGTGTCCGGGGCATCCGATGACACGTGAAGCGTGATGGTGATCGGACCCGCCACGGCCAGATCCGCCTCCAGCGGCTCCGTCTCGAAGGACAAAACGTCAGGCCTTGCGGAAAGCGGCAGGCCGGGCCTGTCGCAGCCGAAGAAGCTCTCAGCTTCCCGCTGGTCAAAACCGCCGCCTTCAAAGATCGGCTGGCCGCTGGTCAGCGATCCGCCGATGGTGGGCACCGGATGGGCCGGGTCGAAATCATAGATGAACGGCGGACTGTCGGCAGCCGGCAGGCTCTCGCCGAGACGCCCATTCTGATGCAGGTGAAATTTTCGATACATCGTCTCGGGAAGCGGCCAGTGTTGCGCCTGGAACCAGGCCCCGCCATGGTCAAGGCGTCCCTCGGCGTTGCGCGTGCCGGTGCCCCCGCCCATAAGGAAGAAGCGCACGACAGGATCACTGTCCGCAAGCGTCGTTTCGTTCTTCAGGCAGCTGTCAAACCAGTTGCGGCGAAACTGCAGCCAGCTCTCCATCACATTGCCGCCGAGCGGCGCCTTGTCCCCGAAGGAGACATCACCGGCAAAAGTCGTGTTGCGGTTGCCATGCAGCCAGGGCCCCATGATCAGCCGCAGGGGGCGATCAGGATTTCCGGACAGGCCCGCATAGTTGTCGAGCGTGGATTTGACATAGGCGTCATACCAGCTGGACATCAGGACGATGGGCACCTGCGGGAAGGTCTTGTAATAACCCTCCATATAAAGCCCGACGCGCCGCCAGCTATCGTCGAATGTGCCGCTGCGCCATTGTTCGAGCAGGTAGCTTTCATAGTCGGGCGCTGCGCGCACCGGCGATACGCCTTCGCGCCACGGCATGGCCTTGAACCATGCCTTCAGGTCCTCCGCCTCGATGGCGGCACGCGCGCGCACATCCACCGCCTCCTTGGCATTGTTGTAGGCCCAGGTCGCCTGCTTCAGCTCGAAGGCGCCTCCCTGGCGGATACCGCACTGATAGGCATTCGAAAACCCGCCGGAATCCATCACCATGCAGGCAAGGCCTTGCGGGTTGAGGCAGGCGAGCGCTGCCTGGGTGTGGGCGGCATAAGAAAGGCCCATGGTGCCGAAGCGGCCATTGCACCAGTCCTGCTGGACAAGCCAAGCCGCCGTGTCGAAGCCATCCTCGGCCTCGGAAATGTATTTCGAGAACTCGCCCTCGGAATTGTAGCGACCGCGGCAATCCTGATAGATGACCACATAACCGGCGCGCACAAAAAAGCAGGCGACGTCTTCGCGTTTCATCGGCGAAGCCATGCCCACTTCGATCTCCGAGCGCGACCTCTCCGCCTTGCCATAAGGCGTGCGCTCCATGATGACCGGATAGGCGCCGGCAACGGCTTTGCCGCCGCGGGCCGGTCGGTACACATCCGTGGCGAGCTTGATCCCGTCACGCATGGTCACCATCACATCACGTTCCACGATCACGTCATCGGCAATCGCGTCCAGGCGGGCAGGCGCCAGACTATCCATCATCATCAAGGTCCTTTGGAATTCATGCGGCAAGACAGGGGGCCGCAACGCTTAACCGCCCCCTGTTCGTCCGGTTTATTTCACCAGCTTGGCAAGCGTTGCACTGGTGTCTTCGGTCATGTTGGCGTCATAGGTGATGTTGGCCTTGCCGGCCCAATGCACCTTCTGCCAGTAGAGCGGCAGGACCGGCATGTCGGCGAAGACATATTTCGTTGCCTGCTGCAGCAGCTGGATGCGCTGCTCGGGATCGAACTCGGCCATGGCCTCGTTCATCATGCCATCGAACACCGGATCGCTGTAGCGCGTGCGGTTGAACGAGCCGGTGCCGGCCTCCTTGTTGTTTGTCATCAGGAGGTTGCGCAGACCGGTTGCCGAGGTGGGCGTGGAATTGCCGAGCGAGAAGATGAAGGCGCTGAACTCCTGGGCGGACGCGGCCTTGGTATAGACGTTATAGGGCTGCGCCACGACGCCATTCACCTTCAGTCCGCCCCGTGCAAACATCTGGCCAAGGGCCTGCGCCACTTCCGAATCGCCCGGGAACCGGTCGTTGGAGGTGTGGAGCGTTATGCCGAAGCCTTCCGGATAACCGGCATCCGCAAGCGCTTTCTTCGCCTCTTCCGGCTTGTAGGCGGCCGCCTCGATGCTTTCGTCATTGCCGGCCACGCCACCCGGCACCAGCTGCCCTGCAGCCTCCCCCGATCCATCCAGGATGCGGTCGATGATCAGCTGGCGATTGATCAGCTGCGACAGCGCCACGCGCACCTTCTTGTCCTTCAGCGGGTTCTTCTCGAGCGGCTTTCCAGCCTTGTCGGTCACGAACGGGCTCTGGTCGCGCGCCGTATCGAGCGCCAGATAGATGAGCCGCGCCGACGGGATGGAATAAACCTGAAGGCCTGACGTTGCGGTAATGGTCTTGACGTCGCCGGGGGGAACCGCATCGATCAGATCGACCGAGCCCGAGCGAAGGGCTGCCACGCGCGAGGCATCGTTGGAGATGAATTTGATGGTGACCTTGTCGAAATCCTGCGCCTTGCCCCAGAAGGCATCATTGCGGGTCAAGGTCACGTTGTCGCCCGGCGTCCACGACGTGAACTTGTAGGCGCCGGTGCCGATTGCCGCCTTGCCGCTGTTGAAGTCCTCGATTGTTGCGGTCTCGGCCGCCTTTTTGCTGACGATATAAACGAAACCGACCTGCTCAATGAAATCCGGCGTCGGCTTTTTGGTCTTGAACTCGATCGTCAGGTCGTCGAGCGCCTTCATGCTGTCGATGGAGGCGACATTGCCGGAAAACGGCGCCGGGCTGTTGGGAATGTTTTTGGCACGCGTCAGGGAAAACATGACGTCTTCTGCCGTCAGCGGCGAACCATCATGAAATTTCACGCCCTCGCGCAGCTTCACATGCCAGGTCAACGGATCGATATTCGTCCAGGAGACGGCCAGCGCCGGATGGATGCCGATCGTCGTATCGGTTTCCAACAGCCGATCGAAGACCTGCATGGCGATGTTCTGGTTATTGCCGGTGCGCGAAAACTGCGGGTCGATGGAGGACGGTTCGGTCGAACTCCCGACGATCAGGTTGGCGGCATTGGCGGCGGTGACAGCCAGCAGCAGGCTTGCGGCGGTGGCAAGGAAAAAGGATTTGCGTACCATGGTCGTGTTGTTCCCTTCTTGGTTATATGACCGGTTGCGCCGCAGCAGCGGTGTTTGCTGCAGCAGGCAGTTCATTGAGATGGCAGGCGCTCATCTGGCCCGACGACGTTGCCTGGAGAAGCGGCCGCTCCACACGGCAGCGCTCAAAGGTCAGGGGACAGCGAGGATGGAAATGGCATCCTGAAGGCGGGTTGAGCGGCGATGGGATCTCGCCCTTGATCGGCGTGAACACGCGGCCGCGGTCGCGGATGCTGGGCAGTTCGCGGATCAGCGCCTGCGTGTAGGGGTGCCTTGGCGCGGAAAACAGTTCATCCGGCGTTCCGGTTTCCACCACACGGCCGAGATACATGACCACGACCCGGTCGCAGATATGCTTCACCACGCCCAGATCATGGCTGATGAACAGGTAGGTCAGCCCGTATTCGCGCTTGAGATCCATGAACAGGTTGAGGATCTGCGCCTGGATCGAGACGTCGAGGGCTGCCACCGATTCGTCGCAGACGATCAGTTCCGGCTTGACGGCCAGCGCCCGGGCAATGCCGATGCGCTGGCGTTGCCCGCCGGAAAACTGGTGCGGGTAACGATCGAGATAGGAGGGGTCGAGCCCGACGCGGGCCGCCAGTGCCGCGACATAATCGCGGATATCTGCCCGCGGCACGATGCCGTGAACGCGCGGCGCCTCTCCGATCAGATCGATAACGCGCTTACGCGGATTGAGCGTCGACATCGGGTCCTGGAAGATCATCTGCGCGGCAAGCCGGGCCTGGCGCTTGTCATTGCCCTTCAGATCGGCCAGAGGCCGGCCCTTCCAGCGCACCTCGCCATCGCTGACCGGCATGATGCCGGCCATCATGCGCCCGAGCGTCGACTTGCCGCAGCCGGATTCCCCGACCAGCCCGACGACCTCGCCGGGATGAACAGCGATGTTGACGGTATCGACGGCATGCACCGTCTTTTCCTGCAGATTGGCGCCGAAAGCGCGCGCCAGTTTTTCGGCATAATCCAGCTTGCGCGAGAAGCGGCGGCTGACGTCGATGCCTTCGATGAGCGGGGTCGTCATCACGCGGCCCTCCAGGAATGGGGGTGGAAGCAACGCCATTCCCGGGCATTGGCAAGTGCAATGGCCGGTTCCGTGGCACAGATTTCGGTGGCGCGGGCGCAACGGTCGCGAAACGCGCAGCCGAGCGGACGCGAGAGGGGAGACGGCGCCATGCCGGGAATGGGACGCAGCGGTTCACCGCGAGGGACGGCGGCCGGCACGGCGTTCATCAGGCCAACCGTGTAAGGATGGGCAGGATATGTCAGCACGTCCTCGACGGGACCCGCCTCAACGATGCGGCCGGCATACATGACCATCACCCGCTCGGCGAGCGTGGCAACGACACCGAGATCATGGCTGATCCAGATCAGCGACATGCCGAATTCCTGTGCCAGACGCTTGATCTCGAACAGGATCTGCGACTGGATCGTCACATCAAGCGCGGTTGTCGGCTCATCGGCGATGATGAGGTCGGGGCGATGCAGGAGCGAAATGGCGATTGCCACGCGCTGGCGCATACCACCCGAAAACTGGTGCGGGTAGGCATCCAGCCGTTCCTCCGGCGAGGCAATTCCGACAAGTCCCAGCGTATCGCGGGAACGGGCGCGCGCCTCGGCATACGACACCTTTTCGTGCGCCCGGACCGTCTCGATCATCTGCGTGCCGATGGAGAGCACCGGATTGAGCGTCATCATCGGATCCTGGAAGATCATGGCAATCCGCCGACCCCGGATCATGCGCATGTCCTTTGCCGATTTCGTCGTCAATTCTTCGCCGTTGAAGCGGATGCTGCCGCTTGCAACATGGCCCGGCGGATCAACGAGACCAAGAATGGAGAAGCCGGTAATGGATTTTCCGGAGCCGGATTCGCCGACAAGGCCGACGATCTGGCGACGTGCGACGGTGAAGCTCACACCATCGACGGCCTTGATGACACCGGCGCGGGTGGGGAAATGGGTGGAGAGATTGGTGACCTCGAGGACGGGATCGGTCATTGTGATTACCTCTCGCCCAGGCGTGGATTGAGGATCTCGCGACAGCGATCCCCGGTCATGTTGATGGAAAAGACCAGCAGCAGCAGAAGCAGGCCCGGATAGACGCTGATCCAGTATTCGCCCGACATCAGCACCTGATAACCATTGGCGATCAGAAGCCCGAGCGAAGGTTCTGTAATCGGCAGGCCGATACCGAGGAAGGAGAGCGTCGCCTCGGCGGAGATCGCGTTGGCCACCTGCAGCATGCCGATAACGATGAGCGGCGGCAGGCAATTGGGCAAAAGATGGCCGAACAGGATGCGGGGCGTTCCGATGCCAAGTGTGACGGCAGCCTCGACATAATCCTTGTTCTTCTCGACAAGTGCGGCGCTGCGCACGGCCCGGGCAAAGGTTGCCCATTGAACGAGGATGAGCGCAAAGATCACCTTCCAGACGCCCTGCCCGAGAAGCGCCAGCAGCATCAGCGCCACCAGAATGGTCGGCAGGCCGAGCATCAGATCGACGATGCGCATGATGATCGTGTCGATACGTCCGCCGAAATAGGCGGCGACAAGGCCGAGAACCGTGCCCACCATCAGCGCGACAAGTCCCGAAAAGACACCGACGCCCAGCGAGGTGCGCAGGCCATAGACCATGGCCGACAGCATGTCGCGCCCCTGCCCGTCCGTGCCGAGCCAGAAGGTAAGCCCCGACATGCTCTGTTCACCCGGCGGCAGCTTGGCATCGAGAATATCGAGTGTGGCCAGGTCGTAAGGATTTTGCGGCGTGAGCCATGGACCGGCCAGCGCCGTTGCAAACAGAAGAAGACAGATAAGCGTGGCGACAAGCGCCTTGGGGCTGCGCAGGATGCCCATGGTGAGGCGTCCGGTCAGTGTGTCCTCGCGTCGCAAAGAGGCAAGAATGCTCATTGGGCATCTCCAAGGCGCACGCGCGGATCGATCAGCGAGTAGAGAATATCGACCACGAAATTGATGAGAATGAACAGGCTGACGATCACCAGCAGGTAGGCCACCACCACCGGGCGATCGAGCCGCATGATGGAATCGATCAGCAGCTTGCCGATGCCCGGCCAGGCGAAGATGGTTTCCGTCACCACCGCAAAGGCCAGCATGCTGCCCAGTTCCATGCCGATCACGGTGATCAGCGGGATGAGGATGTTCTTCAGGACGTGAACGAACACGATCCGCCGCTCGGAAATGCCCTTGGCGCGGGCGAATTTGACGAAATCGAGCGGCATGGTTTCGCGCACGCCGGTGCGCGTCAGGCGGATCACCAGTGCCAGCTTGAAAAGACAGAGATTGACCGCCGGCAGGATGAGGTGGGTCAATCCATCGATGGAAAACAGGCTGGACTGGAGCCCGAGAAACGAGCCGAGTTCACCGCGCCCGGTTGAGGGCAGCCAGCCGAGCCAGACCGAAAAGATCATGATCAGCATCATGCCCTGCCAGAAGCTCGGCAGGGAAAAGCCGAGGATGGACCCGGTCATGATCGCTTCGTCAGTCTTGCTGTTCGGCTTCAGCCCGGAAATCAACCCCAGAGGAATGCCGATGGCAAGCGCGATCACCAGAGCCGTAAACGTCAGCTCCAGCGTGGCCGGCAGGCGCTCGAAGATCAGGGAAATGGTCGGCCGGTTAAAAACGAAGGAGCGGCCGAGATCGCCGTGTATGGCGTTCCAGGCAAAGGTGAAGAACTGCTGCCACAGGGGCTGGTCGAGGCCAAGCGAGGCAATCACCTGCGCACGTTCGGCAGGGCTTGCGTCCGGAGAGATCAACATCTCCACGGGATCGCCGATGGCATAAACGCCGAGGAAGACGACAAACGCCGTCACCAGCAAGACGGCCATGCTCTGCATCAGGCGGCGGATGACGAAGACGGTCACGGTTGCCGCTCCCGCGCAATTGCGGGCGGACACAGGTGTTTCATCGGTAGGACCCCTTGTTTTTCGTTTTATGGGAAGGACGATAACGCCCGCGTCGACAGGCGCAATCATATGAGTTGTACGCATCATGTTATGCATTTTGCGCGACCTGTCAGGTTTGCTCCGCTGGCCGCTTGCCTTCGCTTCCGACTGCCTTAGGATCGGCGCCCATGAACCTCAGGCAGCTCGAAATTTTCAAGACCATCATGGATACCGGATCGACCATTGCGGCGGCAGCCCAGCTTGGTCTTTCGCAATCGGCCATCAGCCGCCAGCTGTCGGCGCTGGAAGAGGAGATTGGCCGGGAACTCTTCCTGCGCGACAAGGGCCGGCTTGTGCCGCGGCCGGAGGCGCATCTCCTGGCCGGCGAGGTGGAGGAGGTATCGCAAAGCGTCGCCAAACTGCGCACCAAGATCGGTGATCTGCGCACGGGCATCTTCGGTGAGGCGCTGGTGCGGGTCGCTTTTCCGCATAGCCTCACCACGACCATGCTGCCGCCGCTGGTGGCGCGGTTCAAACAAAGCCATCCGCGCGTCACCGTCGAGATCATGAGTGGGCCTTACGACGCAATCGAGCGCATGGTGCGGGGCCGGATAGCCGATATCGGTTTCGTGCGCCTGCCACCGGAAGAACATTCCTTCGATACACGCAGCCTCTTCTCCAGCGGCACGACCTGCGTCATGCCGGCCGGACATCCGCTCTCCCAGAAAGCCGCCATCGAGGTTCATGACCTCGCGCGCAACGACCTCATCCTGCTCGGTCGCCAGCGAATCAATCGCAATGAACTGGAGCATGAACTGAGGCGCATGGTGCCGACCTATCGCTGCAGCCTGGAGGTGCATTCCGTCGAGACGGCCTGCGTCTGTGCCGCGCAGGGACTGGGCATTGCGATCGTCCCCTCTCTGATTGCTGCTTTCTTCCGCAGCGAACACCTTGTCATGCGGCCATTCCTGCCGGACAAAAAGGCCGATTACGGCATCATCACGCCTGCCGGCGCACCGCTGTCCTGGAGCGCGGAGGCTTTCATCGAGATCGTCAGGCAATACAGTCTCGAACCGGCTGCCGGCTGCTGATAAAGAGGACGTGCCGGGTGCGGCCCTTTCAACCGGGTGCGCAGGAGATGCCTGCTCACCCTTGCTCGGCCTGCACCTTCACGCCGGAAGTCGTTTTTCTTCAAAGTCTTGCGCGTCGCTTGCTGTGGAAAGCCCGTTGGGCGCGGTTGTGACCGTGTGATGTCTTGATCCGCCTCCTCTTATTCGATTGCCCCCTTCCCAACCGCACATGTTCAACTGCGGCGGCCGTCAGACATGGGCGGTTTCCTGTTGTCCACCGCGCAAGATCGGTATCGTAAATTTTATTGCGATTAGCCATTTACAGCTAACATGTTAGTGCGTTATCAAAGCTTACTCACGTTGGAGGAGGAGCCTTGCAGGTGACCCAGAAATTCGGCCTTTCGGCTGCACTCACAAGCCCGTTCAGCACGGACGGGACGATAGATATTGAACACATGATCGCCCATGCACGCCGTTGCCTCGCGCAGGGCTGCAACAGTGTCACCCTGTTTGGCACCACCGGCGAAGGATGCTCCATCGGCAGCCGCGAACGCGAGGCAGTGCTTGGCGCCTTTCTCGAAGCCGGGATCTCGCCATCGAACATCGTTGTCGGCGTGCTGGTGGATTCCATCGAGGATGCTGCAGACCAGGCATCACAAGCCTTGTCTGCCGGGGTGCGCAACATTCTTCTTGCCCCGCCGTCCTATTTCAAGAATGTCAGCGATGACGGACTGTTTGCCTGGTTCTCGGCCGTTTTTGCAAAGATCGGCGCCGGTGCCCGCGATATTCTTGTCTACAATATTCCGTCCGTCACCATGGTTGCGCTGTCGGTGGAGCTGGTCGGGCGTCTTCGCGCTGCCTTCCCCGGCATCGTCACCGGCGTCAAGGATTCGTCGGGCACCTGGTCCTATACCGAACAGCTGCTGAAAGAACACGGCGATCTCATCATCCTCATCGGGGATGAACGCGATCTGGCGCGCGGCGTGCGTCTTGGCGGACAGGGCGCAATTTCCGGTGTGGCCAATTTCCTGACGCAGGACGTGAGAGCCATGGCCGTCGATGGGCGCGACGACAAGCGCATCGAGGATCTAGTTGTGGAGCTTCTGAAGTTTCCGGTAACACCGGCGGTCAAGGTGCTGCTATCTCATACCACGGGAGAAAATGTCTGGCTTGACGTGCGCGCGCCGCTGATTGCCCTCTCGGCTGAAGATCGCGCGAGGATCGAAGGGGCCTTCGACAGGCTGTTTCACCAAAAGGCAGCCTGAGGCCGCCTCAAAAGGGAGTGGGCATGGACGAGAACGGCGAACAGACAAGCCTTCGGGAGCGTGCGTATGAGAGTTTTACGCAGCGCCTTCTGTTGCGCGATGTTCGTCCGGGCCAGTTCATCTCGCAACGTCGCCTTGTCGAGCTGACGGGACTGCCTCTCGGCGCAATCCGGGAGGCCATTCCGCGGCTTGAGGCGGACGGGCTGATCAAGACCGTGCCGCAGCGGGGCCTGCAGGTTGCCCATATCGACCTCAACCTCATCCGCGAGGCTTTCCAGTTCCGCATGTTTCTCGAAAAGGAAGCGCTGGCGCTTTTCACGCTGTCGGTGTCGGACGAGGAAATCGCCAAGCTGTTGAAGGACCATCGCGAGATTGCCGAAGCCGCAGCCAATGGCAAGGTTTCGAGCGAACTCGATCAGCATGCCCAGGCGGTTGACTGGGGCATGCACGACGCCTTTATCGACCGGCTCGGCAATTCGATCATCTCGAACGCCTACCGGGTCAATTCTATCAAGATGCGCCTCATCAACCAGGAGCGCTTTCGCATTGCAGGCCACGTGGCCTCGGTCATGAAAGAGCATCTGGCCATTCTCGAAGCGGTCGAGCGACGCTCGGTGGACGAGGCTGTGGAGCGGCTGTCTGCCCATATCCGCAACGCGAGGGACAGGGCGCTGGCCGTATAGGAAACAAAGCCGGGATGAGGAGATCCCGGTTCAATGGAGGAGAAACGAATGACGCATTCATGGCTCAACCCCACGCGCCGTGGGTTCCTGGCCGGCACCACCGCCATCGGCGGCAGCGCCCTTCTGGGCATCCGCCCGGCATCGGCGGCCGTTAACTGGAAAAAACACGCCGGCACGACGCTGGAAGTCAATCTCGTCAAAAGCCCGCGCAGCGAAACGCTGATCAAGTATCTCTCGGAATTCGAGGCGCTGACCGGCATCAAGGTCAATGCCGAGGCAACGCCTGAGCAGCAGCAGCGTCAGAAGGTCGTGATCGAGCTGTCCTCGGGCAAGCCGAGCTTTGACGTGGTGCATCTGAGCTACCACGTGCAGAAGCGCCAGTTCGAAAAAGGCAAATGGCTTGCCGATATCAGCGGCTTCCTGAAAGATCCGTCGCTGACCGATCCGTCGCTCGTCGAAAGCGATTTTGCCGAAGCCGGCATGCAGTTTGCCAAGGATCAGGCCGGCGTGCTGCGCTCGCTTCCCTTCTCGGTGGATTACTGGATCGTCTACTGGAACAAGGATCTTTTTGACGCCAAGGGCCTCAAATACCCTCAGACATTCGAGGAAATGGTCACGGCGGCCGAAAAGATCACCGATCCCTCCACCAATACCTATGGTTTCGTCGCGCGCGGCCTGAAAAACGCCAATACGCCGGTCTGGACATCGCTGATGCTGGGCTATGGCGCAAAGCCGATCGGTGCCGATGGGAAACTTTCAACGGATACCAAGGAAGCCGTAGAAGCCGCCAAGCTCTATCAGCGCCTGATGACGAAGGCGGCCCCTCCCGGCGTTTCCGGTTTCAACTGGGCAGAAGCGCAATCGGCCTTCCTGCAGGGCAAGATCGGCATGTGGTTTGATGGCGTCGGTTTTGCCCCGCCGATCGAAAATCCGGAAAAATCCCGCGTCGTCGGCAAGGTCGGTTATGGCGTCATGCCGAAGGGTCCGGCCGCACAGGCTGCCGGCACATTCGGCGATGGCCTCGGCGTTGTGGAAGCCAGCACCAAGAAGGAAGCTGCCTACCTGTTCTGCCAGTGGGCAATCTCGCATGAGATGGGCGCCCGCCTGCTGCAGGCCGGTGCCGGTGTTCCCTTCCGCCAGTCGATCCTGGAAGACCAGAAGGTGCGCGAAGGCGTGAAAATGCCGGCCGCCTGGCTCGATGCGGTGGTCGGCTCCGGCAAGGTGTCGCAGCTGGCGCTTCCGGTCATCATTCCGGTGACGGAATTCCGCGACACGTTTGGCGTCGGTCTCACCAACATGATCGGCGGTGCCGATCCGGCAACCGAACTGAAAAAGGCGACAGAACAGTTCGCACCTGTCCTGGCGCGAAGCGAGGGATAATGGCCTCCGTGAGCATGGAAAACACATCCGCCGGTACGCGCGGCGCCAAGAGGAGCAAGCCCACGCGGCTTGCTCCCAACTACTGGCCCTTCGTCATTCCGGCGCTGGTCGTCATCTCGGCCGTGATCGTCTTCCCCTGGGTGTTTACCTTGTGGATGAGCGCGCATCGCTGGACGCTCGGCCAGGAGCAAAGCTTCATCGGTTTCGAGAACTATATCCGGCTGGCGAGCGATGGCCGTTTCTGGGATTCTCTCTGGCACACGCTGCTTTACACCGTCTTGTCTGTGGTGGCGCCGCTGTTTCTGGGAACGCTCGCGGCCCTGGTGTTCGATGCCGAGTTTCCCATGCGCGGTTTCCTGCGCGGCGTGTTCGTCATGCCGATGATGGCAACCCCGGTTGCCATCGCGCTGGTCTGGACGATG